>NZ_REBQ01000103.1 GCF_007692655.1 Halomonas sp.
CGCCTCAGATCAACCCAACCGTCTACGGCTTGACCACAGGCTTTGTTAAAGCGCTGTTGATCCAGTAAGCGCTGCTGCAATCGCTCAAATGCCGCCAACAGCAGATCCGCTTGTGATGAGGTTAACGCCCCAGCGATATGGCTAAGCGCCATTAAGCGCTTGCGGGTACTTATCTCCTGCCGCCCATGGCGCAGGCAGAGCAAACGCGTGGCACTAATCAAGGGCAACAAGCCTTGATGTTTAAGATTGACAGCCTGATTGTGCGGCGCATCCAAACGGGGGCTTGAGGCGATGCGACCTAAGCGGTCCAGCGCCACCGGAAGCTCGTTCAATAGCATTGCCATCTCATGCATAAAAAGTGATGCCGACGGAATGGTGGCCGCGACACTTTCACTCAGTTGCTTTGCTAGGTAGGCATTACCTGCGACCGGGTAAAAATCGAGCAAAATATTGGTTTGCTGTACCCGTTTTACCTGTCGGTCAGCGCTCCAAATCTCCAACTGCTTATGCCACTCACTTATCCGCTTGCGCCACATCGGCCAGCGAGCCATAACATGCCCACGGCACAGCGGGATACCCGCATCGTCCAATCGTTGGGTGAAACGCTCGCCCAACGCCTGAAAGTAGCCATCGACCTCCACGTGGCGGTGATCAGGGTAATCATCAATAATCAGCGCATTATCCTGATCCGGGCCAAGCAGGCTTTCAAAGCGTGCCGCAGAACCCAGCATCAAAACACAGTAGTCGACTGGCGGAGGCCCCCACCCCTGGGCCTGCATTTCATCAAGCGATAGCGCAATGGCGTGACGGTAAATCCAGACATTGTGGTCACTGATAATTTGGCTAATACGCCAAGCAGGCAGGTCGTAATGGACCAAAGCGTCAACCAGAGGCAGCTGCCAGGCATGGGCATCGGCTAAAGAGACAGCAGGAGAAGAAATTTTTGTGAAGAGGGCCTGCAGCGGCGCCGTGAGCGCCGAGCTATTTAGCTGGCCACTCTCATTGATTAGCGAGCGCCAGGGTGAGGCTCTGTGCACAACACGCATACGCCTCCTCCACTCTTGATGACAGATGATAGAACGAACAGGGAGATATCAGCTCACCGTCAATGTTCGTTTTCGCGGCGCGGGTCTGGCGCAAACATGGCCTCACCCACTTCATCGATGTAGCGCTGCGCTTTGGTGACCATCATGGCATCACAGGCGTCCCGCCCGGGCAGCATGTCGGAACGCTCAAAGCGGTGTTCAAGCACTTCGCCTGAAGCATCTGTCTTACGAATCCAACCGCTTACACGAAACTGGCCGCTCTGATCATCTGGTTGAGAGACAATCTCGTAGCCTTTGTATTCCACAGCATCAGCAGCTTTAGTGGTGGCGCCTGGCGTCGCTTGACGATCACTACCAAAAAGTCCGGATAATATTTTTTTAAGCATGACATTTCCTTTACTCGTAGGGCGGCAGTCACAAATGACCGCCGCCCTAGCAAGAGTTGCTGTGCTTCTATTATTAGCTATTTACTAATTTTTAACTTTGCTTACGCCCTTTACCGGCGGCAATCCGTAGGCGCAATGCGTTCAGTTTGATAAAGCCTTCGGCATCTTTTTGGTTATAAGCGCCCGCATCATCTTCAAATGTAGCGATGGATTCATCAAACAGCGACTCGTCAGACTTGCGGCCAACAACGGTAGCATTGCCTTTGTAGAGTTTCATACGCACGACACCCGAGACATTCTTTTGGGTTTCGTCAATCGCCGCCTGCAGCATACGACGCTCCGGGCTCCACCAGTAACCGTTGTAAATTACCTCAGCGTATTTCGGCATCAGCTGATCTTTCAGGTGAGCCTCTTCGCGATCCAGGGTCAGCGACTCAATCGCCCGGTGTGCACGCAGCATAATGGTGCCGCCAGGTGTTTCATAGCAGCCACGAGACTTCATGCCCACATAGCGGTTTTCGACGATATCCAACCGGCCGATGCCGTTATCGCCGCCTAGCTTGTTAAGTTTTTCCAGCACTTCGTGGGCTTTCAACGGCTCGCCATCGATGGCGACAATGTCACCCTTGTCATACGTCAGTTCAACGTAGGTAGGCTGGTCGGGTGCCGCTTCGGGAGAGACACTCCAGCGCCACATGTCGTCCTCAGCTTCAGCCCAAGGGTCTTCCAAAATGCCGCCCTCATAGGAGATATGCAGCAGGTTGGCATCCATGGAGTACGGCGATTTTTTCTTTTTATTGGCAAAATCCACAGGGATCTTATGCTCTTCGCAGTAAGCCATTAGCTTTTCACGAGAGGTTAAATCCCACTCACGCCAAGGGGCAATGACTTTAACGCCCGGCTTCAGCGCATAGCCACCTAGCTCAAAACGAACCTGATCATTGCCTTTGCCCGTGGCACCGTGAGAAATAGCGTCAGCACCGGTTTCATTGGCAATTTCAATCAAGCGCTTGGCAATCAGAGGGCGCGCGATGGAGGTACCCAGCAGGTACTCACCTTCGTAGACCGTGTTAGCGCGGAACATCGGGTAAACGTAGTCACGGACAAACTCTTCGCGCAGATCTTCGATGTAAATCTCTTTTACACCAAGGGCTTGCGCTTTAGTGCGAGCCGGTTCAACTTCTTCTCCCTGACCGATGTCGGCAGTAAAAGTCACCACCTCGCAGTTGTAGGTTTCTTGCAACCACTTAACGATTACGGATGTGTCCAGGCCGCCTGAATATGCCAGCACAACCTTTTTGACATCGGACATTCTTTGCTCCTTTAAAAAGATAAACCTTTGCGTTTGATTTTTAAGACACACGTTGAGTATAGCGTTCTCGATGCCCAGCGAATACCGTCCACGACGCCTAGGGTTTAAAGCTGCTAGAATCACACCAAACAAAGCGGTGGATTACCGCTCAATAGATTGATTACTCGCTTTACTAAGGAGAGCTGCATGAGCGAGGCAATTGCCCGCGAATTAATGGCCCAACGTTTTCGCAGTTACCTGCCGGTGGTCGTTGATTTAGAAACCGGGGGATTTAATGCCCAAGGCGACGCCGTCCTTGAAATAGCCGCCGTCACGCTGACCATGGATCCGGAGGGCAACCTGCTTCCTGATGCCACCTATGCGTATCACATTCAGCCCTTTGATGGAGCGAATGTTGAGCAGTCTGCGCTGGATTTCACCGGCATCAACCTTGACGACCCATTGCGACGCCAAGTGGCCCTGAGCGAAGCTGAAGCGCTAGGTGAGATTTTTCGCCCTATCCGAAAATCCATCAAAGCGCATGACTGCACCCGCGCCATCCTAGTGGGACACAACGCGGCATTTGATCAGGGGTTCTTGAACGCAGCCGTCAACCGATGCGGGATTAAGCGTAATCCCTTTCACCCCTTCTCCAGCTTTGACACCGCCACCCTTGCTGGCCTGATTTACGGTCAAACCGTCCTTGCCCGCGCTTGCCGCGCTGCTGGCATTGAATTTGATAATAAAGCCGCTCACTCGGCGCGTTACGACACCGAGCGCACAGCAGAGCTATTTTGCGCCATGGTCAATCGCTATAAAGACCTGGGCGGTTGGCAGCTAGCACAGCGCGAGCAGGACATGGACGGCATCGATTAATCAGCGACATACGCTGATGCAGTCGGCATGGCTTTACGCTACACTTCGTTACGTTGCAGAACCTCGTTATTTTGCGATGGCATATCGCTAAGATTCAACCTACCCGTTTTCAAGAGATGAGACGTTTCCATGGCCCAGCATAATGCCTTTTACGCCCAATCCGGCGGTGTCACCGCCGTGATCAATGCCAGCGCCTGCGGCGTCATTGAAGCTTGCCGCCAAGCTCCCGATCAAATTGGCAAGGTATACGCCGGCCATAACGGCATTATCGGCGCCTTAACGGAAGACCTTATCGACGTCACACAAGAGAGCGATGAAGCCATTGCCGCCCTTCGCCACACGCCAGGCGGCGCCTTTGGTTCCTGTCGCTACAAGCTGAAAGATATTGATACGCACCGCACCCAGTACGAGCGACTGATTGAAGTCTTCAAAGCCCACGATATTCGTTACTTCTTCTATAACGGTGGTGGCGACAGCGCCGATACTTGTCTGAAAGTCTCACAGCTCTCTGAGAAACTTGGTTACCCACTCACCGCTATTCACGTGCCCAAAACCGTGGATAATGACCTGCCGATTACCGATAACAGCCCAGGCTTTGGCAGCGTTGCCAAATATATCGCTACCTCAACCCTTGAAGCATCGCTGGATATCGCTTCTATGTGTGCGACCTCCACCAAGGTATTCGTATTGGAGGTCATGGGGCGCCACGCAGGCTGGATTGCCGCCGCAGGCGGGCTAGCTGGCCAAGCCGAAGGCGAACCGCCCCACTTGATTATTTTCCCGGAAATTCCCTTCAACCGAAAAGCGGCCATGGCGCGGGTTGAAGAGTGCGTTAAGCAATATGGCTACTGCGTCATTGTGGTCTCGGAAGGCGCTCGCTACGAAGATGGCACGTTCTTGGCGGATGCGGGTAATACCGATGCATTCGGCCACCGCCAGCTAGGCGGCGTAGCGCCAACGCTTGCAGGCATGATCAAGCAGGATTTGGGCTACAAGTACCACTGGGCAGTGGCGGATTATCTGCAGCGCGCGGCGCGCCATTTGGCTTCTAAAACCGACGTTGAGCAAGCCTATGCGGTGGGCCGAGAAGCGGTGACCTTAGCGCTTGCGGGCAAGAACGCCATGATGCCGGCCATTCGGCGTATTTCTCAGACACCCTACCAGTGGGATGTGATCTCCGCCCCGCTGTCTCAGGTGGCTAACCAAGAGAAATTTATGCCCCGGGACTTTATCAGTGAAAATGGATTTGCCATTACTCAGGCATGCCGTGACTACCTCTCACCGCTGATTCAAGGTGAAGATTTCCCGCCGTTTGAGAATGGCTTGCCAAAGGTCGCTAAACTGAAGCTCGCCAAAGCCGAACGCAAACTGCCTGCTTTCACGCTATAAGCTATTCTTCACGCTACAAGCACTCCTTTAAGCTACAAGCAATTAAGCCAGTGACGATGCAAATAGCGGCATGACATAAGGGACGAGGGCTAACGCCATCGTCCCTTGTTTATATCTGTATATCTGCGGCGGCGTTTAGCGTAAGAGCCAGGAAAGCACCAGTAACAGTAGCAATATACCCGCCACCCCTTGCCAGAAGCGACGCGGCTCTTGGCGGCTCTCCTCCCGTGCGGGTAGCCGCCCCAAAGGCTTTCTTAAGGCGTGCAAAAACTCTGACATACGCCTAAAACGCAGCGCCCGCTGAGGATCCAAAGCACGCCGCAACGCATCATCTAATTCGGGGGAAATTTCTGGATTTGTCGTCCGCGCGCTGCGATAGGTTAACTCTTCCAGGTCGGTGTGGCTGCGCAGCCGGTTAGGCGTCAAGGTATAGGGTAGAGCGCCGGTTAGTAGCCAGTAGACCGTTGAGGCTAACGAGTACTGGTCGCTGCGCCGACCAACGCTATCAGCCAACGCATATTCAGGCGCAGTATGTACGTTAAACCCGACTTGACGGAGCAACTCGCCGGAGTGACGGTGTCCTTCTCCATCGCGCATATGGCAGGCGCTAAAGTCGGTAAGCAGCAGCTTGCCGTGCGGGTCGATCAAAATATTATCGGGGCTAATTTGCTGATGAATAATATCCCGATGGTGTAGCGCTTGCACCGCTTTGCCCAGTTGGTTAGCAATATCAAGACGCTGAATCAAACTCGCCTGAGGATGACGTTCCGCCCACTCGCGGAGCGTCTCTCCCTCAATTGACTGCATCAAATAGTAGAGGTAGCGGCGCGGGCGCGACGGCTCCATCACCTTCACGACAAAGGGCGAGTTAACCCGCTCAACCACCCACTGCTGAAGCAGAAAGTGCTCTAAATAAGCATTGCGCAATGAGAGCTCTGGGCTTGGTGCTTTCATCACCATTTCCCGCTCGGTATGTACATCGCGAACGCGGTAAACCCGTGACTGTGCCGTTCGGGAGAGCACAGCAAGCACCTCTAAGCCATCCAAACGTTCACCAGGTGCAAGTTCGGGCGGAATCGGCAGATCTCCATACATCTGCCCAGGGTGTTCGGTAATTTCTTCAGGCAGCTCATCAATGCGCACTAGCTGAAAGCAGAACTGATCGCCACCGTAGCCACGCTCTTGCGCACGCTGCTTCGCTTCATTTGCCAAACGCTCACAGGCAGCATCAAGGTCGCTTACATCCTGGCGAATTAAACGCACATAATCCGATGGCAATAGGGTTCCACGCACGCCTTGCGTGGTGAACAGAAACAGATCACCTTGTTTAAGCGCTATGTGGGTGTAATCAATATCGACGCTGCCATCCATCCCTAATGCCCTGGATGGGTAGCGATAGCCACCTAAATCGGTCACATGGTCGCGGCTTAACTGCTCAAACTCTGCACCACGCAAACGAAAGACCAGCGTATCGCCCATATGAAACAGGTGGCCTTCGCAGCCTCGAAAGACCATTGCCGACATGGAGGATACAAAACTGCCTTCTTTTACGTGTTGGCTTTGGCTATAGCACCAGCTGTTCAGCGCGCGAAGCACCCGCGTCGCTGACATTTTGACGTCCCAATGATCGGGCGTTGAAAAATAGTCAGCCAGGAAGCCACGAACGCTAAGGTCTCCTGCTTGTTTGGCCATCGTATTTCGCGAAATAGAATCGCTAATAACGGCACACCCCCCTTTTGCGCGCAGTAGCGGCGCTTCTGGAAAACGAACCGACATTGAACTGCGATGCAGGCGCCGATTGGGCGCGACAAACGCTTGACCATAACTAATGAGCAACTGGGCGTGCGACAAGTCATCCTCCTAGGTTGCCGACTTGATCAAGGAACATCACTGTCAATCAATAATGCCTATCATACACATAGCTGAGCTTAAACGATGCCCACCAAACGTCTCTATCGATTTAGCGTGTTTTTAATATTGCTTTATTCAAAGCGCTACAGCCTTAGCAATATGCCCGTCCACCTATGTCGCATTGGTAATCGTGCCGCCATCTTCGTATAATTCACCGCCATAAACGACTTTGAAACGATTGCCTAGCAACCGCACGGCTCTAGCCACTGTAATATCAAGGAATCAAAGATGAACTTCGACAATATCCCTTCTGGCAAGGATCTCCCCAACGACGTTTATGTGGTGATTGAAATTCCAGCCAACCACGATCCGATCAAATACGAAATTGATAAGGACATGGGCGCGCTGCTCGTAGATCGTTTCATGGCCACCCCCATGTTTTACCCGGCCAACTATGGTTTTATTCCGCACACTCTGGCAGACGATGGCGACGCCCTAGACGCTCTTGTGATAACGCCTCATCCGGTTCAGCCCGGCAGCATCATTCGCGCCCGTCCGGTAGGCATGCTGAATATGACTGACGAAGCCGGTGAAGATACCAAACTGGTTTGTGTACCCCACGCCAAACTCAGCTCGCTTTACGACGATGTCCATGAAGTCACCGACCTACCCGAGCTGCTGCGTCAGCAGATCGCTCACTTTTTCGAGAACTATAAAGACCTCGAAAAAGGCAAATGGGTGAAGGTAGAGTCTTGGGAAGGGGCCGACGCCGCACGTAAAGCAATTGAAAAATCGGTAATTGCTTACCAAAAGGCATAAGCGTTCATGTAAGCGTGCGAACTCCCCCCTTAAAATCGCATCTAAAGGCCGCCGCACAAGGCGGTCTTTTTGTGGGAGTAGTATTAGCGCTCTATTGGCCGCGTCATGTCATCGCAGTTTGCACGCCTAGGTTTTAGAGTTGCGGTATGCTGTTTACCTTATTTTGCGATGTCATCGATTAAGGACGCACCGTGTTATTTGTTAAACGTCTGAGCCTATTTCCCTTACTGGTTTTGCTATTCGGCTGGTTGCCGCTTTCGGCGCAAGCCCAGTGGTTTTCCTCTTCTAGCAATCAGGATGCATTTTTACCGGTAATGGAGGCCTTCCAGCCCAGCGCCTGGCACGATGGCGAGACGCTGTTTATCGGCCTGGATATCGCAGATGAATACTACCTATATCGGCACCAGCTGGCCGTTGAAAGCCAAACTGAGGGTGTAGCACTCGGCGAACCGCACATTCCTCCGGGCACATTCACCAACGATGAATTCATGGGCGATGTTTACATCTTTCGCGATCAGTTGGTATTTGAGGTTCCGCTGGAGTCTGCCTACGCAGGCCCCTTGAATGTTGAGCTCACGTTTCAAGGCTGTGCCGATGCAGGACTGTGCTACCCGCCGGAACGCACGAGCCTAGAGGCCAGCGAAACTGAGCCGCCCAGTCAATTTGCTCAATGGGAAGCCGATAACACCGCAACCAATGAAGTGGTCGATGCCACCGCTCCGAGCACCTTCTCTGCCCCGCAAAGCGAAGATAGTCGCTTCAGTGCCTTGATTAGCGACGCCAGCCTACCTCTTGCTCTGGGGCTGTTTTTTATTGCCGGCCTAGGTCTTACCTTCACGCCCTGCGTGTTACCGATGATTCCAATTCTTTCATCGATAGTGGTCGGCCAGAATCCCACTCGCCCACGTGCCTTCGTTCTCTCCGCCAGCTATGTGATGGGTATGTCCCTCACCTACGCGCTCGTTGGCATGTTAATGGGGTTATTTGGAGCCGGACTTAACCTTCAGGCGCACTTACAGTCAGCCCCTGTATTGATCACGTTTGCAGCGCTATTCACACTATTTGCGCTCACCATGTTTGGGGCTTTCAATCTCAATTTTTCACCACGCTTCGCTAGCCGCGTTAATGCTTGGCAAGCACGGGCCCAACGCAGTGGCCCTGGGGGGTTAGCCTTAGCGGGTGCACTTTCGGTGCTAGTGGTTTCGCCCTGTGTCACGGCGCCCTTGGCCGGGGCGTTAGTGTTTATCTCATCCACGGGTGATGCGGTGATGGGAGGCGCAGTACTGTTTGCACTCGGCTTAGGGATGGGTATTCCCCTACTCCTCGTTGGGACCTTTGGTACCACTCTGCTGCCGCGCACCGGCGCTTGGATGAACGGCGTCAAAATAGCGTTTGGGTTACTGCTTCTTGGCGTGGCAATTTGGATGATAGAGCGCCTGGTAGCGGCCCCTGTTGCCTTGCTGTTATGGGCTGGCCTAGCGATTGGCAGCGCACTGGCTCTGGGCGCATTATCTTTCAATCAGCCTCAGGGCTGGCCCAGGGCACGCCAGACGCTAGGCCTTATGCTACTGGCCTGGGGCGTCTTACTGGTAATTGGCGCAGCCCAAGGCGGCGGCAATCCACTCCGCCCCCTTGCCATGGCAACCATTAACCCAACTGGGCAGCAGGCAGAAGCTCTCGACTTTACTGAAGTGGATAGCTTAGCCGCACTAGAGGCAGCCATTGCCCAAGCTGAAAATGCTGGACAGCCGGTGTTCGTCCATTTCACGGCTGACTGGTGTATCTCATGCAAGCTAATGGAGCGTGATGTCTATCCCGACCCTCTTGTGTCTGCTGCGCTTAGCGATTACACCCTGATTGCCGCTGATGTAACCCATACCGGCCCACAAAGCCGCGAGCTGCTTGATCAATTCAACCTATTTGGCCCTCCCAGCCTGCTCTTTTTTAATCAACGTCAGGAAATTCGTGATGCGCGTATCCAGGGTGAAGTCACCGCCAGTCAGTTGCACGAGCACCTTGAATCGCTCAGCCACTGGATCGCCAACAGTTAACGCAAAGCTGCCCAAGCGCGCGTATCCACACTAACCTCGACAGCGCTTTAGGGCGCTCTAGCAGTCTTCTGCCGCGAACATCGTCAAACAGTTGTTTAAATTTGCGGTAATCGACAGCTTCTGGCTGCTGCTGGACATCCTGGTACTTTTTCGGCAAACTCCGCTACCATATTATCTGAAAACAGCGTTTTCAAAGGGGAGAACGTCGTAACGTTCGCTAACATGCAGCGTTCTCTCCATTTTTAAATCTGGTTTACTGCGCTTTCTGAGCGCCATTAAGCACTCTTCGCTCAGTGACTGAGTGTCTTGTGACTACCGTTTATGACATTGATAGGGCTATGCCATGGATATCCGTAAAGTTAAGAAACTGATCGAACTGCTCGAAGAGTCCAACATTAGCGAGATCGAAATTCAGGAAGGCGAAGAGTCAGTACGTATTAGCCGCCATCCCAATGGAGCCACTTGGCAGCCACAGCCAATGCCCCAATATGCGCAGCCCAACTATGCTCCAGCGGCCAGCGCACCCACTCCTGACGCTGAACCGGCAGGCGCCAGCTACCGAGGTGAAGCGGTCAACTCGCCGATGGTGGGCACTTTCTATCGTAGCCCTGCCCCGGGTGCTAAATCCTTTGTGGAAGTAGGCGATAGCGTTAAGCAAGGTGATACCGTGTGTATCATTGAAGCCATGAAAATGATGAACCAGATTGAAGCAGACCGCGACGGCGTGGTGGAAGCCATCCTTGTGGAAGACGGCGAGCCGGTTGAATTCGATCAGCCTATGATCGTTATCGCTTAATCTTTCATTTCAACACGGATGGATTCTCTCATGCTGGACAAGGTACTTATCGCGAACCGCGGCGAGATTGCCCTCCGTATCCTACGAGCCTGTAAAGAACTGGGCATTAAAACCGTAGCGGTACACTCCAAAGCTGATCGTGAACTTATGCACGTTCGCTTAGCAGATGAAGCCGTTTGCATCGGACCGGCATCCTCTGCGCAATCTTACTTAAATATTCCGGCCCTCATTAGCGCCGCAGAAGTCACTGACTCCACTGCGATTCATCCTGGCTATGGGTTTCTCTCGGAGAATGCCAATTTTGCCGAGCAGGTAGAACGTTCTGGCTTCACCTTTATTGGCCCCCGCGCTGAGACGATTCGCCTGATGGGTGACAAAGTCAGTGCCATTCAGTCGATGAAGGAAGCGGGTGTTCCCACTGTTCCAGGCTCAGACGGCCCGTTAGGCGATGATGACGCCACCAATTTAGCCACCGCTCGCCGGATTGGCTACCCCGTGATTATCAAAGCAGCGTCTGGCGGCGGCGGCCGTGGTATGCGCGTGGTACATACCGAAGGCCACCTGCTGTCAGCGATTACGGTTACTCGCACCGAAGCACACGCCGCTTTTGGTGACGGCACGGTTTACATGGAAAAATTCCTTGAAAAACCGCGCCACGTTGAAGTTCAGGTGCTTGCTGACGGTCAGGGCAATGCGATTCATCTTTATGATCGCGACTGCTCGCTACAGCGTCGCCATCAAAAAGTGCTTGAAGAAGCACCGGCGCCTGGCCTCGACCCTGAAGCCCGTGCCCAAGTACTTGAAGCCTGTCGCCAAGCCTGCATCAAGATTAACTACCGCGGCGCAGGCACCTTCGAGTTCCTGTACGAAGACGGTGAGTATTTCTTCATAGAGATGAATACCCGCGTCCAGGTGGAGCACCCGGTCACCGAAATGGTGACCGGCGTGGATATCGTCAAAGAGCAGTTGCGTATCGCCTCTGGCCTGCCGCTGTCGATTCGCCAAGAAGATGTAAAGCTCTCAGGTCACTCCTTTGAGTGCCGCATCAACGCTGAAGATTCGCGCACCTTTATGCCCTCACCGGGCAAGGTCACCCTGTACCATTCGCCGGGCGGCCTCGGCGTGCGCATGGATTCACACCTCTACACTGGCTATACCGTTCCGCCCCACTATGACTCGCTGATTGGCAAGCTAATCACCTGGGGGGAAGACCGCGAAATAGCCTTGACCCGGATGCGTAATGCACTTGATGAGCTGCTGGTCGAAGGTATTAAAACCAATATCGATCTGCAAAAAGATCTGGTGCGTGACAGCTACTTCCGCCAGGGCGGCGTCAACATTCACTACCTGGAAAAGAAACTCAGCAGCTAAGATCGCTCTCCAGCGTTATGTTTGATGCCCAACGGGGTGGCCTTTGTCCACCCCGTATTTGTCTTTAATTCGCCTTGCGGAGACCCACCATGCCCTGGCTTCAACTCAAAACCCATGTTGCCCCTGAGCAAGCTGAGTTTCTTGAAGAGCTCCTGTTGGATGAGGGAGCCACCGCTATCGGCCTTCAGGATGCCCATGATGATCCGGTATTTGAACCTGAGCGTGGCACCACACCGCTGTGGGAAGATACTATCCTGACCGGCCTCTACGACGACCTTGAAGGCGTTGAGAGCATGCTGGCACGTATTGAGGCGGCCTGGTCGGAGAAAATGCCGGACGAGCCCTGCCCGACCATTGAATATGAGCTGCTCGCCGATCGCGACTGGGAACGAGAGTGGATGGATGACTTTACCCCTCTGCGGATGGGGCAGCGTCTGTGGATTGTGCCTAGCTGGCACGAACCACCCCACCCCGACGCCGTCAACCTAATCCTGGATCCAGGCCTTGCCTTTGGCACCGGCACACACCCTACGACAGCGCTTTGCCTGGAGTGGCTAGATGAACTAGCGGTTGCTGGCCAGCTAGCGCAGCAGAGGGTTCTCGACGTAGGCTGCGGCTCAGGCATTCTGGCTATCGCCGCGCTCAAGCTAGGTGCTAGTCATGCTGACGCGTCCGACATTGACCCCCAGGCACTGCAAGCCAGTCGTGACAATGCGCAACGTAACGGTATTGCCGAACAGGATTTGAACCTTTATTACCCTGAACAGCTGAGCGATGGTGGCGGGTATCCCATTGTGACGGCCAATATTTTGGCGGGGCCCCTGGTCGAGCTGGCACCCATGATCGCCGGACACCTGGCTCCGGGTGGGCGAATTGCATTATCCGGCATCTTGGCCAATCAAGCAGATGATGTTTACCAAGCCTATACGTTGCAAGGCATCATCATGGAAGAACCGGTCATTCGAGAAGGCTGGGTGAGACTTTCAGGCCAACGCCCGGGTTAAAGCAGCAATCGGTCTTCACCCTGCCGCTGAGTAGGCGTATCATACCCCCCCTTGAAAGCGCCCACTTGGCGCCTGCTCAGCACTCAAACAGTCCAATGCCATGACCTTAACAACGAAACCTGACACCACTGGACGACTCACCATTGGCCCCTATGTATTACCGAACCAGGTAATGCTCGCGCCCATGGCCGGCGTCACCGACCGCCCTTTCCGTCAGCTATGCCGACGTCTAGGAGCCGGCTGGGTGGTGGGCGAGATGGTAACAGCGGATCCCAGCTTATGGCATACCCGCAAATCACAGCTACGCATGGATCATTGCGGTGAACCCGACCCACGTGTCGTGCAAATCGCCGGCGGAGATGCCAACATGCTTGCTCAGGCGGCGCGCCTAAATGCCGAATTAGGCGCACAGGTGATAGATATCAACATGGGCTGCCCGGCCAAGAAAGTCTGCAATAAAGCCGCAGGGTCTGCGCTTATGCGCGATGAAGCGCTGGTTGCTGAGATTCTTGATGCGGTGGTCGCAGCGGTGGATATCCCGGTGACGTTGAAGATCCGCACTGGCTGGTGCGCAGAATCGAATAATGCCCTGCGCATTGCGCGTCTCGCAGAGTCAGCGGGCATTCAATCACTCGCAATACATGGCCGACATCGTCAGCAGCGCTATACTGGACAGGCAGAGTACGACACGATTGCCGAGATCAAATCTCGTCTCTCGATACCGGTGATCGCAAACGGCGACATAACAAGTCCTGAAAAAGCCGCCGAAGTACTCGCTTATACAGGCGCTGATGCGGTGATGGTAGGACGTGGCGCCCAAGGTAATCCGTGGATCTTTCAACAGATCAGCCACTATCTCGAACATGGGAAACGGATAGCGTTGCCGACGCTTATTGAGCGTCATCGTGTGCTCGGCGAGCATATTTTGGCGCTGCATGAGTTCTATGGCAGCACGATGGGTGTCCGTATTGCGCGAAAACACGTCGGCTGGTACCTCGGTGATGACCACCGTTTTACTCAGCTTCAACAACGCGTACTTAAGCAACAGTTTAATGCGCTAGCGCTACCCGAACTGCAATTTGATTGGATCAACGACGTGATGGCTCCTGATGCCCCCGCGCGCTTGCTAGCCAAAGGAAGCTATGCTGCATGACCGAACGCGATCTTTTCTCTAGCGATACCGTCTCACACTTAGCGGGCACACTGGCCGACCCTATCGCCAGCACCCCTCCACAGCCACTTCGTGAGGCTGTAGAAACGTCCATGCGCCGCTACTTCGAGCATCTCGATGGCAGTCAGGCAACTGACCTGTACGCCATGGTGATGGCCGAAGTAGAAGCCCCTTTACTTGCTTGCGTTTTGGAACACACCGACGGCAACCAAACCCGGGCTGCAGATGTACTTGGGCTGAACCGTGGCACCCTCCGCAAAAAACTAAAGCTTTACGGACTGATTGAAGGTGACGCCCCATAACATTGGGGCGTTGTTGTTTTTAATTCTCGACTCCGCACACGAGCACTCTCATGGCTGACAATCCTCTTATGGCTGATAACCCCTCCTTGACTGACTTGAGCGCTACCCCCGTTCGCCGCGCCCTGTTAAGCGTTTCTGATAAAACTGGCATTGTGGAATTCGCCCGTGGTCTAACTGAGCATGGCGTTGAACTACTTTCCACGGGCGGCACCTTTCGCCTGCTGCAGGAAAACGCCATTGCTGTGAAAGAGGTTTCTGAGCACACCGGCTTCCCGGAGATTATGGATGGCCGAGTCAAGACCCTTCACCCGAAAATTCACGGCGGCATTTTGGCTCGTCGCGGCCAAGATGATGCGGTAATGGCTGAGAACGACATTACCCCGATCGATATGGTGGTCGTAAACCTCTACCCCTTCGCTGCCACGGTGGCCAAGCCGGACTGTACGCTAGAAGATGCCATTGAAAATATCGACATTGGCGGCCCGACCATGGTCCGCGCCTGCGCCAAAAATCACGCCTATACGACCATCGTGGTCAATAGCAGTGATTACGAACGCGTATTGAGCGAATTGGCAGCCCATGGCGGTAAGGTGAGCAGAGCAACGCGTTTCGATTTAGCCGTGAAAGCGTTTGAACACACCGCTGGGTATGACGGCGCAATTGCCAACTACTTAGGCCGTAAAGTCAGCTCGGCCGATGAGGCCTTCCCACGCACCTTTAACCTGCAGTTGGATAAAAAGCAGGACATGCGTTATGGCGAAAACCCCCATCAGCAGGCGGCTTTTTACATCGACCCCCAGGCCAGCGAACCCAGTGTCGCCACGGCAACAATGCTCCAGGGCAAGCCGCTCTCATACAATAATGTCGCCGATACCGACGCCGCCTTTGAGTGTGTAAAAGCCTTTAACGAAACCGCCTGCGTCATTGTCAAACACGCCAATCCTTGCGGCGTGGCCATTGGCGCCACCACCCTGGAAGCTTACCAAAAAGCCTTTGCTACTGACCCTACCAGCGCATTCGGCGGCATTATCGCCTTCAATACGCCGCTGGACGCAGAGACAGCCCAGGCGATTATTGACCGCCAGTTTGTTGAAGTGATTATTGCTCCCGGTGTCAGTGACGAGGCTGCCACGATCGTGGCGAATAAGCAGAACGTGCGCCTTTTGGATGTCAGCGCTTTCTGGCCCGGCAATCAGTCGCCAGCGCTGGACTTTAAACGCGTGAATGGCGGCTTGCTGGTGCAAGAACGCGATGATGGAATGGTTACCAGCGATGACTTGACCGTGGTGAGCAAACGCGCACCCAGCGAGCAGGAGCTAAACGACCTTGCTTTCGCCTGGCGGGTGGCTAAGTTTGTTAAATCCAATGCCATTGTGTACGTTAAAAATTCGCAAACGGTGGGCGTCGGTGCAGGTCAAATGAGCCGCGTCTACTCCGCAAAAATTGCGGGTATAAAGGCGGCCGACGAGGGTCTGTCGGTGCCTGGCTCTGTCATGGCGTCTGATGCATTTTTCCCCTTCCGCGACGGCATCGATGCTGCGGCGGCTGCGGGCATTACCGCGGTTATCCAACCGGGCGGTTCAATGCGTGATCAGGAAGTTATTGATGCGGCTGACGAAGCCGGCATTGCGATGGTGTTTACCGGCATGCGCCATTTCCGTCACTAAGCGCTGCGTTTCGGCATACTCGCTAGCGTGCCTCAGCCTTACTTAATAACAAAAAAGTTAAAAACCAAAAGTTAAAAACACAAAGCCCCCAACGGCCTGCTCTTACCCAAGAGCACCGTTGAGGGCTTTTTTATTACCGTTCACCAGCATGTTAGCCAAGATCAATACACAGGTACTTGGTCTCCAGATACTCTTCCAGCCCTTGGTGGCCACCTTCACGACCTAAGCCTGATGCTTTCACCCCACCAAAAGGCGCGGCGGCATTGGATATGATGCCCGTATTAATCCCTACCATGCCATACTCCAGCGCCTCGGCTACCCGCCAAACGCGAGAGAGGTCACGGGAGTAGAAATAGGAGGCCAAACCGTATTCGGTATCGTTGGCCATCTCTATCGCCGTTTCTTCATCGTCGAAGGGAAAAACAGCGGCTAAGGGACCGAACGTCTCTTCATGGGCGACTTTCATTTTATCAGTAGCAAAACTGATCAGTGTCGGGGTAAAGAAATTACCTCCTAACGGATGCGGATGACCGCCAAGCAGCAGCTCGGCGCCATTATCAATGGCATCCTGTACATGCTCGCTCACTTTTTTTACCGCGTTATCATCGATTAACGGCCCAATATTGATATTTGGCTTGGTGCCATCGCCCACATAGAGCTCACTGTTCATGGCGACCGCCAACTTCTCACAGAAGGCGTTAATCACGCTGGACTGTACTAAAAAGCGGTTTGTACAAACACACGTCTGTCCCGCATTCCGGAACTTAGCCGCCATGGCACCTTCAACAGCAGCATCGAGATCAGCGTCTTCAAACACGATGAAAGGCGCATTACCGCCTAACTCTAACGAAATTTTCTGAATGTGCTCAGCGGCTTGCGCCATGAGCTTACGACCCACCTCTGTCGAGCCCGTGAAAGTGATTTTGCGTACTTTGGGCGACTGGGTCATGGCCTGAGCAATTTCGCTGGCATTGCCCGGCACCACATTAAACACACCGCGCGGAATGCCCGCCCGCTCAGCCAATAACGCTAGCGCAGTAGCTGAAAATGGCGTTTGGCTAGCAGGCTTGACCACAATCGTGCAGCCTGCAGCCAAGGCAGCGCCCGCTTTCCGAGTAATCATGGCCGCAGGGAAGTTCCAAGGAGTGATAGCCCCCACCACGCCTACAGGCTGTTTAGTGACCACGATACGCTGATTGGCTTTTGAGGCAGGGATCGTTTCACCGTAAACCCGCCGCGCTTCTTCTGCAAACCAACGTAAAAAGCTAGCGGCGTAGGCAATCTCACCTGCCGCTTCTTTAAGGGGCTTACCCTGCTCGTAGGTCATCAGCATGGCGAGATCCTGTTGATGCTCCAACATCAGATCGTGCCACTTTAATAACAAATCTGCCCGCTCCTGAGCGGTAAGCGCCCGCCACGCTGGCAGCGCAGCATCCGCCGCGTCGATTGCTCGCTCAGTTTCAGCTTTACCCAAACGAGGGATATCACCCACCGCCTCGCCGGTTGCCGGATTCAATACGGTGATCTGTTCACCGCTGTCTGCTGCTACCCAGCTGCCATCAATATAGGCAAATGGGCAATACAACTGTGTTTCTTTAAGCGCTTCCATGACAGGCTCCTGACCAAAAATGGTGGCCTTACAGGTTCATTAACATCTCCATGCTAAGACGAAACACCGCTTTAGACCAAGTCTGTGACAAGCATTATTCACCTACGACCAACAGCCGACTCAGCTGATGAGCATCAGAAACTCCTGCCGAGTTGCCTGGTTAGCGCGAAATCCGCCCAACATCACCGACGATGTCATACTTGAATTTTGCTTCTCCACCCCACGCATCATCATGCAGAGATGGCGCGCCTCAATCACCACGGCAACGCCCTTGGCCTGGGTGACTTCCTGAACGGCATCCGCTATTTCCCTGGTTAGGTTTTCCTGAATCTGCATCCGTCGAGCAAACATATCGACAATTCGTGCAAATTTGGAAAGCCCTAACACTTTGCCGTTGGGCAAATAGGCGATGTGGCACTTACCAATAAAAGGCAGCAAGTGGTGCTCACACATTGAATAGAGCTCAATGTCTTTTACCAGCACCATTTCATCCGTTTGCGATTCAAATACTGCGCCATTGATAATCTCATCTAGCGTCTGATGATAACCGGCGTTTAGAAACTGCATGGCTTTTGCAGCGCGCTTGGGTGTGTCTCTTAGCCCTTCGCGATCAGGGTTTTCACCAAGCGCCGAAATGATCTGGCGATAGTGCTGGGCGATATCATCGGACATGTTGAGCCTCATCAAAAACTATGCGCAATTAGCATGTCGCGTCCGTCCACCTGGGTGGGCGCCCTTTGCACACATGGATAAAAATAACCATCTTAAGAAAGAAGATGACTGGCAACCTAGTCGTTACACCATGTACAAAAGATATACTCTTAGAAAATACTGTACAACGACTATTAATTAGAAACTCTATTTTAACGCACAAGCGACGCATGTGGCAGAGTGCCACGCTTTGCTCTTTGCAACTAATGGGCCTGTGATATGATGAATTGTTTTTATTTTCCTGCTTTTAATGCAGGTAACAACATTGAGAGTCCACCATGTCATTTAAGCCCACACCTATTTGGTTAACCGCTATCGTGGCCCCCTTCTTAGCGATGCCGGTCTACGCAGCCGATGCCATCCTTACGCTGCCAAACGAATCCACTGTGGGCGTTGAAGTTGTCGAAACGCTGAGGTTTGAGTCTAACCAAGAGCGCCTAGATGACATTTTGCTACACCCAACCCAAGTCGAGGGTGCATCGCACTCATTGCCGGAATACTGCGTTATTATTGGTACCGCACAGCTTAATAATGAGCGCATTAGGATCACCACTCAAAATGCGACGTGCATTGAGACCCACGAAACAGATAGCAATATCTTTTCTGGTGACTTTATTGCCAGTGCTTACGCAGAAGATGGCCAGTACGCCATTGCTTGTGAAGGATCGCCGTGCACGCTTGCGCCTGGGCAATCATTTATGCTGACATTAAATGAAGCCGTTGAGATCGAGGAGCTTGATAACCCCTCTGCAGAGCTTAACCAGCGGCGCAGGGAAGCCAACGGGGCAGGTATAGCCAACCCTATCCCCCGCGAACAACCCAACCCTGATGCTCAGTAAGTAATAGGTCCTAGAAAGATAATAGCCACTAGAAAGCCCTCCTGGCCTATGCCAGCCAGCGTGGGCTATCCAGTTGCAAGCACTGCTGCTCTAGCTGGCGAATATGTTGATCCCAATAGCCGCTATCCGCTACCCATGGAAATGCACGGGGGAAGGCCGGATCATCCCAGCGTGATACCAGCCAAGCCGAGTGCCGAATTAGCCGGTAACTTCTCAGCGGCTCTATCAGCGACATTTGCTCATCAGGAAAGGAGCAAGCCTCCTCATAGCCTTCCGTAATTTCATTTAAGTGTGACCGCCACCCCTGTGGATCATCGGTGGGTAGTAGCATCCAGATATCCTGAATAGCAGGAGCCATCAGACAGTCGTCGAAATCCACCAGCGTAAATTGCTCTTCCCGCCCTAGCACATTGCCAAGATGGCAGTCACCGTGACAGCGAATCATGCTGGTGGCGGGCACGTTATGCTTGGAAAGATGCTCATGCACTTTTTGGATAACCTTCTCGTAAGCACGGCGCTGATGGCGGCTCAAGCGCTCACTGGACAGGACACGTTGCTGAGCCTCCAGAATGCCACTGGCCATCTCCAAACGAGGCCTGTGCTGAAAGGCTTTTTTAGCTGACACTTGATGTAAACGACCTAGCACCTCCCCCATGGCAAACAGATGGGCAGGATTGTCTATCTCCGGCGCTTGACCAGGGCAGTGAGGAAATAAGGCAAGGCGAAACGCTTTGTAGTGATGCAGCGACACACCCTGGGCATTTCGCCAAGGCGCGACCACTGGCACTTTGCTGTCTGCAAGTTCCTGCAAAAAATCATGCTCTTCCTGAATCGCCACATCGGACCAACGGTCCGGGCGGTAAAACTTTACAATCCAGTTTTTGCCGTCCTCATCGCGAAACATTAGCACACGATTTTCGTAACTATTCAGCGCGAAGGGCTCTCCTGCAGGCCAAATATCCAGTGATTCAACGGCGGACATCACTAGATCGGGCGAAAGAGAGCTGAACGGGTGGGACATGGACCACTCCTGGATGGGCGAAAATGGTAAAAAGAGAAGAGTCTATCAATCCTTGCCTAGCGGTGTCCGGGCCACTGCCCAAATATCGACACGTTCGGCACCCGCTTTTAACGCCGCACTTGCCAACGCATGGCCAGTAGAGCCCGTCGTGACCACATCGTCGACAATCACCACATGACGAGGCAGTTTTGTTTCAACCACAAAGGCGCCGGCTAAATTCGCCGCCCGCTCACTGCGATTCAGCGTCCGCTGAGAAGGGCTATTCTTAACCCGCTTGGCACTCACTAGTGGCATAGCAAAGTTTCTGGCTAGCTGTTGTGCCAACCAATGCGATTGATTAAAGCCACGCGTTCGAGCATTAACCGGGTGCATCGGTACCGGCAAAAGCGCGTCCCCTTTCGATACTGGCGGGGTCAGCAACATCAATTCAAAAAGCAGCATACCTGCACGGGGTGATGCATGAAATTTAAAATCATGCACCAACGCTTTAATAGCGTCCTGATACAGCAGCCCGGCGTGAGTTGTCGAAAATGCGGGCGGCTCAACCAAGCAGTGGCCACACAGTGCCTGTGCGTTTGTCACTGGGTCACCGCACTGTTTACAGCTCTGTAAATTCCAGGGTAGCTCTGCAATACAGCGATGACACCACCCTCTTCCCTCTGCGGCAGGAGCCAAACAAAATGCACAGTAGCCAGGCGTTCCCCGCTTTAACCAGCGACTTCCCCACTGCAGCCACCGCTTTAGATACATATCCCCTCCTTTTGGTAGGTGAAAGCGCAGGGCTAAAAACTAAAAATATAAGGCCAACATCGAAATCAGGCTACACGTGGCAATCACTTATTGACTTCACTCAAAATAATGATAATATACGCCTCGTCTTCGCGGATGTGGTGGAATTGGTAGACACGCTAGATTTAGGTTCTAGTGCCGTAAGGTGTGGGAGTTCGAGTCTCCCCATCCGCACCAATTACTTGTTAGATTTCAAGAATTTAGTTTTATTTTTTACCCTCCAAGCAATCCCAATACGACTTCAATCGGTCACTCTCCAGTTAGTAAAATTTGGTGAGACAAATTAGTCGTCACTGTTTCCCTTAAATCTGAATACATATCCCAATGGCCTCGCGCCATTTTTTTGTGTCTGATGCTTTATCACTTCATCGCCATTAGCCGCCGATAAAGCTGACTTGTGCCTGTTTTTCCGCTAGCCTCAATTTAATCGGCATTTAACCACTGCTAATATGATAGCTCTGGAACTTAACTATGGGGATGGTTCTGGCTAAATCCGCCCATGACTGTGGCTAATGATCGACCGTGAGAAGGATCTCATCTAATGGAATGGCTTAACGACAACGCGCAAGCAATCTCTGCTGTGGCCAGTGTATGCACCCTGTTTGTATGGATATTTTATGCCCAATTGCTTTACAACGGCTACATTCGACAGCGACGTCCGCGCGTCATTATCAACCGAGGTAAAGGCATTGGCGCTGAAGCACTCTGCTTAATCAGCAATATGAGCAGCGAGGCTATTTATATCCAGCATCTAGTAGCGGTTCTGCACACTAGCAATGGTAGCTATTCGCTTGATGTCGTTGAGTATCAGCAACAGGGTGACGAGGATGAAGAAGTCAGCTACCGCACCCATCAAGGCCCTTTAGCTTCTGGTGACTATCTGCATATCCAATCTTTTGGAAACATTGTGGATCAGGTTCAACAGTACTGGCATATCAAGGATGATGAAGTTCATGGTCGCGATGTCCAACTAGAGATACGCGCCATTGCCATATACGGCTCCGAAGATATGCCCATTGGCGCTTCCCGCGCCTTCGCGCTAGATCTTGATGCCGCCCCTAATCACCAGCTTACCCCCTTTAAAGTAGACACCCAAAGGCTCACTAGCCGAACTGAGCGCAAACGTGTATTACAATGGGTGAAAGAAATCGAAACCCACAAGGCCCACTGAACCAAGGTCCTCGCTAAGCACTCCTTGCCAGCAGCGAAGCATGGTATTACCGAGATCACTCGATGCACAAAATTATAACGTTCTGCTGGATTGGCCTATTAACCACCGTAGCGGCTAACACCTATGCTGAAGAGGAAGATAGTGATTTACCCGAGTGGGCTGAAGAACGGATTGAACCGTTTCGGGAAAATGTGGGCAACTGGGTGGATAACACATCCCGCCGAATCGATGGTTTTTTCGGCACCGACGAACATGCACAAGTTGCCAACGAATCCTACTTACGCCTGGGCCAGGAAATTGATTGGATGGAAGGCCAAGGGTCCAGTGGCGACATCAACCTGCGTTACCGTATTGACCTTCCCACCGCTGAAGAGCGTTTACGCTTAGTGATTGAGAGCGACCCAGAAGAGTCCCAAGGCACACTTCAAGAGCAGGGCTCTGGACGACTGGCTAACGATCAGCGAGATCGCAGTAGCTCCACCCTCGGGCTGGATTGGCTTGAACGTCGAGACAAACGTGAAAACTGGAGCAACCGGATAGGTGCGGGTGTTCGCCTACGGCTTCCTTTAGACCCTTATGTTCGCTTTACCAGCGAGCGCCTCTGGCGACTTGGCGATGGACCGTGGCATTTGGAATCTAACAATCGGATCTCATGGTTCAATAATGACGGTTACTCAGCCAGAACACGCTGGGATGTAGGTCGTCCGTTAAGCGAGAGGCGTCATCTACGCTTTATTTCCACGGTGCAGTGGCGCGAGGAAGAGGACACGCTTGAATACAGCGAAATTGCCGAGCTTAACCATCGTATTAACCAACGCAGCGCGCTGCGCTACTCTGCTATCGCGCTGGGAGAGAGTGCCTCCAACCCTCGCATGACCAATTACTATTTACAAACCCGCTACCGCCGCGATGTTCATAAAGGCATCTTATTCGCTGACGTTATCCCTGAGCTGCACTTTCAGCGCGACGTTAGTTATGACCCGCGCTGGGCGATGACACTGCGTCTGGAAATGTATTTCCAAAGAGAAATAAGTCGCGACTATTTCTAAGTGCTATTTCTAAGTGCTATTTCTAAGCGCGACACGGTTTCCTCTCAATCTATTGCTCTGCACGACAGCGGGCGGCCTGACAAGACCGCCTGTTTCGTTTCTTTTGCAGTTGCACTTCTGCCCCCACCGCTATAGGCGCAAGCCGCCATCGCACTCAATAATGCGTCCAGTGAAGTAATCGTTTTCAAGTATAAAAGCTACACTCTGGGCAATATTATCCGCCTCACCCAGACGCTTTAACGGCACGCTGGACGAAATGCGCTCTAACATATCGGGCCGCATGGCTGCCGTCATTTCTGTCTCGATAAACCCAGGTGCCACGGTACCGGTACGAATCCCATAGCGTGCCAGTTCCTTACCCCAAGTAACCGTTAGCGCATGAACGCCCGCTTTGGCGGCCGCGTAGTTACTTTGCCCCATATTACCCGCACGAGAGATGCTCGAAATATTGACAATGACACCCTCATGCCCTGCCTCAATCATTTGCGTGGCGGCTTCGCGGCCGCATAAAAAAACGCCCGTTAAGTTAACATTGATAACGTTCTGCCAGCTCTCCAGCGACATACGCTTTTCGACATGGCCCTCTTTAGCCTTAACCAACAGCGCATCTTGGGTAATCCCTGCGTTATTGACACAGCCGCTGATAGCGCCCATGCGCTGCGCAATATCGCCAAATGCCTGGGCTACCGACTCCTCCTCAGCAACATTAACCACGAAGGCTTGCGCTTCGACACCTTCGGCGGAGAGCTTCGACACGGCTTGATCCAGCGCTTCAGCGCTCATATCCAGCAATGCCATACGCGCGCCCTGCTTACCAAGCCGCAATGCCATGGCGTATCCTAATCCGCGCGCCCCACCGGTCACTGCGATCACTTTATCGGCAAGTACCATTGCTAACTCCTTAAAATAGATAAAATCTGCCTAATGGTGCATTGCAGCATAGAAGAGTAGGCGCCATAAATCGAGCAATACCATCGCCAGAATGGCTATCTTTAGCTGCTTGTTATTAACATTTCTGTCACCATATTGAGCAATTACAACTGTATTAGTGCCGTTTGTCTGGAGTTAATCATGCCCATTGTTATTTTTATCTCACTATTCACCCTGCTTGACTTTGTCATTCTTTTTTCAATTGGTAGTCAAATAGGTTTGTTAATGACGCTTTTGCTGGTGCTGAGCACAGGCTTTGCGGGACTGCACCTGATTCGTAAAGAAGGAGTCGCTACCTTGGCACGCGCTCGCCAACGCATGCAATCAGGGGAATTACCCTCCAGTGAACTTTTTACCGGCGCTGCCCTTATTTTTGGTGGCGCCTTATTAATGGCGCCTGGCTTTTTATCCGACGCCCTTGGCTTGGCATGTTTAGTGCCCAGTGCACGGCAATTACTATTTAAAGTACTCACCTGGCTGGGACTTAAAACTGTTGTTGACCGGCAGAATGCCCCGCACACTTCGCATACCCGCCCCAATCAACCCAATGAGCAGTTTGATCACTCATCGAAAGACTCTACTGCCTCGAGTCAGGAAGGTCCTATTGAAGGCGACTTTATAAGTCGTGACGACTCTTCTCGCCGTCGCTAAGCCGATCCTGCAGCACCAATTGGAAGAAAAACAACAAAAAAGCAATTTTTTATTGCCTCCCCCCTTGAAAGGCCACCTGCAGCCCCCATTTTTTAGCCAGCACATAAATTCGGCGGCTGCTCCTAATGCGTAGCTGCCATTAACAATGAAGACGGTAAGGTCTTCACTTCTCGCGGGAACTCCCACGAGAACTTTTTTAGCTAACCGCCCTTATCGGGGCTTCAACCATACTCAGGAGAACGTGAATGAATATCCGTCCTTTGCACGATCGTGTCATCGTCCGTCGCGTTGAAGAAGAGCAGAAAACCGCTGGCGGCATCGTGCTTCCGGGCAATGCAGCAGAAAAACCGACACGCGGTGAAATTCTCGCCGTTGGTAATGGCCGCATTCTGGAAAATGGCGATGTACGCCCGCTAGACGTTAAAGTCGGCGATAACGTGATCTTTAAAGATGGCTATGGCGTCGAGAAGCAGAAAGTCGACGGCGAAGAAGTCTTGATCATGAGTGAAGCCGATATTCTTGCGGTTGTCGAAGGCTAAGCATCCTTGTACTTCACGCTTATTGGATGAGCCCCTCGACTATTTACTTTCACGTTTTTGTATTCAATTTAGGAAGTAGCCACTATGTCAGCTAAACAAGTTAAATTCTCTGATGATGCTCGCAAGCGCATGGCGCGCGGCGTTGACGTTCTAGCCAACGCAGTAAAAGTAACGCTTGGCCCTAAAGGCCGTAACGTAGTACTGGAAAAATCTTTCGGTTCTCCCACCGTTACTAAAGACGGCGTGTCTGTTGCCAAAGAGATCGAACTGAAAGACAAGTTCGAAAACATGGGCGCACAGATGGTTAAAGAAGTTGCATCACAGACTTCTGACGCCGCTGGTGATGGTACTACTACCGCTACCGTTCTAGCCCAGGCAATCATTGCTGAAGGCCTGAAAGGCGTCGCGGCCGGCATGAACCCGATGGATCTTAAGCGCGGCATCGACCAAGCGGTCAACGCAGCGGTTAAAGAGATCAAGGCAATGTCCGTACCTTGCACCGACACCAAGTCGATTGCTCAGGTAGGTACTATCTCTGCCAACGGTGACAAGCGCATCGGTGAGATCATCGCTGAAGCGATGGAGAAAGTCGGTAAAGAAGGCGTCATCACTGTTGATGAAGGCCGTGGCTTTGAAGACGAGCTGGAAGTGGTTGAAGGCATGCAGTTTGACCGCGGCTACCTCTCTCCTTACTTCGTCACCAACCAGGACACCATGACGGTTGAACTGGAAGATCCTTACATCCTGTTAGTGGATAAAAAGATCTCCAACATCCGTGAGCTGCTGCCGGTTCTCGAAGCCGTTGCCAAGCAAGGCAAGCCGCTGGCGATCATCGCTGAAGATATCGAAGGCGAAGCACTGGCAACGCTAGTTGTGAACAATATGCGCGGCATCGTAAAAGTTGCTGCTGCCAAAGCACCTGGCTTCGGCGACCGTCGTAAATCCATGCTGCAGGATATCGCTATCCTGACCAACGGCACGGTTATCTCTGAAGAAGTGGGTCTAACGCTTGAGCAAGCAAACCTGGATCACCTGGGTACCGCTAAGCGCATGACCATGTCTAAAGAGAACACCACCATCATTGATGGCGCTGGTGCAGAGAACGATATCGAAGCACGCGTTAACCAGATCCGCGCGCAAATCGAAGACACCTCTTCTGACTACGACAAAGAGAAGCTGCAAGAGCGCGTTGCCAAACTGGCAGGCGGTGTTGCCGTTATCCGCGTCGGTGCTGCCACTGAAGTGGAAATGAAAGAGAAGAAAGCCCGCGTTGAAGATGCCCTGCACTCAACTCGTGCTGCCGTTGAAGAGGGCGTGGTACCTGGTGGCGGTACAGCACTGGTTCGCGTTATGGCGAAAGTTCAAGGCCTAACCGGCGAAAACGAAGACCAGAACCACGGTATCAACATGGCGCTTCGCGCGATGCAGTCACCGCTGCGTCAGATCGTTTCCAACGCCGGTGAAGAGCCCGCTGTCGTCATTAACCGCGTAAAAGATGGCGAAGGCAACTTCGGCTATAACGCACAAACCGGCGAATATGGCGACCTGTTCGAAATGGGCGTTCTTGATCCGGCGAAAGTTACCCGTACTGCACTGCAGTCCGCTGGTTCTGTTGCCGGTCTGATGATCACCACTGAGTGCATGATCGCTGAAGACCCGGAAGAGAAAGAGTCTGGCCCAGACATGGGTGGCATGGGCGGAATGGGTGGCATGGGCGGCATGATGTAATGCACCCCTGAGCCCTCTGCTCAAGACTGCTAGCTGTTAAGGTAGTCACCAACAACCCCGCCTTGTGCGGGGTTGTTGCGTTTTAATGGGTCGCTAAAAATGGATCATATCAACGAGGCACCCGCCCCAATGCGTAGCGCTAACGTGGTACTATCAGCGCGATTTATTTGAGGCTATAGGGCGAAATCAGCGCATGTTGCAGCATATCCGTATCGTACTCGTTCAGACCTTCCACCCCGGCAATATCGGCGCTGCAGCAAGAGCGATGAAGACCATGGGGCTAACCGAGCTGGTGTTGGTTAATCCACGTATGTTTCCCGACGAGGAGGCGACGCGGTTAGCGGCGGGAGCTACCGATGTGCTGGAAAATGCGCGGGTAGTGACAACACTAGCAGACGCGGTCAATGACTGTGTTCAGGTAGTGGGTGCCAGCGCCCGGTTACGCACTCTTCCCTTGCCGCATTTTGACGAACCCGATGAGATGGCAGCGGATGTGATTCAAAACGCAGCAACTGCGCCGGTAGCGCTAGTGTTTGGCCGCGAACGCTCTGGGCTGACCAACGATGAGATTCGCTGCTGCACCCATCAGGTCAGCATTCCTGCCAACCCTGACTACGGCATTCTGAATTTATCCCAGGCGGTACAGATACTGGCTTATGAAGTGCATCGCGCCTGGCGTAAAGGTGATGAGAGCGGTTTTGTTTATCAGCGCCCGCTAGAGGCAACACCGCCTAGCCGCGAGCAGTTTCTACACTTCCAGAACCACCTTGGCCGCTTGATGCAGGAGAGTGGTTTCTTGACCCAGCCCCACGCCCGCACTGAAGAGACGCTTCAAGCGCTCTTCGCCCGCGCTCAGCCCAGCCGCAAAGAGCTTTCGCTGCTGCGTGGGCTATTAAGTGCGTTTGAAAGCCATCTGCCTAAATAGTGATAGAGTTAAAGCAACTAAAAAGGGACAACCAAGTTGTCCCTTTTTAGTTTGGAGATAGGGCTTTTAGAGCATCATCGCCGCTAGCCAGCCAAAGCCGACTAACGGAATGTTGTAGTGCAGAAACGTCGGCACCACGCTATCCCACATATGATCGTGCTGGCGATCGACGTTAAGGCCTGAGGTTGGCCCCAAGGTTGAGTCAGACGCTGGCGAGCCTGCATCGCCTAGCGCCGCGGCGGTTCCCACCAACACCACCGTTGCCATAGGCGAAAAGCCAAACTGTACCGCCAGCGGCACAAAAATCGCAGCAATAATCGGAATAGTCGAGAACGATGAGCCAATGCCCAGGGTAATAAACAGCCCGACCAGCAGCATTACCAGAGCAGCCAAACCACGGTTATCGCCAAAGATCGCAAAGGCACCTGATACCAGCGCATCAATTTCGCCGGTGGTTTTCATTACCTCGGCAAAGCCCGCTGCTGCGATCATGATGAAGCCAATCAGCGCCATCATGCGCATGCCGCTGGTAAACAGATCGTCCGCTTCACGCCACTTGAAAATACCCCCCAGCGACAGCAAGCCAATACCCACCAAGCCACCCAGTATCATTGAGCCGCTATACAGCTGCAGACCGAGGGCCGCCACAATCGCCACCCCGGACATTATCAGTCCCAGCATGTGCGGCTTTACAGGTGCATGGCCTTCAGCCACATTTGCGGCAATATCCTGTGCCTGATACTCACGGGGGCGCCGATAACTCCACAGCAGCGCAACGATTAAACCCAGTGCCATTCCCCCAACAGGAATCGCCATGGCC
Source organism: Halomonas sp. (assembly GCF_007692655.1). Taxonomy (GTDB): domain Bacteria; phylum Pseudomonadota; class Gammaproteobacteria; order Pseudomonadales; family Halomonadaceae; genus Vreelandella. Next base: position 28,803 of record NZ_REBQ01000103.1, read on the forward strand.
ATCGGCACCATACTGCGAGTGATTTCCAAACCCAGCGGTTCACCAGCGCTATTTAAATTGGCTAAGAGAATGTCGTTTAAAAAAATTGCCCCAAAGCCCACTGGCAACAGCATGTATGGCGCCGTTAAACCAAAGGTAAGCGCACACGCCACTGCACGTCGATCCAGACTCAAACGATTCATTACCGTTAACAGAGGTGGAATCAGCACCGGTATAAAGGCGATATGTACCGGGATCGCATTTTGCGAGGAGATCGCCACCAGCAATACCGCTGTTAATAGCAGCATTTTTACCCGCGTCTGCTGCGTGGCGGAAGTCTCTTTCCCCAGTAACACTATCAACCGGTTAGCCAACATATCCGGCAACCCTGAGCGGGAAATGGCCACCGCAAAAGCGCCTAGAGTGGCATAAGCCAGCGCCACCTGGGCACCGCCCCCAACGCCTTCATTGAAGGCATCCAAGGTTTGGTCTAGCGACAGCCCACCCACCAAACCGCCAACCAAGGCACCTACCACTAACGCAAACACCACGGAGACACGCGCCAGCGATAGCGCCACCATCACCAGCACCGCAAGAATTACTGCATTCATGAAGTTTCCTAGAGCTATTGAGAGGTCACTAACGTCAAAGGGAGCGGATTTTAGCAGATTAAAACGGTAAACCTAAGATGACGATGCTTCTCCAAAGCAGTGATACTTTAGTCGAAACGCTCTTGCTGCAGCGCACCATGCTGCCTACTATCCCCTCTTTTGCCTATATTCGACATTCACAATATTAATCTTCGCTTAGGAACACCCATGAGCATACTCGCCATTGTTATTTCACTGCTGCTATTGATGTTTCTCGCTTATCGAGGAATTTCAGTGCTGCTACTGGCACCTCTGATGGCAAGCTTAGCGGTAGTGCTTTCTGGGGATGCCGCATTTTTACTGCCGATCTACACCGACACCTTTATGAACGCACTGGGCAACTATGTGATCCAGTTCTTTCCGCTCTTTTTACTAGGCGCCCTGTTTGGGCAGCTCATGGCCGATTCTGGAGCGGCCCAGTCAATTGCCAATGGCATCGTCAAAAAACTGGGGACCCACCATGTGGTGCTCACCGTGGTGATGGCCTGCGCGGTGCTCACCTACGGCGGCGTATCGCTGTTTGTGGTGGCGTTTGCGATCTACCCCATCAGCCGTGAGCTGTTTCGCAGTGCCGATGTGCCTAAACGACTAATTCCAGCGTCCATTGCCCTTGGATCGTTTACGTTCACCATGACGGCACTGCCGGGCACGCCAGCGATCCAGAACGCGATTCCCATTCCCTATTTTGAAACCAACAGCTTCGCGGCACCGGGTCTTGGTATTATTGCGGGGCTGATCATGCTTGGGCTGGGTACTGCCTACCTGCAATCACGGGTCAAGAAAGCCGCTCAGAACGGCGAAGGCTACGGCCAGCATACCGAGCGCGAAGCAGAGCCTGATCAAGAAGAAGCTCCCGCCACCGCCCTTCCGCTATGGTTAGCCATTATACCGATCATTATGGTGATCGGTTTGAACGCACTGTTTACTTACGGTGTGTTTCCGGCCATTGATTTAAGCTTTATCAGCGACGAGTTCGAAAACGTCTCGCCTACTGGGCAAAGCGGGTTGTGGGCCATCTTAATCGCGCTGCTGAGCGCATCGGCTTGGCTGATTATTACCCGCTGGAACCACTGGCAAGATCTTAAAGCCAGCGTCAACAAGGGGTGCTTCGGTTCGCTTTTACCGATATTCAATACCGCATCAGAAGTGGGTTACGGCGCCGTTATCGCCAGCATGGCGGGCTTTGCAATTATTCGCGACTCAGTGCTCACGGCCTTCCCAGGCAATCCGTTAATTTCAGAAGCAATGGCCATGAGCGTGCTTGCCGGCATCACCGGCTCCTCGTCGGGCGGCCTCTCTATTGCGCTGGAAACCCTGGGCAGCGAATACCTGGCGATGGCCCAGGAGGCCGGAATAAACCCCGAGTTGATGCACCGGGTGGCAACCTTAGCAGCAGGTGGAATGGATACCCTTCCCCACTCGGGTGCGGTTATCACACTGCTGACCATTTGCGGCTTAACCCATCGCCAATCCTATGGCAACGTGGCCATGGTCACTATTGCCCTGCCGGTGTTTGCACTTATCAGCGTCATTACCTTAGGTACACTATTTGGTAGCTTCTAAACGACTGCGCCCCATGTAATAGTGAGCCAACTGTAAGCCTGCAAATAAAGAGAACACCATGGCTCTCGTTCGCAACCACGCGCTGCTGCTGATTATCTTAGGAAGTTTGGTTATTTCCACGGCCATGGGGTTACGCCATGGCTTTGGGCTTTTTATGGAGCCACTCAGCAGCGAACTGGGCTGGGGCCGCGGCGTATTTGCCTTTGCCATAGCGCTGCAAAACCTCATTTGGGGTCTATCCCAACCCTTTACCGGCGCCCTGGCCGACCGCTTCGGGGCGGCTCGCGTTATCGTCATAGGCGGCCTGCTCTATGCCCTGGGGCTGCTGTTTATGAGCCTCTCCACCTCAGCATTAGGCATGACGCTGAGCGCGGGGTTATTGATTGGGTTTGGCCTCTCATGCACCACGTTCTCAGTGATATTGGGCGCCGTGGGCCGTGCAGTGGCACCAGAGAAACGCAGTATGGCCATGGGCATTGTCAGCGCGGCAGGCTCCTTTGGCCAGTTCGCCATGCTGCCAGGCACCCTGGGCTTAATCGAATGGCTGGGCTGGGCCGCAGCCCTGATGGCAATGGCCGCGATAGCGACGATTATCATTCCTCTGGGCGCCATGCTGGGCGACAAGCCCTCGGCTAAAACATCAACCGACTTAAGCCTTAAACAGGCGCTGAATGAAGCGGCAGGGCAAAAAGGCTTCTGGCTGCTCTGTTTAGGTTTTTTTGTCTGCGGCTTTCAGGTGGTCTTTATTGCGGTTCACCTTCCCGGCTACCTATTTGATAACGGGCTTGCCGTGCAGGTGGCTACCACCGTTTTGGCACTGGTGGGCCTGTTTAATATTGTCGGCACCTATGCAGCGGGCTGGATGGGGGGCATTTGGTCTAAACCCAAGCTGCTGACCTGGATTTATCTGATACGCGGCGTGGTCATTACAGCATTTTTGTTGTTGCCCCTGAGCCCTATCAGCGCTTACACCTTTGGGATCCTCATGGGGCTGCTCTGGCTCTCCACGGTGCCGCTGACCAACGGTATCGTCGCGTCAGTCTTCGGTGTACGTCATCTCTCCATGCTGGGCGGCATCGTCTTTCTGTTTCACCAGCTAGGCTCATTTATGGGCGTTTGGCTGGGTGGCTATTTTTATGACCTTACCGGTAACTACAATACGGTATGGCAAATTACCATTCTGCTTTCCATCGCGGCGGCTGCGCTACACTGGTTTATCAGTGAGAAGCCGCTTGAGCGCGGCTCATTAGCCAAGGTGACGACGCCATGAATGCAACCACCACCATCAGCCTCTTACTGCTAGCGACCGCCCTCCTCAGCGGCTTGTTAGCTGCCTGGTGGGGCTGGCAAAACCTGGACGCATCGCTACTGCTATTGGGCGCTCGGCTGTGCTGAGCATCACGACTGTCATGGCTGAGCGAGTAACTGGAGAGAGTGCCAGGCAATCATCTTTGCCTCATCGGTAGCAATCACCCAGGCGCCTAAACGGCTGGACGAGGTGGTAATACAAGGCCCATGTTGAGTGTTGGCTTCCGTATCAAGCTCCGCCCCCAGCCATGCACAGCGCTGAACAACCCGGGCGCGCACCTCTGCCGCATGCTCGCCAATGCCTGCGGTAAAGATTAACTGATCCAGTCCACCCAAATCCGCAGCCAATCCGCCAATTTCATGGGCAATGCGATGGCAATATAGCTCGATGGCGTCGTCCGCCTCGGCGGCTTGACTTGCAAGCAGCACCTGCATATCACCACTAATCCCCGACACCCCAAGCAACCCTGAGCGCCGATAGAGCAGATCACTCACCTCAGCGCTGCTCATTCCCTCATGGTCTAAAAGATGCAGAACAAGGCCGGGGTCTACGCTGCCGGAGCGCGTTCCCATCGGCAACCCCTCTACGGCGCTAAACCCCATGGTGGACGATACGCTCTGCCCATTGTGCATAGCGCATAGACTGGCGCCGTTGCCTAAATGGGCAACAACCACTCGGCCACAGGAAGCCTCTGGCGGCAAGTAATCCACCAGCACACGCTGAATATAGTCATAGGAGAGCCCATGGAAGCCGTAACGCAGCAGGCCGCGATCGCTAAGCTCTCGGGGCAGCGCATAACGGCGCACGACATCAGCTTGTTGGGCATGAAAGGCGGTGTCAAAACAGGCCACCTGCGGCACGCCAGGGAGCTGCTTGCGCAGTTGGCGTATCGGCGCCAAACAGTAAGGCTGATGTAGCGGTGCAAGCGAAGCTAACTGTTCCAGCGCGTCCACCTGGTCGTCATTGACGATTTGAGGTGCCTTAAAGTCGCGCCCGCCGTGGACTACACGATGGCCAATCCCGATGAGTTCAAGCGCGTTTGCGTGACCGGAGAGCCAACCACAAAGTTGGGAAAGCGCATCATCATGGTCGCGGGCAGGCTTTAGCCCAACGTTTTCCAACGCGATCCCGTCATTATCAAGCAGCGTGGCATTTGCTTTTCCGCCGCCCAGACCTGAAAAATGCCCGGAATAGCGCAGCTTGAGCGCCGCGGGCGTAAGAGGCTTGTGACTAGCGTGGCTGAACAGCGCAAACTTGATGCTCGATGAACCGCTATTGACGACCAATATATCGCTCACACGCTACTCCTTGTTCGCGGCATCTTTTTGACGCTGCTGAAAATCAGCGACAATAAGTGCCAGAGCGCAGGACGCCATGCGCGTTAAGGCATCGTCGGCACGGCTGGTAAGCACAATGGGAACGCTGGCGCCCATTACTAACCCAGCCCCCGTTGCATCGGCCAAATGGGTTAGCTGTTTCATTAAAATATTGGCGGACTCCAGGTCGGGGGCGAGTAAAATATCCGCTTTCCCAGCAACGTCTGAGCGAATGCCTTTGGTTTTAGCGGCCGCTTCCGAGATGGCGTTATCAAAGGCCAATGGGCCATCCAAGGTGCCACCGGTAATTTGCCCACGCTCTGCCATCTTGCACAGCGCAGCGGCATCCAGCGTAGAGGCAATATTGGGGTTAATGGTTTCGACTGCCGATAAAATCGCTACTTTTGGGTTGTTATTGCCCAGGGCGTGGGCCAGGTCGATGGCGTTTTGAATAATATCGCGCTTCTGGGTCAAACCCGGCTTAATATTGATCGCCGCGTCCGTAATCAGCAGCGGTCGCGGATAAGTCGGCACATCCAGGGCCATCACATGGCTAATACAACGCTCGGTACGCAGGCCACCTTCGCGCTTAACCACCGCTTGCATTAGCTCATCAGTATGCAGGGCACCTTTCATAATCGCGCTCACGTGCCCCTGTCGAGTGAGCTCTACTGCCTTGTCAGCCGCCGCATGGCTATGGGGGGTGTCAATCAGCTCGAAAGCTGATATATCGAGTTCGTATTTCTCTGCCGCGGCCGTTATCTTGCTTTTTGGCCCGACCAAGACCGGTATAATAAGCCGCTGCTGCGCCGCCTCAACGGCACCGCGCAACGAACTTTCATCAACGGGATGCACCACTGCCATGCGGATCGGCTCGGGATGGTCAGCCGCGCTCAGTATCTCATGCAGCCTGCCCCGCTCCGCCAGCCGTATGGTCGGCATAATCGCCCTTGGCATGCGCACTTTCGTGGTGGGTGCCATCACCTGGGCCTCACCCTCGATGACCACTTCACCGTCCTGGTTTTGGCAAAGACAGGCGAAGGTGACGATATGCCTATCGCTATGTTTATCGGTCACTCGTACGCTAACCCGTAGCACATCGCCCAGGGTAACCGGTGCTTTGAAGCGCAATGTCTGACCGACATAAACCGTACCAGGCCCGGGAAGCTGGGTGCCCAATACAGTCGAAATGAGGGCCCCTCCCCACATCCCATGGGCAATGACTTCATGAAATCGGCTGCTTTTGGCAAAATCTTCATCTAAATGGGCAGGATTAACATCGCCGGACATGATGGCAAAGAGCTTGATGTCCTCCATGGTCAAACGTTTTTCTAAAAACGCTTCTTCACCTAGCGCTATTTCATCAAAGGTACGATTTTCAATAACGCTGTTATCATGCTGGTCCATTGCGATACTCCCTGTTGTTGCGTTCAAAGCATCTATGCTGGTGTGCTATACCCTCAGCCTGCATCTGTGCTTAGGTTAACCAATGTAGGTAGATTGATTCTGAGCAAGATCAATTTTTTACGCATCACTACCTATATACTGTAGCGTCTATAACAACGCCTATAAGCACTACACTCCCCTTACAATACGGAAAACTTGATGGATTTAGTGGTTTCCCTTGCCCGCCAATTTAAAGATAGCCTCCGTGATCTAGCGCCAGTTGTACTGGTGATGGCATTTTTTCAGCTAGTGGTTATCCGTCAGCCCCTGCCAGAATCGTTAGCCTTGCTTGATCTAGCCTTAGGCTTGGTCTTTGTGGTCGTCGGGCTAACGCTATTTATTAAAGGACTCGAGTTGGGGCTTTTCCCCTTGGGAGAAAACCTTGCCCGAGCGTTTGTAAAAAAAGGCTCGGTAGCCTGGTTGTTACTGTTTGCCTTTGCCCTGGGGTTTGGCTCCACAGTGGCAGAGCCTGCACTCATCGCCATTGCCGCACGCGCAGCAGAGGTGGTGGCTCAAGGTGGACTCATTGCAGATACCGGCAGCTCACAAAACAGCTTTGCATTTGCACTGCGCATGGTGGTGGCTGTCTCGGTAGGTACAGCGGTAGTACTGGGCGTGGTGCGTATTTTTAAAGGCTGGCCTCTTCATCTCATCATTATTGCCGGCTATGTATTGGTGCTGCTCTTAACGCTAATAGCCCCTGCTGAGATGATCGGCATCGCCTATGATTCTGGCGGCGTCACGACATCAACGATAACAGTACCCTTGGTGACTGCCTTAGGTGTTGGATTAGCATCTTCGATAAAAGGCCGTAGCCCTATGCTCGACGGTTTTGGCCTGATTGCATTAGCATCTGTAATGCCGATTATTTTTGTACTGCTATTTGGCATTATCGGCATTCACCTGATACCAGGAGTCACCCCATGACCCTGCTCGTGACTTTTTGGGGCACGCTGCTGGATATACTCCCCATTGCAGCGATTATCTTCGGCTTTCAATATCTGGTGATTCGCAAACCTGTAAAACGCCTCCCCCAAGTATTGGCTGGATTTTTTATGGTTTGGGTAGGGCTCTCTTTTTTTCTGGTGGGCTTAGAGCAAGCACTGTTCCCAATGGGCGAGCTAATGGCCAGCCAGCTGACCAGAAGTGAGTTTCTACCTAGCATCGCTGAGGATGCTCAACGCCACTGGAGTGACTACTACTGGGTATATATCTTCGCGTTTGCGATTGGTGCCAGCACCACGATCGCCGAACCTTCATTGATTGCCGTGTCTTTGAAAGCGGGCGAAATTTCTGGCGGCACCATTAATCCGCTAATGCTACGTATTGCCGTTGCACTCGGCATGGCCTTTGGCATTACCCTGGGAACATGGCGAATTGTGATGGGCTGGCCACTGCAGTGGTTCGTATTGGCAGCTTACCTGCTGGTAATTGTTCAGACTTTACGTTCACCACGCGCCATTATACCGCTAGCATTTGACTCCGGCGGGGTCACAACCTCAACCATAACGGTACCGATTATTGCAGCGTTAGGCTTAGGTTTGGCATCAGCAATTCCTGGTCGCAGCCCTGTTCTGGATGGTTTCGGCATGATCGCCCTTGCCTGCTTATTCCCTATTATTACGGTGATGGGTTACGCTCAGATTGCTCAATGGCGAGTGAAACGACGATCCAATGAACCACTCAATTAAGCCCGTTAATGTCTTAGCGTATTTTATAATTAAGCCGTTAGGAAAAGGAGATCACAATGCGCTTTAAACTGATTGTCGCCATGGTGGAAGATGATTTAACCGATGCCATTCTGGAGGCTGCTCGCCAAGCGGGTTCCACAGGGGCAACGGTGATTAACAATGCTCGTGGCGAAGGACTAAAAAAAGCCCACGGCATTTTTGGCATGGAAATAACTGCTCAACGAGACATGCTGATGTTCCTGGCGGAAGAGCACCGCAGCCGACATATTCTTGAGGCGATTGCTAAGGTCGGTGAATTTGACGAAACCCCTGGCACGGGTATCGCCTTTCAGTTAGATGTCGAGGATGCCGTTGGGGTTAAAAATCAGATCAAGTCACTTTCTTCCCCTGAATAGCAAACGCGCTCATAAGCTAGCTTGTGATGGATACGCTCAGGAACTAACTCATACGCCAGCGACGCCACTGGCGTATTAACACGCCGTGCTTGGGTGAAAACAGCAGTGCGACAAAGAACCAGCTGGTAGCCACCAACACTATGGTGCCGCCAGAGGCCACATCCAGCACCACCGAAAGCCACAGACCTATCACCGCTGAGCTCACCCCAACGCTGACTGAAATCAGCATCATGGTTTTAAAACGGTCAGTGAGCAGGTGTGCGGTAGCCCCTGGGGTAATCAGCATCGCCACCACTAAAATGATACCGACGGTCTCTAAACTCGCCACGATGGTAAGCGTTAACAGCAAGATTAGTCCGTAGTGAATCACGCTGGTATTAAACCCCAGCGCCTGGGCCTGTTGGGGATCAAAAGCGTAAAGAAGCAGCGGCCGGTAAGCTAGCCACACCACGAGCAGTGCAATCACACTGGCCACCAACGTCAATAGCAGCGCTGACTGCTGAACACCCAGCACGTTGCCAAACAGAATATGCATGAGATGGGTGCTTGAGGCGATTTTGCTGATAATCACGATGCCCAGCGCAAACGCCCCGGTAAACATGAGCCCCATCGCGGCATCGGATTTAATCCGCGTATGCCGCTCAATAGCGCCGATACCCACCGAGGTAAGCGCACCGGTAATAAAAGCCCCGATAAAAAATGGCCACCCCAGCAAATAGGCAATCGCCACCCCGGGTAGCACTGCGTGGGAGATCGCATCCCCTAGCAATGACCAGCGTTTCAGCACCACATAACAGGATAAAATACCGCAAATAGCGCCCACTAGTACCGACGTTAATAAGGCTCGCTGCATAAACGCGTATTGGAAGGCATCTGAAATGCTACCAGGCAAAATATTCACAATAACCATGAGAGCAGCGATCAGCCCACTCACCACGGCATCGCCGAATAGGCCAAGTGCCACCATTAGTTCTGCCACTTCATTTACCCCTGAGCTGCCATATAGGAAGTTGCTTCAGCAACCTTCATATCATTTGCCGACTGTTCAATAGAACTCACTGCAAGCTCGGCCAATTTGGCATCACTCAGCATGTCATTAGGCGTGCCCACACCACGAATAAACCGGTTGATTAACACCACGTGATCAACATGGCGACGAGCGCCGGGCATATCATGGGTCACCATAATCACCGTACGCCCCGCCTCGCGCTCACGGGCCAGCACATTTAAAATCAATCGCTCGCTGGGTGGATCTACCCCCGCCAATGGCTCATCAAGCAGTAAAATACTGGCCTGCTGGGCAAGCGCCCGGGCAAGTAACACACGCTTTTTCTGCCCGCCAGAGAGCGCGCCAATGGGTCGTTCAGCCAGCCCCAGCATATCTACCGCCTTTAGCGCTTCACGTACGGCCTCGGCATGGCGGGGAGCATACCAACGCGAAGGGAGTAGTCGCCGCCACAAGGGATCATGGCGCATATGCCCGTAGCGGCCACCCATAACGGTCTCCCACACCGAGACAGGGAAGTCCCATTCAATCGCTTCCCGCTGCGCCATATAGGCGATGTGCCCAGCTTTACGGTGAGCCGAGATCGGCTCACCAAATGCCCGCACGCTGCCACGCAGTGGCTTCATGCTGCCGGTAAGCACATGGAAAAGCGTGGACTTACCCGCCCCATTCGGGCCCACGATGGCAGTCCACTTACCTGCTGGGAATTGCAAGTTAATGTCTTCAAGCACTGGGTGACGCTGATAGGCGGCGTAGAGCCCTTTTATATCAACCGCCACCGAAGCATCGCCAAACGTCGTTGCCATGATTGTTTACTCAGTTGCCAACGTTTGGCGTAATAGCTCAACGTTGTAGCGCATCATACTGAAATAATCGCCTGCTTCGCCATTGGGCTCACTCAGTGAGTCAACATAGAGCGGCCCTGCCACGTCCAGGCCCGTATCACGAGCCAAGCTGGTCACATGGCGATCGGAAATGGTGCTCTCCCAAAAAAGGGCCGGCGGCTGAAGCTCTTCAATCTTATCGACGATACGCATCAGCTGGCGAGGGGAGCCCTCGGTTTCCGCATTGGTACCCCAAATGCCATCGTGCTCAAAATTATAGGCATCAGCAAAATACAAAAAAGCGGCTTCGCTACTAAACAGGACACGCCGCTCGTCTGGGATTGCCTCTAAACGCTCTTGCAGTTCAACATGCAGCGCATGTAGCTCGTCTTTCAGGGCGTCAGCTCGTAGCTGCACCTCTTCAGCACGCTGAGGCAGCAAATGCTCCAGCTCATTGGCGATGACTTGCACATAGGCCGAAACGGCGCGTGGATCCATCCATAGATGAGGGTCTGTATCGCCCTCCATTTCGCCAATCATAATTTGCTGGGTGGGATACTTGGACTTTTCAGCGATCGCAATGACAGGGGTTCTGTCCACAACCGTAGACTCAACTTGGTGCATCCACTGCTCTAACTGATAACCGTTGTAGAAAACCACGTCAGCGTCTTCCAGGGTGGCGAAATTCCCCGGCGTTAGCTCCCACTCGTGGACTTCAGCACCAACGGGAGTCAATACTGAAACGTTAGCGTCTTCACCTGCTACGCGAGCCACAATGTCGCCAAGCACAGAGAAAGTGACGGCAACATTTAAAGTATCTTCCGCCTCAGCATTCGCCATTGCGGCGCTCAGCCACAGCGGCAGACTCACGACCATGCAAAGATTACGCTTGTTCATTTCCTGAATCCCCCGTTTTAAGTGTTTTGATGAGTAAACTGTAGCCCAATAAGAATGCTTTATGCAAATAGTTTAGCCTTGGCTAACAATGTTGCGCAAAAATGCGCTACTATTCCAAGGGCTATATCAAATACTATCTCAAGTACTATCCAATGATTATTACCACTATCTCCGATATAATTTGCCAATGACTGATTCTAATTCGCACGCTTCATCATCCGCCCCAAGCATTCCTGGCGATGCCCTGCCTCCCGTGGAGCAGCATGCTCAGCAATATGCAACGGTGCGAAACGCCCATGAAACTGAACTAATAGAAGACTACGTTGAGCTGATTGGCGATCTCTTAATGCATCGCGGCGAAGCGCGGGCAGCGGATATTGCCTCCCGCATGGCGGTCAGCCAAGCCACCGTGTCAAAAATGATTCGGCGCCTAAATGAGCTGGAGCTGGTGACAAGCAAGCCTTACCGCTCACTGTTTCTGACCGAAGCAGGCAAAAAAATGGCTGAAACCTCCCGTGCCCGCCACGATATTGTGCTGCACTTTTTGCGCGCATTGGGGGTTACGGATGCGACGGCACGTATTGATGCAGAAGGCATGGAGCACCACGTTAGCGATGAAACACTCGCTATCATGCAGCGCTTTACTGAACAGCATCAGAAGTAAGCGCGTGAGTATCAAAGTAAGCGGGCCACTTCCCTCAGCGGCGATAGGATCGCAAGTGGTTAACCTGCGTAATTGCTCCGTTCCAAATCATTTCCAAATGCGTTGTCTGCACAATCTCCGCGACGCTGCGGGGTGTCATTAGGGCCCAGCAGAGCGCGCCTTGATAACGCACCGAGTGATAGCGCAGGCCTTCTTGATGGCGACGAACATCTGCACCAAATGGCTGTGATACAGAGTAGTCTTCAGGGTTATAAATAGCGTGCGTTACGGGTAAAGCACTTGCTTCGGCAAAGTCACCTTCATCGAAAACACCTCTCAAACCGCGAAAGACAAATCGCTCGTAGTGCAAACCAGGCACATTCTGCCAATATGCCTGTTGGTGGTACTTCACCTCGGCGATAGCCGTTTCAAGCGTATCGGCAAAGTAGAGTACGCCAAAACTTCCATCGCTAAAGCGCGAACCCTGCGGATTAATGTGAGTAAATGGCGCCGCTGCATAAGAGCAGCCACGAATTCCGAACGGAATGTGTTCTCTTGGTAGCAATGCCAAGTTGCCAAGCTCATTTAGTAACCGCGGATTCGTTAATGCCTGCAAAGCGTGCAGGGCAGCAAACTCCTCCTCGCTTGCCACATCATCAAACAGGCCAATGGGCGGAAATTTACTGTTCACAAGACGATAGCCGGTGACCTCCTTCCCTGGCAGCGTTTGCAAATCAGCGGCGCTTACCATTGGCTTCCCCGCAGGCTGTCGATGCGCTTAAAGGTTTCATAGAGCGCCGCGAAATCACCTGAGCCCATCACCTCCAGCGGTGTTCGACCATTAAAATAGGGATTGTGGTTGACCAGATTTACAAACCCGTAAAGATTTTCAGGGTTTTCAAACATCATTCGCAGCGCTGCGTGAATATTTAGCAAATAGCTGATTCGGGTAAGCTGGTCGCTATCAAGCTTAATTTCCGTAAGGTCGCCGCGTCTGGCACGGGCGTAAGTGCTATGGGAAACCCGCAAAATTGCCTCACCCTGCTCACCAGACGCTCGCCATTTATCCAGAATGCGCACCGCTGCTTTTAACCCTGCAGCAGCTGCTGCTCTATTTTGAGAGATATTGTGTGCCGTTTGCATAGCGACTCCTCACCACCTGCCTGTAAATACTATTTTATATAAAAAGTATCTGCAAATATAGAGCGTGTGTTTTTATAGAAGCTATGTTTTGTTGCCCTATTCGCCACCAGCGGTCATTATTTATGAAACTGCAGTTTCAGGAGAACCAATGTCGCCGCTCAACAAGGAACGCTCATTTCTAACCCGCGTGCGCAGTGCACTGCCGACACTCCACCCTGCTGAACGGCGGTTGGGCGAATTCGTCTGCGACTTTCCTGGAGAATTGGCCAGTTACGACGCCCAAGAGCTAGCTAAATTCGCCCATGTATCTAAAGCAACTGTTTCACGGTTTGTACGGCGGCTAGGCTATGACAGCTATGAAGCAGCACGTAAACATGCCCGGGAAGAGCAAGCCACCGGCTCAAGACTGTTTCTACCCTCAACGGATCTGCGCGACGAGGAGCACTCCCTTGCCAGCAATTTAGAACAGGGGAAAGCGAATCTAGACCGGACGTTTGCCGCCATTACCCAGGCGGAGGTCGATGATGTCGCCCAGGCAATTCTTAGCGCCCGGAAAACATGGGTGATTGGTTTTCGGGCTAGCCATCCCTTCGCTGATTATTTGCGCTGGCAGTTAACCCAGGTGGTAGAGCAGGTCACTAGCCTGCCAGGCGGCGGTGAAACCCTCGGGGAGCAGCTGGTCAATTTCACCCAGGATGACTGTGTGATTATTTTTGGTCTGCGTCGCCGCGTGGCAGTGAATGAGCAATTGCTTGCTCATGCCAAAGAGTGTGGCACCAAGCTTCTCTATATTACTGATGAAGGATTGACCACTGAGCCTAGCGCCACTTGGCATTTCCGCTGCCACACCCTAGCAACAGGGCCGCTATTCAACCATACCGCTGTGATGGCGCTCTGCCACTTACTCGTTATGCGTACCATTGAATTAGCAGGCGACGCCTCACGCTCTCGTTTGCGGCGAATTGAAACCCTCAACGATCAATTTGAAGAACTTTAAATGTAACGATTGCGTCGGCAGCTTCAAGCACCCAAATAGCGCATAACATCAGCGCCACGCACTATCAGTGTGCACTTTGCAAACCCAACACATGCCAGGCCAGCGTTTATTTAAAAGCCAATCAGTTGATTTTGATATGAAACTGTAGTTTCTTGTTACACATGGCATGAAATATGGATCTACATAATAGCCGTTTTGAAAAAATCAGCGGTACAACGACATCCATGTCCCACCACCACGCATAGCCCTACTACCGTGGTAAAACGCAATAGGAAACCATCATGTTAAAGCGCACCGCACTAATAACCGCTATCTCAGCAGCCCTCTTGGTACCTAACGCACAGGCTGAGACCATCTCGCTTAAAGTACTTGGCCAGCCCGCTGGTTCAGGGCTCATCGCACAAAATAAAGAGCAGCCTTTTTTTGAAGCGCTTGCTGAACATAGCGGTTTAGATGTTGCCGTTCAGTATATTCCTGTTGATGTGGCCGGCATTCCTGATACCGACGGCCTGCGCGTGCTGAACTCTGGGCTCTTTGACATCGTGTCGCTACGTGGCCCCCAGGTGAGTCGTGATGAACCTTCAATCCTAGGCTTGGATTTAATCGGCCTTAATACCAGCTTTGAAGCTGGCCGTAATAACGTGGCGGCCTTCTATGATTACGTTGACTCACGCCTCCAGGAGCGCTTTAACGCAAAACTCCTGGGAACCTGGCCCGCAGGCCCTCAGGTCATTTTTTGCAGTGATGACATTACTGGATTAGAGGACCTTCAAGGTCTACGCGTACGTGTAGGCGACCAGAGTGCCGCTAATTTCGTAGGTGAATTGGGCGCAACCGGCATATCGATGCCCTTTGGTGACGTGCAACAAGCGCTTTCACGTGGCGTCGTGGATTGCGCCATCACTGGCCCGGCCTCTGCCAACTCAGGTGGTTGGCCTGAAGCCACCAGCACAGTGCTGCCCATTGCCCTGCAATTAGCGATCAATGGTTATGCCATCAATATGAATACCTGGAATCGTTTATCTGCCGAACAACAGACCCAGTTAGAAGAGGCTATTGCCACCCTCAGTGACGATATCTGGGAGTACTCCGAAGAACTATATGAAGACGCGATGCGCTGTAATGCCGGCGAATCACCCTGCGAGTTCGGTAACTCTTACTCGCTTAATGAGGTGCCCGTCTCGGAAGCAGATTTAGCTACGGTCACGGCCGCGCTAGAAGAAGTGTCGCTCCCCACGTGGGCCCGCCAGTGCAACGCCGCAGCGGCTGACTGCGAAGCGACTTGGCGCGAAACCGTTGGCGCTCAGTTAGGCCTATAAGGCGCCAGGAGAGTAAAAATGACGATTTACGCCCGCATCCTTGGAATCATTTTCGGCATTCTGATGCTACTGCTTGCCGTGTTGATCACCTTTGAAACGCTTATCCGTAAGTTCTTTTCGCTGTCCCTTGGAGGAGTGGATGAGTTAGGTGGCTACGCGATTGCCATTGCCGCACCGCTAGCCTTCTGCGTTGCCATGGTTGAGCAGTCGCATATTCGTATCAATTTGCTACATATGCGCCTTCCCACCACTGCCCAAGCAGTTCTCAATGCGCTGGCAGCTCTTTCAATGGGGCTTCTAGCGGCATTTTTACTCTACTTCACGGTGCAAACCGTTCTGGATACGCGCATGTACCGCTCCATCGCCCAAACCCCCTGGGCGACCCCGCTGATCTATCCGCAGGCTGTCTGGCTGGTCGCGATGACAGCGTTTAGCCTGGCGGCAGCCCTGCTTTCCGTCAAAGCGATACTGCTGCTACTAAAGCGCGACTGGAAAACACTCAATCGCCAGTTCGGGCCTAGTTCAGCAACAGATGAACTAGAGGCAGAGCTTGCCGATTTAGAACACCGCGAAGGAGGCAAGCTATGAGCATTCCACTGATTATTGCAGCATTTTTAGTCATGTTGACGCTTATGCTTTTAAGCTTGCCGGTGGCAGTGGCGATCCTGTTTGTAGGCGTGTTGGGCGGCTATCTGATGTATGGCGCGCCTCTTGTGGACATGATGGGCGGCGTGGTGTGGAGCAGCTTAAACAGCCCATCCATGTTAGCCATACCGTTATTTATGCTGCTGGGTGAGCTGCTGTTAAGGGGCGGCATTGCGGATCGTATGTATGCCGCCCTAGCGGTTTGGTTCAATAAGCTTCCCGGAGGCTTGCTACATACCAATATCGCCACCTGCACGCTATTTTCGGCAACCTCAGGTTCATCGGTGGCCACCGCTGCTACGGTAGGCACTATTGCACTGCCGGCGCTTCAACAGTATCGCTATCCCATCCGCCCCTCCCTGGGCTCTTTAGCGGCGGGTGGCACACTGGGAATACTGATTCCTCCCAGCATTAATCTGTTGGTATATGGCCAATTAGCCAATACGTCGGTTAGCCAGCTGTTCGCAGCAGGTTTAGTGCCCGGCATTACGCTAGCGCTACTGTTCTCTCTTTACCTATTTATTGCCCACGGCAAAGCAGGCAACGCATCGTTGGTAGAGGTCGACGTTTCCTTAAAAGAGAAACTCGCACTCTCCAAGCATCTGATTCCTCCGGTGGTCATTTTTGGTGTGGTCATGGGGAGCATTTACGGTGGTTTGGCCACCCCCACGGAGTCAGCCGCCATTGGGGTAGTGATCGCGTTAGCGTTTATTATTACCGGCGGCAAAATGAGCGTTGATCTACTCATTCACTGCTCGCTTCAGGCAGCTAAAACCTCGGGCATGGTCATCATTGTGTTGATGTGCGCCTTGCTGCTCAATGTCACCATTTCAATGCTAGGGGTTACCCAAGCGCTTACCCAGTGGGTCGCCTCGTTTGGCCTTACTGCTGTTGGCCTGCTTCTCGTTTTACTGGTGTTTTACGTGATACTCGGCACCTTCATGGATGCGATGTCGATGCTGGTACTCACCGTGCCCATTACGGTGCCAATGGTCATGGCCGTGGGCATTGACCCTATCTGGTTTGGGATTTTTATCGTATTGATGTGCGAAATAGCACTCATCACACCGCCGGTAGGCATGAACCTGTTTGTGGTTCAGGGGGTGCGTAAAGACGGCGGCAGCTTTAATGACGTCATCTGGGGATCCATGCCCTTTGTTGCCATTATGGCGTTGTTTACCCTGGCGATTATGATATGGCCAAGCATAGTGATGTGGCTCCCCGACCTGCTGGCGGGGCGCTAATGAACCTTCATCAAGTGAAACCGACGCAGCGCTACTTAATTATTAACCCCAATACCAATGACGCCGTCACCCATAGCATTCGCGAGCTTGTACTCAGCATCACCCCCCCCGGAGTGATAACGGAGGTTACCAGCCCTGCTCTCGGCCCCTACGCCATTGAAACCAAACAGGACAAAGTCGCCGCAACCCAGCACGTGTTAGCACTCATTGAACAACGCCAAAAGGAGGGATTTGCAGGCTATATCATGGCCTGCTTTGACGATATCGCCATTGCAGAAGCACGCACACTCACCCAAGCACCCGTGATCAGCTTAGCAGAAGCGGGCATACGCTATGCGGCGGCGAGTGGCGGTCTCTTTACGGTGGTCACTACTTTTGTTGAAGCGGTACCCACCATTGAAGCGCTTAGCGTCACTTATGGGGTCAGCAAGCGCTGTAGAGTCGATGCCACCGGCATTGGGGTTGCAGATACCGCCGCCCAAACTGAGCTTGCTGAACTCCGGCTGCATGAAGCCATCCAAGCCGCCATCCAATTAAAGTCCACTGCCATCGTATTAGGCTCAGGGGCCTTTGCAGGGCGTGCCCAATCGCTTAGCCAGCGTTACAGGATCGATATAACCGATGGTTTCGCTGAAGCTCTGGATTTCGTCATCCAACAGACCCAGGCTGCTACCCATTAGTCAGCATTGCCCGCCACCCGTGCGGGCATCCCCAACCGCCCTATCCCGGGCAGTTTCAACGCGGGACGCATCACGTCGATCCCAATGCTAAAGCCGAGCAAGTTAAGCTCAATGCCCTCTTCTTTTGCCAGCATGAGACCCAACACACCGCCAAGAGAGAGCTGGTAACCCGTACCGCTGGGCGTAGGCGCAAATACACCCTCAAATAGAAAGTCTTTACCGACCGCAGTGGCAGGCAGAGCCACATCAAAGCCTTCAACTTCACGGGCAATCCAGGCAATAAAGGTATTGCTGTTTGGCCCTGGCCATACCCGATAACGCTCAGCGCTGGGGTAGCGCTCGGTGGCGGCGATAATCTCAGGTATAAGCGCCGCGGCGGCATCACCGCGATAATCCGCCAGCAGCATTGGGGCATTACCAAACCAGGCACGGTCGGGCGTATCAATGACGTTGACGACCGTAGGTCGACGCCAACTCATCACTTGAAGAATACGGTAATCAGGCTCCCCTTCTGGCTTAAACGCAATCCAGGGATGCACGCCAAAGGCCCCTCGCCAGTTATAAGCATTGGCAGCATATACCTGTACCACCGCCTCATCCGAGCTCTCGGGCAAAGGCGCTAAGCCAGCAGATGAACGATCCAGGTTCGACCAGGGAACATTGGTGGTAATCGTCCCACTCGCCAGCATCCAGACGGGGCCCGCCAATAACAGCATCAAGACCGCTATCACGACGAGCACACCGCGTAATAAGTACCTTACCATTCATCTTTCCCAAAAAATGACGACGATATTACGTCATTGTCGCATCCCCCGCTGACTTTCCCACCGCCAGGGTTCAACGGCACAGCAAATGCTAGAAAGCACTAAAGACAACCAGGAAGAGAATGAAGGGGCCAAACTCTATAAAAAATAGCAGGTAGCAAGGCACTCAGGCGACTGCCCTAGGAGCAGGCATTAGGAGCAAGCGTTTAAAAACCCTTCGCTGGACATGCCGTGGTAGGCAGCAGCACGCTGGGTGTATCGCAGCTTATCTGCGTCAAAACACTGTCCCAAAATGCCACCTCTTACCGCACCAGGACGATGGTCAAAATAGGCCTCTTCCAGCGCGCTATCGAGGGGTTGGCTATCGGGAGTGGCAATCCACGCTCTAAGTAAATGACGTTGACGACCAGGTTCATCAACGTCAATAAACTCGCGCCGGGAGTGAAGCACAGTGTGATTATTCAGTATTTGCAAGTCACCGGGCTCCAGCGTCATTTCATAGGTGAACGCTGTGTTGGCAGCAAGGGCGTCAAGCTCGTCCATGGC
Organism: Halomonas sp.; assembly: GCF_007692655.1. Classification (GTDB taxonomy): domain Bacteria; phylum Pseudomonadota; class Gammaproteobacteria; order Pseudomonadales; family Halomonadaceae; genus Vreelandella. Next base: position 47,860 of record NZ_REBQ01000103.1, read on the forward strand.
TCGCTGTTGCAGGTCGCTGGGCGCCGTCGCACCCTCATGCCGATCAGCGTAGCGGATATGGTTGCGCGTGTAGCGACAGCAAAAGTAGCCTTCTGATTGAGAGAAAATGGGCGCCGAATAGAACGGGGTCTGATGATCGGCATGCTCATCCTGACGAGAGTAATCCACTGGGCTGAACAGTGCGTCGACCATGGCTGGATCGCGCTTTGCCAGCTCGTCGCGCAGCGCCACAGAACTGGTGACTAAACTTTCACCCCCCTGCTTGGCGGCGTTAATACACAGCAGGGCCACTAAATCGGCAAAATCAGTGTGATAGTCCAGCTTGGCGTTGGTATTGTAGCCTCGCCCACTTTGGGCACGGTAATTTCCACCTGCATTCCGCACGCTTTTCAGCAACCCGCTATCTTTCCCCTGAGGTCGCATAACACCTAGATGATTACAGAAGCCCCAATAAAGGGCTTCGATCTGCTCTACGCTCAAGCCCTCAATCGGGAAATTTTTGAGCAAAATAAAGCCTGTTCCGTTAGCAACTTCCCAGCGCACGTCGGCTATCAGTGATTCCACCCCCTGAAACGGAAAATCCTCTCCCGTACTCGCCAGGAGCGATACTCCCGAGCGCTCATACTTTGCCAAACCTTCCAGCAGCCCTTCTTTCTCGCCATTGGTAAGCGGGCGACGCCACTGGCCAGAAGCGGCAATATCTGATGAGCGCCAGCCTGCCGCACCTTCACTCAAGCCATTAATTTTATTATTAAAAAAATTTTCCATGGTCATTGTCATACCTTTTTTGTGTTTGTTACATGTGTTTTAAGCCTCGAAAAAGTCAGCTGACCCAAACAAAATAAGGATTGACCATTGGATACATTTTGTCAAAAACGAATCCAACTGGTTAAATCGCAATAGTTACCGTGCTAAAAAAATATTCGGAAAAATAATAGAAAATCAAACTTATCAATATCTTAAATAGATAATTTATTTTAAAAAAAGATACGATAATTTATAAAAATAGCCGGATAACACCGTAAGCTTGAAAAATTCTCAGGATTGTATACATTTAATCTAGCGCGTATACATAAGTCGATGAGCACCAATGCGATAAGGCACCCATGGCTGGATCGCCTTCAAACATCGGGCCTTGATGCGATAACCCAGCACGCCTTCATCACCCATGTTATTCGCCCGACCAAAGGCCATCATCGTCACAACAACAAGTCACACAACAAGCACAACACCGCTGACTAAGAGGAGATCCTAATGGCAAAGACCATGTTTGAAAAAATATGGGAAGCCCACGTCGTTGAGGAGAGGCCGGATGGCACAGCCTTGCTATACGTGGACCGGCACTTGGTTCACGATGCCACCGCCCAAGCCTTTGACCTCCTGAATGAGGAAGGCCACTCCGTACGACGGCCAGACCTTACATTCGGCATGGCTGACCACTATGTGCCTACCCACCAAGACCCCGATAGGCAGGGCCATCATGACGCCATGGTGTCGGCACTCGAAACAAACACCCAGCGGCATGGCATTACCTCCTTTGGTATGCGCCATGCGTACCAAGGTATCGTGCATGTTGCGGGGCCAGAACTGGGGTTAACCCAACCAGGAATGCTGCTGGTATGCGGTGACAGCCACACTTCCACCCACGGTGCACTTGGCACACTTGCCTTTGGGATTGGTGCATCTGAAGTCACCCACACCTTAGCAACCCAGTGCCTGTGGCAAAAAAAGCCTCGCACGATGCGCGTTACCCTGAAGGGCACCCTCCCTGCACACATCACTGCTAAAGATTTAATTTTGACCATCATTGGCAAGATTGGCGCCAACGGCGGCACCGGTCATGTCATCGAATATAGCGGCACCGCCATCCAGGCACTCTCCATGGAATCGCGACTCACCTTGTGCAACATGTCAATCGAGGCCGGGGCTCGCGCAGGAATGGTGGCTCCTGACATTACTACCTTTAACTATCTTCGCGATAAACCATACGCCCCTCAGGGCGAGCAGTATGATCAAGCCGTCGCGTACTGGGAAACGCTTCCCAGCGATCCCAATGCAACATTCGATAAAGAAGTAGAGATAAATGCGGGCGACATCGCCCCTACCGTCACCTGGGGAACCTCCCCCGAAACGGCCCTCCCCATCCATGCCGCTACTCCTAACCCTGCAGCCATGGCCACAGAGCAGCGTTCGGCAATTGAGGCCATGCTCGGCTACATGGCGCTCTCTCCCGAGCAGCCGCTTCAAGGACTCGCCATTGATCGGGTATTCATTGGCTCTTGCACCAACAGTCGTATCGAGGACCTTCGTGCAGCTGCCGCCATTGCTAAAAAAGGCAAGGCCCGTATACCTGCGGTGGTCGTTCCCGGCTCCTGGCAGGTCCGAACTCAGGCTGAAAAGGAAGGATTAGACCGCGTATTCATAGCGGCGGGGTTTGAATGGCGGGAGCCTGGATGCTCGATGTGCGTCGCCATGAATGGTGACCACATTCCTCCCCACGAGCGCTGTGCCTCTACCTCTAATCGCAACTTTGCTGGCCGCCAAGGCCGGGATAGTCGCACCCACTTGATGAGCCCAGCGATGGCCGCCGCCGCCGCCATTCACGGCTGCATCACCGACGTTCGCAATTTATAGGGGGGCCTCGCATGCAAGCATTTACTACTCATCAAGGCATTGCCGTGCCATTGCTGGATAACAATATCGATACCGATCAAATCATTCCTGCACGCTTTTTACATCGACCACGAAACGCTGGCTACGCCGATCAGCTATTTTGCGACCTGCGCTTCCATGTCGATGGCTCTGCCGATGCTCACTTCATCCTTAATCAGCCAGACTACGCTGCGGGTAGTATTTTATTGGCTGGGGAAAACTTCGGCTGCGGCTCCTCGCGTGAACACGCGGTATGGGCATTAATGGATTACGGCTTTAGGGCCGTTATCGCACCGAGCTTTGGAGATATTTTTTTCAATAATAGCCTTAAAAATGGCCTATTGGTCATCACCCTTCACCACCAGACGGTGCAAGCCCTGGCCCAGGAAGCCCGTCAACCCGAGAGCCGCCATCTCAGTATCGATTTAGAGCAACAGTGCATCTCTTCAACGGAGCAAGGTGATCTCGCCTTTGAGATTGACGCCTACCGCAAAGAAGCACTGCTCAAAGGCGCGTCAGAAATCGACATGACGCTCGCCAAAGAAGGCGCTATCACCGCTTTTGAAGAGGCCTATTTAAAGCGACACCCTTGGCTGATTCCCAGCCCACCAACAACCATCACTACTCAATAATAGATCACTACTCAACAATAACGATCACCACTGAACAACAACGCAGCCAATATAACGGAGAGAGCTATGACGCAAGCGACGCTTAAACAACAACTCGAAAGCGGTGAGATCATTGTCGCGCCTGGGATCTACGACATGATTTCAGCCCTGATGGCTGACCGGATGGGCTTTAAAGCGCTATACATGACAGGCTATGGCACGGTTGCTTCACACCTGGGACTACCGGATGCCGGCTTGGCCACTTACACCGATATGGTCGGCCGGGTTGCCACCATGGCCAAGCTGACCAAAACACCGATCATTGCCGACGGCGATACCGGCTATGGCGGGCTCCTCAATGTTCATCACACCGTGCGTGGCTATGAAGAAGCAGGCGCCGCAGCGATTCAGCTCGAAGACCAGGAGTTCCCCAAAAAATGTGGTCACACACCTGGGCGTCGGGTGATCCCGAAGGCGGATATGGTCAAAAAAATTCAGGTTGCCTGCGAGGCTCGCCAGAGTGAAGACTTTCTGATTATTGCCCGTACTGACGCGCGCACCGCACTGGGCCTTGAAGAGGCACTGACTCGCGCCGAGGCTTACGCCGATGCAGGCGCCGATGTCATATTCGTCGAGTCCCCAGAAAACGAAGATGAAATGGCCGAAATCGGTAAACGTTTGAACAAACCACTGGTGGCCAATATGGTTCCCGGTGGTCGCACACCAATTTTAGCTGCCGATAAGCTTCAAGCGCTCGGTTTTTCACTAGCCATCCACCCCGCGGCTGGCTTTCTAGCAACCGCCCAGGCGCTGGACAAGAGCTATCGTGACATCCTGGAAAATGGTGACGTTACCGACTGGTCGCTGCTGTACAACTTCAGTGACTTCAATAGCATTATCGGCTTTGAAGATATTTGGGAGTTCGATAAGCGACATGCCGACTAACACGGTTTAATTCACCAGATTAGGCGGTAGCTCTTCCACGCTGCCGCCTTTCTGTTTCAGGACACAACAACGTCTCATGCCTCGACTGATCCTAAATCGCGCGACCACTGGCACGCTCCTAACGCTGGTTATCGCTATAACAGGCGGCTGGCTTGGACATTGGCTTGCAGGGGATGCGGGCTGGCTGCTCGGCGCATTAATAGCCACGTTAGCCGGTGCTTTGAAAGGTTTCCCTCTGCGCTATGCAAGTATGCTTCAGTCGATGGTGATTGTACTGGTCGGCATTAGCATCGGCAGCATGCTCCAACCCGGCATGCTAGTTGGCATGGCAAACTGGCTACCTACACTCGCGGGGCTCTTCATTTCAGTCTTGCTGACGCTGGCAGGCGTTGCCTTCTTTCTCAACCGTTATGGGAATTGCGAACACAACACTAGCGTCCTGGCCGCCTACCCCGGCCACCTGGTAGTGATTTTACAATTAGCCACCCAGCATCCCTGCGATGCTCATAAAGTGGCCACCATCCAAAGCCTGCGAATGCTATTTTTAGTGCTATTCCTACCTGCGCTGGCCTATATCTGGATGCCTGAGCAAGCCTCTGCGCACGAAAGCACGGACTATGTAGCCTTTGGCTGGTTAAGCGTGGCGGGTATCGCCGGTGTTGTAGTCGCATGGCTGCTAAAAATGCCCGCATCCCTTCTAGTCGGGGCAATGACCGGCAGTGGTCTCGCAGCACTTAGCGGCACCTCTATCGGCACGCTCCCCGAGGGGTTGAAAGTGGCCATTTTCGTTTTAACCGGCGCCATGATCGGAACGCGCTTTGTTAACACCCATTGGAGCGCGATTGCTAACATCCTACCGGTAGCCATCAGCGCCATGAGCATTACCATGTTAATCAGTGCCGCCATTGCATTGCCGGTCGCCTGGGTAACAGATGTTGCCGCCATGCAGCTTTTACTGGCCTACGCACCGGGCGGTGCGGAGGTAATGTCGTTAATTGCCTTAGCTACCGGCCATGATCCCGCTTTTGTGGGCTTGCATCATATTGTCCGCTTACTAGCGATGGCAGCACTCTTCCCACTGCTGGTTAAGCTTGCCATTCGTTGAGAACGGCGCTGCGTCAGTGGGAATACGTACTTTCTCTCAGTAACGTCAATAACTGGCCTGATAAATTTTCAAGGCGTCATTTAGCGCCACATCGCGAGGATTGTTCACCAATAAGCGGGTTTGCTGCATAGCCGCCTTGGCCAGCATAGGCAAATCCTCTTCAGGGATACGCCTATGGTGCTCATGCAAAATGGGTACATCTCTCAGCCGAGCAGGCAGATCACAGACGCCAATCAGGCGCTCAAGTGCTTGAATAAAGCGCTCAGCCATCACACCCTCATCGTTCACATGCGCCTGCTGGGGCAGGATGACTCGTGCCAGCTCTGCGTAGGCCGCCCGAGCATGCGAGACGTTAAAACGCAGTACCTGCGGGAGTACCAAGGCATTCGATAAGCCATGGGGAATATGATAATGACCACCCAGGGGATAAGCCAGCGCATGTACCGCCGCCACCGGGGAGTTGGCAAACGCCTGACCCGCCAGCATGGAACCGAGCAACATATTCTGGCGCGCCTCTACATCCTGCCCATCCAACATAACCCGCTCTATATTGCCAACCAGTAAGCGCAGCGCCTGGCAGGCATACATATCAGAGACCGGATTTTTCTTATGCTTGCTGGTATAAGCCTCAATGGCATGCACCATGGCATCAATACCCGTCGCCGCTGTAACGGGTCCGGGCAGCCCAAGGGTCAAGTTAGCATCAAGCAGGGCAATGTCAGGGAGGAGATGTCGAGACACCACGCCAAGCTTGGTGGTTTCGCCCGTGGTCACAATAGCAATTGGCGTTACCTCCGAACCGGTGCCTGCCGTGGTAGGGATATGAATCATTGGCAGCGGCGTTGTGGTTACTTGATCCACTCCATACATATCAGCCAGCGGTTGCGAGCAGTCAGGGTGCGCCAGCAACGCCACCAGCTTGGCCACATCCAACGAGCTACCTCCTCCCAAGCCAATGACTACCTCAGCCTGGTTCCGCTTAGCATGCTCAACTGCTTCAAGTACGATTAACTCAGGCGGGTCAGCCACAACGTCCGCAAAAACGCTGATCAACAGACCAGCGCTCTCAAGGAGCGACTGTACCGGCGCCAAAAGCCCAGCATTAATAATGCCCTGGTCAGTCACGATCAGGACACGCTTTGCCGCATAGCGAGCTAGCAACGATGGTAGACGCTCAATACTACCCGGCGCGCAATGGATATCCGCCACGGTGGTAAACGTAAACGCTTGCATAATGACTCCGCTAGATTGTAGTTGTGGTGTTCCAGTCAGCGCCTAGTCGTTATCTCTTACGATGTCACTGGCCGCCAAAATATGAGATTTCATAATGGCGGACGCCCACTCCGCATTTTTTGCAGCAAACGCTGACACTAAATCCCGATGATGAAAGAGGCTGCGCTGCTCATCCTTAACCGAGAAGTTCCGGTAAGAGCGAATCAAAAAACCCACGTCCATGAGCGATAGCGCCGTTTCTTCTAGCTTCCGATTACGTGACATGCGCAGGATTTTCATATGGAACTTGCGGTTTAGCACCGAGAGCTCCTCTACCGTCTCCTCTGAGAGACGTAGATCTTCCATGCCATCGCAAAGTGCCTCCAGTTCCCGGATATCGCCCGGGGTCGCACTCGATACGGCAAGACTAGCCCCCAGGCTTTCAAGACTGGCGCGCACCTGGAAAATTTCAACCGCATCCTGGCGTGACCAACCACGTACGGCGGCCCCTGAATTAGGATGAAAAACCACAAATCCATCCTGAACCAACCGCTGCAACGCAGAACGAATTGGCGTGCGACTCACGCCCACACGCGTTGCTAATTCATCTTCCCTTAGGCGGTCGTTGGGCGCGTATTCACCAGCCAAAATGGCTTGGCGAATCATGACATACGCCTTCTCCGGGGCCAGTAACTTGTCGACCTTCTCTTTTTCTAACATGAACAAATTCCTTGTAGTAACACACCCTAAATCACTCAACACGGGCGAGCTTCCACCCAATTTACGCTCTGTAGAAATGCCCTACGTATCCCTCGGCGCTTTAAGGCTATTACGCATCGAGCGATAGATGCCAAGCAGAATAGGTACCGTGCAGAATACAATAATTATCAGTAAAATAACGCTGACGGGGCGACTCAAGAAGATATCCAGGCTTAGCTGACCCGACCCCTGAAACGTGCGCATGAGCTGCCTGTCCAAAATTGGCCCCAGAATAATTCCCAAGATAACGGCAATCAGCGGATAGTCGTATTTGCGCATCAAAATTCCTAGCGCCGCAAATACCAGCATGACTTTCACATCGAACATCTGCAGGCTAATGGCGTAGGTGCCAGCCACAGAAAACACAGCGATAAGCGGTATCAGCAGAATAGTCGGAATATTGATAACCCTGGCGGCATAAAAAGAGACCAGCAATCCAGCCGCCATCAGGAATACCGAAGCAATAATCTGCGAAAACATAATGCCATATACCAATCCCTGGTTATCGATGAACAACCTTGGGCCGGGAATAATCCCCTGAAGCATAAACGCCCCCACCATCACCGCGGTGGCAAGCCCTCCAGGGATACCCAATGAGAGCATGGTCGCCAATGCACCACCCTCTGAAGCGTTATTAGCAGACTCGGCACTGATCAGCCCTTCTTCTGAACCATGCCCAAATTTATCTTTGTGTTTTGAACTACGCTTGGCCTCATTGTAACTTACCACGCTGGCAACCGTGGCTCCCGCTCCGGGTAAGGCGCCAATAATCACGCCAATACTGCTCGATTTCAGTACATTCAATGGATGCTTAAAAACACTTAGAAATCCTTGCCACAACTTCAACCGACGCTGTGACCCCTGCAGGTTGGTTTGCTCCCCGCCACCGGCGATATAGCGCTGCTGAATCATGTAAAACAGCTCAGAAAAACCAATCAGCCCTATCAATGCAGGGATGACGGGTATCCCGTCCATTAATTCAAAGTAGCCATGCGTGCCACGAATCGCCCCCGTAGATGTCATCCCCACCGTCCCCAGCAAAACGCCAAAGGCGCCAGCAATCACCGCCTTCATAAAGCTAGCGTGCAAGGCAGCGATCACTGTTAGGCCCAATACTCCCACCAAAAACAGTTCTGGCGGACCAAACATCAGCGCCACCTGTACGATCAATGGCATAACCAAGATCAAGAAAATAGCGCCGATCAAGTTACCCGTCGCCGAGGAAGCAACGGCAATACCCAAGGCTTCATTCGCACGGCCTTTACGGGTCATGGGGTTACCATCAAACCCTGTCACAATGGCCTGAGGAGAACCTGGAATATTGAGCAAAATCGAAGAGATAGAGCTGCCGAAATTGCCCCCCGCATAAATAGCGGTAAGGAAAGCAATGCCCAACACGGGGCTCATAGGATAAGTGAGCGGCAACATAATACTGATAGCCAGAGGCGTACTAAAGCCTGGTATTGCACCAGTAATTATGCCAAAAAACACACCTAATATTAAAATAACCATCACTTTCCAGTCTGCTAAAAGAAGCAAACCTTCCATAATCGGCGCGGCATCAAACATAGCGTATACCTTTTGTTTTTTTAATATTCATCATGCCTGTCATGCATTTCATTTAATACTCTCTAATTCACAATCTATTATTATATTTATTATTTTTCACTTCTCAGATTTCCGCTTTACTTTAGCCATCCACTCGGAAGCGGAATACTAAGCCATAGAACGAAGGTTAAATAGATAAAACCTGCCGTGGTTAAAGGCAGCAAAAGCAAGACCAGCTTATTCTTCACCGAAAAAGCAAGCAGAAGAAGCAGCATATATAACCAGGAGGACGCAACAAACCCTAACCACTCGATAACAAACACGTAGGCGCAACTTAACAACAAAAAAAGCACGGTAGCTTTTTTATCCGTAACTTTACGCACATCTCCCACCAGCGTTTCTTTTCCTTTACGTGAGCCCCGCGACAATGAAAACTTTACAATGCTGGTAACGAAATAACTCACTACCGCTAAAGCCATTACCCAATAGACGGGCCCTATCAATAACAAATTAATATCTGACCTGGGCAAGCTTCTCACTTCAATATAGTAGTAAGTGGCATAACCAAACATTAGTAAAGGAACTAAAAGCTCACCTTTACGGTGTTTAAAATACTCAAACATCAAAACCACCTCTGAAAGGAAAGGAGCTGGCGAAGACAAACGACAGGGAAGAGGCGCCAGCCCCCTCCCATGCTCAAAGCGTGATTCATTATTCGCCCTGCAGCATATCGCCGTAGCGAACCACCACTTCATGGATCTCTTCAATGATCGCTCGAGACTCCTCAGGCCCGTAGTAGTCAGAAATCAGATCCGATCCCAGGTTGGCTATATGGGCTTGATACCCATCGCTATTAAAAACGTCGCGGTAACTCTCAACAATGGTGTCGAAGACCTCTGGGTTCTCTTCCGCAAACGAGGAGCGAACGGCAATAAAACGATTATCACCAATAGGAGGAATGTCGGCTTCCGGGTAGACATCATTCACCGGTGGCGCATCTGGCCAGCCAGGAAAGGTTTCTGGCGAAGAAACTGCCAACACCCGGACCTGATCCCCAAGCGTCATATCTCCATAGGCAGAAGAGAACGCCGCATCAGAATGCCCGCCCAACAAGTCTGTACGCTGCTCACCACCACCATCGAAGGTCACAACATTGGGATCAAGCTCTAAGGCATCGAGAAACGCCAATCCAAACAGGTGGGTGCCTGAACCGGTCGCCATGGAGACAGTAACGCTACCCGGATCATCACGCATGGCATCGACCAGCTCTTCGATACTCTGGTATGGAGAGTCCTCACGCACGACAACGGAGCTGTAATCACGCTGCTCAATATTGATGAAGGTAAAATCATCAAGATCAAAATCGGCACCTTGAGCCACAATATTCATGCTCAGGGTTGGCTGAATGCCAGCAAACAGGTAGTGACCATTATCCGGCGAGCCCAAGAAGGTTCTAGCTCCCAACAAGCCAGACGCGCCACCCCGATTATCCACTAGCATTGAGTAGTCATGAGTCTCCTCCCAATGCTGTGCCAACCCCCTTGCGAAGCGATCCACAGAACCGCCTGCGCTGAACGGTAAAATCAGGCGAACATTTTCATTTGGCCACTCCTGTGCATGGGCGGTAGTTGCCCCGACGCTCGCCGCAGCAACGACAAAGCCTGCCAGAGCAGTCATTAGCGCAGTTTTTTTAGATAACTTGCTAAGCGGACGCAATTGACTAGGCAGGCGTAATGCGGACGCAGCAGGCCAATCGTTGACCTCTACAGAAACATCAGACACATGCTGGCGGGTGTGCTTAAGCATAAATAACTCCTCAGCGGAACTTGGTTGTTGTTATCGGGTTATCACTGGGCTGTTATCACGGCGACTAACAACGGCTAACGCAAGCGTTGTGTTGATAAGTGCCGTGGGCAGCCAAAAAGGCATAAGGCTGTTGTCGTTGTTTAAACATTGTGATCAAGGCAGCCCGCCTACTCGTATACCAAGCTAGTATATTGGATACAATCGGTCAAGTAACAATAGCGGCCTAAACAAGCAGACAGAAAAAGAACGTTAACTCATTTAAAAACAGTTAGTTAAAACAAAAACAGCCAGACATAGCACTATCGCATTGCACCTTACACTGAGACAGCAGCTAAAACAAAACTCACAACAGCCAAAAATACCCCTCTAATCAACGCATTAACACACACTTTTAGCGATGCAATTACGGCTACCGACCGTTACCACACGACGCTAACGAGCAGGAAAAACTAACCTAGCAGCTGAAAATTCTATACTTGACAACCCCTGGACTCTCGATAAGGATTGAAAACAACCGTATACCTCCGTACCCAAAAACAAAAAACTCACATTCAACTTCAACCCCTGACAGGCGTTAACTTCAGACGCCGGAGACAGACAATCAAACTACCCCTTAAACAATCAGTTAAAACAAATCACCAAGGGCTACCACCAGGAGCAACACGCCAGAGCAAGCGCAGACCAGCGCTCACACAACACCATCAACGCTCAATACCTGGAGAAAAAAATGAACCTCAAACGCACCATCATTGCAGCATCCTTCGCCACCACCCTCACCACCAGCATGAGCGGCATCGCGCAAACCACCACTTACCAAATGTTGATACCCTTTCCGGCCAACCACCCCCTTAACGATGCCGCCGACTTGTTTATCGATCTCGTCGATGAGCGCTTTGACGGACGCTACCAAATCAACCTGATCGGCGAAGAAGCTATCCCCGGCTTTGAGCAGTTTGACCCCGTCAGCTCAGGCGTATTCCCGCTCGCCCTTGCCTCTGGCGCCTACCACACAGGCTCCACCGGGGTAGGCTTAGCCGCAGACGCCATTGACGCCAACCCTCAGCAGCGCAGAGACACCGGCATATGGGATGCCTACCAAGATTACTACCTCACTCACAATGTCAGAATGCTTTCACTCCCCTCGGCAAGCCCCGGCTACCACTTCATGCTTGCTGATCCGATTGGTGAAGATGGCGGCTTTGACGGACGCATCATTCGCGGCACGCTGACATATCACGGCCCCATTCGCGCTTTTGGCGGCTCCCCCACAGTGATGCCCGTCTCTGAAATTTATACAGCCGCCGAACGCGGCGTTATCAATGGCGCTGGACACGGTATTTTTGGCAACTACCCACTAGGCTTTCACGAGGTGCTTCCCTACCTCGTTCGCCCCGGCTTCGGCGTTACCAGCCTGATGGTGTTGTTCAACGAAGATTACTGGCAAGAGATTCCCGAAGAGGATCAGGCAATCTTTATGGAGATCGGCCGCGAACTGGAAGACGCATCACTCGCTTACTACACCCAGTTGATTGAGGAAGAAACCCAGCGCATGGAGGAAGTGGGCGCTACGATCACCCACTTTGGCCCCGAACAACAAGAGCGCCTGGATCAAGTCTTTGCCGATGAGCTCTGGGAAGAGGCCATTGATATCTCAGGCGAACCCGCAGAGAAAATTCGGACGATGGCCAGAGACGCAGGAATGACACCTTAAAATGCACCTCAAACCTACGCCACTGCCACACCAGCAGTGGCTTAAAATCAATAAAATCAAATACCTAATAAATGTATACAATAATTAAATATTGTCTTAAATAATCAGGGAATGGAATTATTCCACACATTATGCTTTAAACAGGCCATGACAATAAATATAAATTTATCCATATAAAACAATAAATTATTTATAAGCAAACCGAAAGATGTCAATTTCCATCTTGACAAAAAGGTAGGCATCATCAAATACTGAAAACACCCGTATACGATACATAGCAACTTCATTGGATCGAAATACTGGGTGCACTGAGAAACCAATAACAATAGCCATCACTTCCTCTTACTGGCTTAGCAGGGACATCAACACTGCCGCTAACCGTAAGGTGCACGCCGAGCACACGCTATCAAGCGATGAATAAGAGTAACCACAGGCTCATTCTGGAGGCACCATGAAATCCAAACATATCTTTACTGCGACAGCGCTTACCGCCGCCATCGGCTTCGCCGCCAGCAGCTCCGCCCACGCCGAAAACTATCAAATGCTTGTCCCCTTCCCTAGCAACCATGCTCTAAGCGATATTGCAGACTTATTCGTCGAAATGGTTGATGAGCGTTTTGACGGCCGTTATCAGATCAGCCTGGTAGGCGAAGACGCGATTCCCGGCTTCGAGCAATTCGACCCCGTTAGTTCCGGCGTTTTTCCCATGGCGCTCTCGACCGGTCCTTACCATACCGGCGTGACGGGTGTGGGCCTTGCCGCCGATGCTATTGACGCGGATCCAGAAGCACGCCGCGAATCAGGGGTTTGGGAGGCTTATCAAGATTACTATCTGACCCATAATGTACGGATGATTTCGTTTCCTTCCGCTAATCCTGGCTACCACTTCATGCTCTCCGACCCCATCGGTGATGACGGTGGATTTGATGGTCGCATCATTCGTGGCACCTTGACCTATCATGGCCCCATCCGCGCCTTTGGCGGCTCACCCACTGTGATGCCTGTTTCAGAGATTTATACCGCTGCAGAGCGCGGTGTTATCGAAGGCGCAGGACACAATATTTTCGGCAACCATCAACTAGGCCTGCATGAAGTATTGCCCTACCTCGTTCGCCCTGGCTTCGGGGTAACCAGCCTTATGATTGTCTTCAATGAAGACTACTGGGTGGATATTCCCGAAGAAGATCAAGCGGCTTTCCTTGAAATTGGTCGCGAGCTGGAAGATGTCTCCCTTGCCCACTACGAACAACTCATTGCTGAAGAAACCGAACTCATGGAAAGCGTGGGCGCTGAGCTCACTTACCTAGGTGATGAACAACAGGAGATGCTCGATCAGGCATTTGCTGACGGCTTGTGGGAAGAAGCCATCCGTATCTCCGGCGACCCCGCAGAGCAGATGCGCGAACTCGCCCGCGAGGCAGGCCTAACTCCCTGATCACACCCCCTACGTGCGCTGCCGCAAACTGCGACAGCGCACTGCTGGATGTGACCCGTCATCACCGTAACCATTTATCGGGGAGCTTATGAACAAGGTTTTCGTTTATAGCACCAGAGTGCACGACACTATTACCTTAATTGGTTATTGGCTGGGGGTTTTGGCGCTGTTCGCGATTCTGTGCATGTTTTGCTATGAAATCACCGCACGCTACTTCTTTCGCAGCCCGACCCAATGGATTTCTGACTTCACTGGCTACGCCCTTCTGTTTTCAACCTTTCTTCTCGCCCCCCGTATTACGCAAAACCGCGGCCATATCGAAATCACCTTTATTCGTGATGCCTTACCAGAGCGGCCAAAGAGGTTTTTCAACGCCTCCCTGTTCGTGCTAGCCGCAGTCGCCTGTATGTGGGCGGGCTCCTACGCCATTGAGGAAGCCATGCGCCAGTACGATCGCAACATTCGCACCATGGCAGTTGTATCGGTGCCGCGCTGGTGGATGAGCGCGGTCATCGCCTATGGGCTTATTAACTCCGGCCTCTACTTTATCCGCATCTGTCTAGAAGAATTGCGTGCCGCCATGGGTAAAACCCCTCACGCGGAATAGGCCCACTTTAACGGAGAACGAGAATGGAATGGTTTCATACCTTATTGGCTGGCCTAGGCATATTGCTCTTTCTGTTTATCTTAGGGGTGCCGGTCTTTGTTGCGTTTTTGATCACTAACCTGCTCGGCGCCATTCACTTTTTTGGCGGACGCGGCTTCAGCATTTTCACTAACAGTATTTATGACACGCTCGCCTCTGCATCACTAGCCACCATTGCCCTCTTTATTTTAATGGGCGAACTACTGTTCCGATCCGGGGCAACCGATGCGGTATTTCGCTCTACCGACACATTGATCGGGCGAGTAAAGGGCCGTGACTTTGTGCTTTCAGCCTCACTGGGCACTATTTTTGGTGCACTTTCCGGTGCAGCCATGGGGGTGGTGGCAATGCTAGGACGCTCACTATTACCTCAGATGCTCGCACGGGGCTGCGACAAACGACTCTCGATTGGCGCCATTCTTGGGGGCGCCAACCTTGCCCCCATTATCCCCCCCAGCGTATTGATCATTGTCATAGGCATGCTCGCTAACCTGTCAATCTCTCGTTTTTTAATTGCTGGCATTGTTCCTGGCTTGGTGATCGCCACCCTTATATTGGCCTATACGGGCATACGCATTGCCATTAACCCGGGATTAGCCGGCAAGGCTTCCCTGGGAGACATTCCACGCACCACGATTAAGCAAAAACTCATCGCCCTTGCCCAGCTACTCCCCTTTAGCATCATTATTTTCTTTGTCATGGGCTTTATTTTGCTCGGCATTGCGACGCCTTCCGAGTCGGCGGCATCCGGGGTTATTGGCGCCTTACTCGCTGCTGCTTACTACCGTAAGCTTTCCTGGAAAATGTTTAGGGAGTCCCTGGAATCAGCAGCTGTTATTTCTGCCATTATTTTGATCATCATGGCCAGCTCAAAACTTTTCAGCCAGCTGCTCTCGCTAAGTGGCGCCACTTCCGCTATCGCTCAAATGGTGGTCAACGCGCCTCTAGACCCGCTGATCATGCTGCTCATCATGATGCTGATCCCCTTCCTGTTTTGCATGTTTATGGACCAGATCGCGATCAGCATTGTCATCATCCCCATTTACGTACCGGTCATAGCTGCCCTGGGATTTGATCCGCTGTGGTTTTGGGTACTGTTTCTGATTAACGTCACTATTGGCGGTTTCTCGCCCCCCTTTGGCTACGTGCTCTTTGCGTTTAAAGCGGCAGCGCCTGAACTGCGAATAAGCGACCTGTACGCCGCCGCCTGGCCCTTTGTAGGCGTCTTCATTCTTGCCATGGTCATTTTGACAATGTTCCCCATCCTGGTCACTTGGCTTCCAGGCTTGTTATAAAACGGAGATTTTCATGACGGATTCCAGCCTAGAGAAAAACTATCAGCAGACATTTAACGGCTCTACTGGGTTTGGCAACCAGCCTGCCATCCTGGCTATCGACTTTATGAAGTCTTACACCACGCCCAGCAGCGGCCTCTATGCAGAGGGCGTGGTGGAAGCGGTGAGCCACGCGCAAACGCTTTATGCCACTGCTCGCCAGCTAGGGGTGCCGATCATCCACACTCGCGTAACCTACCTGGCTAGCGGTGAAAACGGTGGCGTATTCGTCGAAAAATTGCCCATCCTGCGTGACATGACGGAAGACAATCCGCTTACCCAGTTCGATGAGCACGTTTTACCCAGCGCCGACGAAGCAGTGATTTGCAAACAGTACCCTAGTGCATTTTTTGGCACCCCCCTGGTTTCCATGCTGGTCAAACAGGGCGTGGATACGGTCATTATCACTGGCTGCTCCACCAGCGGCTGCGTTCGTGCTTCGGTCGTCGATGCCATTTCCTACGGCTTCAAGGTCGTGGTGCCACGTGAGTGCGTCGGCGACCGACACCACGCTCCCCACGAAGCTAATCTATTCGATATCCAAGCCAAATATGGCGATGTCATGAGTACAGTTGATGTGATGAACTACTTAAAGGCCAATCACCATGGATAATCAGCCCACTACCTCCAACCATGATACCCAGCGCTCAGATGCTGCCTTCAGTTGGGAGCAGGTCGTCAGCGCTAACTTCACTCCGCTCACTGGCGCCGTAGCACGCCCAGGCGACATAACCCGTGCCGCCGCCATGTTGACCACTGTTCTAAACGACCTTGTCGAGGCACGTCGACGGGCGGGCAACACCTTTGATCGTGACGAAGGCGCATTTGATCAGTTGCTTATGGAGTATCGCCACGCCTCACAGGAGCGCTTGTGACCCCCATCAGCCAGTGGAGCATCCATGACGCTCATAACGCGCTGGCGCAAAAAGAGATAAGCATAAACGAGCTGGTGCTCGACCGCCTAGCGGCCATCAAACACGCGCAGCCGTATCTTAACTGCTGCACCAGCATCACCGAAGACCATGCAAAAGAGCGCCTGGAAAAGCTTCGCCACGCGCCATCCCAACACGTATTAGCCGGGCTGCCGGTTGCACACAAAGATATGTTTTATCGCCAAGGGTTGCCCTGCACCTTTGGCACCTCTCCCAATGGACATACTCTACCTACTGAAACCGCATTAACACTTTCTCGCCTGGATACGGCTGGCGCTGTCCAAATCGCCACGCTCAATATGGCTGAATTTGCCTTTGGCGCAACGGGGCATAATGAGCACTTTGGCCCGTGCCGCAACCCCTGGAACCCTGACCACATGACAGGCGGCTCCTCCAGTGGCTCTGCGGCGTCTGTTGCGGCGGGCCTAGTGTTTGGTGCTCTTGGCTCAGACACCGGCGGCTCTATCCGCATACCGGCTTCCGCCTGTGGCGTCGTTGGGTTAAAGCCCACCCAAGGCTTGGTGCCAATGCAAGGCGTCATGCCCATGTCCCGATCCATGGACTGTGTCGGACCGCTTGCCCGAAGCGCGCAGGATGTGGCGATTCTAATGGATGCCTTAATGGAAGAGCCAGCCTCAAGCAGCTACCAGCGAACGCTAGGTCGCTCCCTCAAGGGCGTGACAATAGGAGTGCCAACCAACTATTACTACGACGACATAGACGAAGAAGTCGCTGGGCTGATGCAAGAGAGCCTAACGCACTTCGAGCAATTGGGATGCAAGCTGGTCGACGTCACGGTACCGGATCACGACCTTTTAACCAGCCTCTCTTACATCGTGTTGGGAAGCGAGTCTGCCGCCTATCACGCAGACTTTCTTGACGCCGTGCACAGCCACTACGGCACCCAAACCAGAGCACGGCTGCTCAACGGCTATCTGCTACCTGCCAATGCTTATGTGGCTGCCAAACAACTTCGCAGCTTTTATACCCAACGCTTTCTTGAATCGGTCTACCAACATTGCGACTTATTACATACACCAGTGCTACGCCAGCCAGTTCCAACGCTGGACGCGGTCAACATGCAAGCCAATCCAAAAATGAGTCAAATGATAACGGCATTGAGCTACTGCACGCGATTGACTAACTACCTGGGTTTACCCGCCATCTCCCAGCCCGGCGGCTTTTGCCGCTCAGGCCTGCCCGTTGGCTTCCAATTGGTTGGTAAACCCTTTGACGAACGCCTGCTGCTAAGTGCCGCCTACGGTTTTGAACACGCTAGCGGCATCATGAACCTGGTGGCGCCTATTCAAAAATGGAGCCGCTAAGCACACTATTAACCTCTGAACTATTAAG
>NZ_REBQ01000072.1 GCF_007692655.1 Halomonas sp.
CTACATCTAATTTTTCACATGTAACAGAAAGAGTAATTCACCGAAACTCACACACATGCTGTTTAAAATCGACCTTTTTAAAAGACTTTATTAAAATATTTTATTAAAACACCTTCAGCTAAAACATTAGCCCATACAAGACCCGCACTTCTAACAAAACAATCTATCACATGAACAATATAATTAGCCTCCCTCTAGCGTTCAACACTTAAATAAATAGTTGTGCAAAAAAACAGACCATATAAAAATTAATTTCTTCAACAGCAGCCATCACTGAATAGCAACAGGTTTCAAGCACAACAATTAAATTTACAAAACACAAAATTAGCGAACATACAGCCAGGATAGCTTACTTAAAAACCTAGCTTTCTTTAGAAGAGTGCAATCAAACGAACCGTACGTGACTGTAAATCATATCCTCGTCAAATCCGGTAAGCTCTGCCAACCGCTGCGGCTCTAACAGCCTGATAGTACTCCTACTTTTCCGAATCAGCTTTTTTTGCTCTAATGCGGTTAAACATCGACTCACGTGCACACTAGTAATACCTAGAAGCTCACCTACTACATCCTGTGTAATAGGGAAATAAAACAAACTTGAATCAACCATTTCTTTATAATTATACCTAGCATATATCTCAAGCAAAAAATGTGCAACACGCTCCTCTGCCTTAAGATGCGTGCAACTTCTCAACCGTTCAAGTGCAACATTATCGTTAACCATTATGTACGAAACAACCGCCCTTTTTATGTCATCATAATCCTTAAAAACAGCATGCAACTCATCGACATATATTTTATCTAACTGACAATTCTGCAAAGCAAGCAGGGCAATATTGTGGTTATCAAAAAAACTTTCCCTAACACCAACAATATCTCCAGGCATATAAACATTACAGATATCATGGCCACGATGCTTAGCGACGTGACATAAGCTTATCCAGCCTTTCTTCACTAAAAAAATTTCTGACTTTCCTCGGGATGAAGAGTATAGTTTTTGGTTTTTCTTCAGTTCTAAATTACTGACATTCATATTTGATAGTCGATCAAAAGCCTCAGCACTAAGGCTGCCATATCGGCTTAGTATATCGCCAATCGTCATCATGATTGAAGTTACTGTATGACTAGGCATTTGGGCATGCTTACGACCTCCTCCAACAGTCTTGCTATGTATCTCAGTCACATCACTCGTCATCGCCACACTCCATTGCAGTTAGACAAAACCAAATTCTTAAAAAAACACGCGTAAAATGTATAACTTTGATTTATCAAAATAAGTAATTTCCTGACGCTTAATATGCGCAATTCATCCATCATCGCTGATTAATTTAACAAAAGTTAAAGACACGAGGAGAGCTTAGTGCTATGAATTAATGATATTTAGTTTTTATCAGCACAGTTCAATACCAAATTTAAACTTAATTAAACACTAAAAATCAAACCTTTAGATATAACTTATGTTATTGACCAGCATTATATCGCTCAAATAGACATTTACCTCACACAAAATAAAAGAACGGCTAAACTCAAATACGAACTTCATGACAATGGCTTCAAAACCCTTTGTCTACAAAGCATTACCATGCAACCATTCGCCAAAATCCAAGAAAACTTTGGAGCAAAGACGCTTCAAGGTTAGTTGAATGCTACCAAAATGCAAACATAGGCTGATACCGCTTGATCACTTTAACTATTTAGACTGCTTATGCCACAAACATTAACTATCAAATTCAGCCTAATGCACATATAAGAAACTACGGCTTTAGTCTTTGTTTCCTACACCTGCGTAATGTTGCGTAATGTGATTTTTTTAATGGAAGCGGCCACCAGTGCCAGCAGCAAGTGCTTGATAACAAGCCTTCTTCTTGTCGACAGATCGGCTTGCTCCTGCGCAGGAAGACTTCGCCCGTCGATATGAGCATGATCGACAGTAGTTGGCAAAAGAAGCAGCATTAGCGATTAACACCAAGGTCTTAAAAGGATTACCTACTGAAACCCTATGTGCAGCGCTGTTATCAAGTATTGGCGGCATATGCTAGCTCTCTTCTGAGTAGGCGCTTAAGTTGCGAGCCGCTATACGTATATTGCGCATCGGTTTAATTAGCGATACTGGGAAGGAGGTTCCTAGTTGGGTGGCAGTTGGTATAAAGCTGAACTAGCATCAAGGGAGTATTTATATGTCTGCTGTAACAGTCAGCGGCTTAACAATAGGCCAAGGCAAGGAGCCTACAATGGATGTAGCAAGGAACATACACGAATACGGCGATATACAATTAGATATCCTGACCTTTGATGCCAACGGTATCACCGCACAAGAAGACTTTTTAGCCAACGAAGAAGCATTGGAAATCCGATTATCGGGCGCTGAACCGGTTATCACCATGCGAACGCCCGGCCATGATCGCGAGCTGGCGGCAGGGCTAATGCTCAGCGAGGGAGTCGTACATTCCAAGAGCGATTTCGAAGTTATAGACCACCTTGTCGGACAGCCCCATGTGCTGCAAATAGTGCTTAAACGCTTTAATACCAATAAGGCTGAGCGGTTGGAGCGCTCGTCATTGTCGAACAGTGCCTGCGGTGTATGTGGTAAGAAAAAGCTAAACCTCGAGTCAATGCAAGGCCTTTCTCCATTAGTATACTCCTCTCAGCTGAGTCGCCAGCTGCTCTCTTCGCTACCGGGAGTATTGCACAGCCACCAAAAGCTCTTCGAACAAACCGGAGGCCTACACGCGGCGGCTCTGTTTGATCCCAGCGGAAAGCTGCTGGCATTGCGAGAAGATGTGGGACGGCATAATGCAGTGGATAAGCTAAATGGTTGGGCGCTATTGAATGACCAGCTTCCCCTCTCCGATCGCATTATGCTGCTAAGTGGGCGGGCTAGCTTTGAGCTCATTCAAAAATGTGTCATGGCGCGGGTGCCGGTTGTATGTGCCATTTCTGCCCCCAGTAGTTATGCGGTGCGGCTGGCAAGGGAGTTTGGCATTACCCTCGTGGGGTTCCTACGCGAGGGGCGTTTCAATATTTACTCAGGATCAGAGCGTATCCTTGGCCCCTCATATGCTTTGCCCAATAAAGTAGATAGCTAATACAGAGCCCGAATTGGGCATTCGCTTTATAACGCCGGTAAAGGTTAAGGGCCCTCTGTCGGCTTTCCAGTAAAATCAGACACAGGCTTATCAATAGGTTGATCAAGACGCTCGGAAAATGCCTTTAACCCCGCCAACAATGGCTGGATGGCATGCCAAAGCTCTTCATCGTGCAACAATTTATAAACACCGCTGAGACCAGGTGCTTCTCCCTTGCCAGATTCTGAGCCGTTATCTCCATCACGATGGTAGCTGCTAGCCTGGTATATTCCCTCCTTGATCGCGAACATGACATGGTAAAAACGATCAGGAGGGATCGTCGCCAACACCATGGCCATCACGGAGATGTTCTGTACAGCATTGAGTGACCCTTCTTTGCTTAGCCCGTCCACCAGTATCCTGGCGATCTCAGTATTAGCGGCCACTACGTCATTAGCAAAGCGCAGCACTCCATGCTCGTGAAGGGTTTGGAGGAGAGCCTCTAATTCTTCATGTGCGTCAGGACCTATCTTGGGCGGCGTCACGTCCTGAGAGATTCGTTCAGCCATTACATTTTCCTCGGATTGGTTTGCTTGGCAGGTGGCAATCGGTAATCGTCTTGCATCCATTTGACCTCTACCGCGACGCCTTGATTGGGGGTGCGCTGACCAAATCGATAGTTAGTACTGGGTAGCGGCGGTTCCGTGCGCTTATCGAGCACTTCCAATTTAACGGCGGTTTCCTTGTAAGCCGGTGTTTGCACAACAGGATCGTTATGCTCTCCCGTGAGAGTATTCACACCAAGCTCCCCGAAATGAATCGGCATAAACAGCGTTTTCCCCGCCACACGGTTGGTAACCACTGCCGGAAATTCGACGCTGTCCCGTCGGGAGGTAATCCGCACCCAGGTGCCTTCCTCAATGCCACGCTCGGCGGCAAGTTCAGGGCTGACTTCGACAAACCCCTGGGGTACCTGATCCCAGATACCTTGCGAGCGGCCTGTCTGGTTGGCTGCCTGGAACTGCTCAAGCAGGCGCCCATTGTCGAGAGATAAATCGTAGATTGCATCGGTGGCTTCTTCAGGCTCTTGCCACTCCAGGGGAAACAGGTTGGCTTTGCCATCTTCAGCGGGAAAACCATCGGTATAGAGCAAGGGTGAATCGGAACCATCAGCCGCGACTGGCCACGATAGGGACTTCCACCCCTCCAGGCGTTCGTAGGTGACGCCAGCGAACATCGGTGAGATGGAAGCGCACTCCTGCATGATTTGAGAAGGGTGGGTGTAGCCCCATTCATGCCCCATGCGGGCGGCTAAATCAGTGAGAATGCGCCAATCTGGTCGGCTGTCGCCGAGTGGAGGCAGCGCTTCATAGAAGCGCTGGATACGTCTTTCTGTATTTACGAAAGTGCCCTCTTTTTCGACACTAGGGCAGGCGGGTAGCACAACGTCAGCAAATTCGGCCGTGCGGCTTAAAAAAATGTCTTGTACCACCATAAAATCAAGCGTTTCAAACGCAGAGTGAACGTTATGGGTATTAGCATCGGCAAAGGCCGTCTCTTCGCCAATGATATACATGGCCTTAATATCGTCCTTGTCGGCGGCTTGTACCATTAGGAAATTGCCTAGCCCAACCTCGTCCGAAAGCTGGCTTGGATCCACTCCCCAGCCTTTGGCCCAGCGCTGGCGCGCATCCTCGTCGGTGACTTTTTCATAACCGGGATACATCTCCCGCAAGCAGCCAAAATCACTCGCACCTTGTACATTATTATGGCCCCGCATGGGATAACCACCCGTTCCAGGTTTACCATAATTACCTGTTACTAATAACAAATTGGAAAGTGCGGTGCTGGTATCTGTTCCATGGGAGTGCTGGGTGATTCCCATCGCCCACAGCAGACAAACGCTTTTTGCCCGGCCAATCATTTCGGCGGCATTAATAAGCTCCTGCCGGGGAATACCTGTCTTTTGCTCGGCGAACTCCAATGTAAACAGATCCAGTGAACGCCGGTACTCCTCCACATTGTTGACCCATTTTTCCAAGAAATCGACGTCCGCCAGATGATTATCGAACATATAGCGCGACAGCGCCGAAGCCCAAATAAGGTCAGTGCTGGCATTGGGGCGCAGGTAAATATCCGCACGTTCGGCCATCTCGTGCTTGCGCGGATCCATAACGATCAATTTTTGGCCGCGCAGCTTTTGTGCCGCTTTAATTTTTGAAGCAATCACCGGGTGATTTTCAGCCGTATTGCTACCTACCAGAACGACCACCTCAGCTTGCTCAATATCGCTAATGGTACCAGCGTCCCCACCATAACCGACGGTGCGAAATAACCCCTTAGTAGCGGGATTTTGACAATAACGCGAGGAGTTATCGACGTTGTTGGTGCCAATGATCAAACGAGCGATTTTTTGAGTTAGGTAGGCTTCTTCATTACTGGCTTTACTTGAGCCGATAAAGCCAAGGCTGCTAGCTCCATGGGTATCGCGGACTTCCAATAACCTACGAGCCACAAGGTCTAGTGCTTCATCCCAGCTGGCTTCACGAAAGCGGCCATTGTCACGGATCAGTGGGGTGGTGAGTCGTTTCTCGCTATTAACGAAATCCCAGGCAAACTTACCTTTAACGCAGGTAGAGATACCGTTGGCGGGTGCCTCGGAGGAAGGTTGAACTTTGAGAATATGACGATCACGGGTCCACATTTCGAACGAGCAGCCGACGCCGCAATAAGTGCAGACTGTTTTAGTGCGTTTAATACCGGGTTGTCGCCAGGCTGAATCTATTTCTGAAAGCCCTGTGACGGGTTTAGCGCTGGTGGTCATTTCCACCTGCTTGATAATTTCAATCATCGGTCGCTTGAGCGACCAAGGTAAAGAGGTGAACGGCCCAGCATGCTCGTTCATACTCTTTTCCATCAATGCATTACAGGGGCAGACGGTAACGCAATGGCCACATTGAACGCAGCTTGAATCATTAATTGCCTTACCGCCGTCCCACAGCACCCGTGGATTTTCACTTGCATAGTCAATACTCAAGGTTTCATTGACTTCGATGTTTTGGCACGCCTCCACACATTGACCGCACAGAATGCACTGATCAGGATCGTAGCTATAAAATGGACTTGAGGTGTCTTTAGGGTGTGGCCTAGGTTGAAACTCATATCGCTGAATGGGGATATCCATTTCCACCATGGCGTTATGCAACGTGCAATCGCCGTTATTGTTCTCACATACTGTGCAATAGAGCTCGTGCTTGCCAAGCAAACGATCCATACCTTCATGGCGTGCTGCAACAACTTGTGGACCCCGGCTGGAAATTTGCAGCCCTTCTTCGGTACGCAGCGCACAGCCGCGCTCTAGCTTTCCGTTTACTTCTATCCAGCACGTATCGCAGGTTTCAATAGCCCCCAGCGAAGGGTGATAACAGACACTGGGCAAAGCGATACCGTGCTTTTCTAGAAAGTCGATTAATGGCTCATCGGCGTTGCCTGTTAGTTCTTCTCCATCGAATACAAGTGTGCACGGCCTACTCATATAGTGCTCCTCCCTGAATTCTACCTTTGAAGACGATGCTTTAGCTTTTTGTAGCTCAACATGCAATACCTGTAACATAGGCAATAAGCCTTGAATTGCACAAGCTTCACCAAGGAGATTGAATGTATGTTAAGAGAGAACCTTGGTGTCTATATCAGCGTTTAAAATATATTTTTATTTAGTCTTAAACAGTATTCATTATGTAAAGAAGCAAGGAGAATGCAATCAACACCTGTAATTGGCGATACCCATCTTGGTAGTGATTTAGCGTTTATGGTGAATTGCTTTGAGGCTGCCTAGTTTCTAAAAAAATTGGCGCCATCGTCACCGTCTTGGGGTCAATTGATGACAAAAAACCCGGCGTGGTGACCGGGAAAAGGGCTTTGCTACGATGGGAATCAAAAATTATGTCTTAGCGCGAAGGTCATCATCCTCATCGCGCTCTAAATATCGCTGAGTAGTATCATCTAGATTATTACTAAGCCAATCCGCCATGGCTATTTCTTCTTGAAGAATTTCTTTACATATCTGAGCAACCTCAGGCTGAGATAATATTTCTGCAGCTTTAATGAGTGCTTTATAGCTCGCTATCTCAAAATTTTCGAATGAATAACAGGCGATCCCTCCTTTAACCACTTCATCTTCAGCCATCATGCCACCTACAGCCTGGCCAAATGCGGTTAATTGTGCACCTAAATCCTTAAAGGTAGACACATCAGCCCCTAATAAAGACAAACAGTGTTCTAGTTTTTCGGCTTGATGACGTGTTTCTTCGATATGTTCTTCAATACGCCGCTGTAATTCGGGATAATTTTCTAAACGCTCCGCTTGAGAACTCAACATTTTCTCAGCTTGCTTTTCCATGGCATGCGCATCACGCAACCAATCTACTAAGTGTTTGCTATCCATTGCAATGACTCCTTATTTAACTGCGATGACAGCGATACTTTTAAAACTCATATTTGCTCATTTTGAGCGCCAGAGTTTGGCTTGGCTTTGCCTAATGAAGGCTCTTGCCCTTCAGGGGCTGGCTGATTTACCACTGAGTACTCACTCTTCCCATCGAGAGAAGGGCCTTCAGCCCAACGACCTTTAGGTGCTTCTTTGTCGAGCAAGGTGTTCAAATAGTAATAAGAGTGCTGCATTGCTTCATGCTCTTCTGGGGTAGAGTTCGGAATTGGTACTTGCGACTTCATTCCACCCAGCTCTTCGATCACCGCCAGCCACTGTTGCTGATGGTAAGTGTCACGGGCAATCAGGAACGATAAAAAATCTTTCATGCCGTGATCGTCAGTCCAATTATACAAACGTGATGCGAGCACCCTACCGCCAGCTTCTGCTGTTACATTAGCCAGCATATCGGCCGCGATATTACCCGTCGCGTAGACATGGCTCATGTCAAAAGGCACCCCATTCGAGTTTACCGGCATTGCCGAAAGACCCGACGATAATAAATGGCGAGGATTCGCCCCACCTAAAATAGCATTCATGACAGGGTCTTTAGCGGTCTCATCTAGATAAGAGACAGGCGCACCTTCTAAATTAAGCGCGACCGCATGTCCTAACATTTCAATATGCGATAGCTCTTCCGTCGCGGTCGACATCAGCATATCTCGAATACGATCATCACCGCGTGCTCCCATCGCCTGGAAAAAGTACTGCATCGCTACGCGAATCTCACCCTCAACCCCACCAATAGCTTGCTGAAGCAGCATGGCAAACTGCGGGTTAGGCTTATCTACTTTTACGGGATACTGAAGTTTTGCTGAATGATGAAACATACATTTCTCCTATCCTTGAGAAACTGTCAGGAATTCCCTCTCCTGACAGTAGGATTATTACTCGTCCATGAGAAGCTTTTACGCTTCCTTTCAATAGCCACCTAGGGCTCCATCCCTTTCGGCTACCTCTCAACTCATCCTTGAGTACTTGTCTAGCATCCTTTGCCTTGCTTGCCAGGAACTATTTAAAAGTCAACCTAGACTTAAAGGCTGGCTTAGAGCTTATCTCTAAGTAGCTTCTTAGCTTCCTGAGCAATTTCATAATACTGAAGAGCCGCCTTATCAAAAAACGCCTTTCCTTCTTGATCGGAACTCCTGTCAGCATCTTTAAAATACTATGAACAAAGGTTTAACCCTTTTAATAATGATATCGCGCACTTACCATATTAAAGCCTTTTTTCTTAGCTGGACTATTCATACCCCCTGCTCATAGCTTCTCGCATACTTAACCTTTAATACATTTCACTCCTCCTAATTACTAGCCTTACCAACTTAACAATACGAAAGATAGATGATCTTCCTAGCACTTCAAGAGGAATTCGCGTCACAAATATTTTTTTAACTTTTATTAAAAAATATTTATAACATGGGTTGTACGCAGACCCCCTTTAATAGTAAAGCTGTATAAACCCACCTATTATGGATGGGCTTCATGTATAAACAGACAGTAGCAAATGCATGACTAATTCATAAAGACGCTTCACAATCAATATAGCGCTAGCTTAGAACGTTAACTTCAAGGTGTCGGTCTAATTATCCGTCGAAAACCTATTTATCAGCACCTTAGTAACAACACCTCCTAACCCATGAGGTATTTCCTGAGTAGGCAACCTCCAACAGAAGTCATGATAAAAATTAACATTTGTTAAATTTAAATCAATACCACCTATGAAAACATCTTCGTCTAGACGAAATCACTTAGCAGCATCTATAGTTCTTATTGAGCAATTTGTCACTATTCCAGAATCCAAAACACACTTAAAAAGATACTTTCAAAATGTTTAATTGCGATCCAATAAAGTTAAAATCCTACTTATTACCCCCATTATCAGCTAGCAACTCACAGCTGCCCGCCACTCATAACTTTATTGCCTCCAATATATTTACATAAAAAACAAAATGATCCGAATATCTCACCAACCAAGTCAATAGGAGAGGAGTAATTAATGAGAAAAAGTTGGGAAGCTCCGTTGGCAAGCCATGAATGCACGCTAGCCTTAGCTCGCAATGGGTATCCCTACATCGGTGAGCAGTGTGACCGGTTAGGAACAAATCTCTTTCTTTCAAGGCTAATGCTTAAAAAGACGATTTTTATGAGAGGTAAAGAGGCGGCTGAGCTGTTTTATGATAACGACCGCTTCACTAGAGAAAATGCTGCCCCCAAACGTTTGAAAAAGACACTGTTTGGTGAAGGGGGGGTCCAAGGCCTTGAAGGAAAAGCACACCAACAACGTAAAGCCATATTTCTTTCTCTGATGACACCGGCGAGCATCGATAGGCTTATACAAATAGTCGTACAACATTGGCGGACTCGGCTCAATTATTGGGAATCGCAAACATCGATAGTCCTGCTTGATGAACTCCATAATATATTGTGCCGGGCGGCCTGCGAATGGACAGGGATTCCACTACATAGGGTAGATGCCCCGGATATGACACAAAAACTAGTGCTTATGATTGAGGGCGGCGCCGCTATTGGTCCGCAACATTGGGCAAGCCGGCGAGCTCGGAATTCAGTCGAAAATGAACTCATCGGCATGGTTAACGCTTACAGGGGGGCATTGCATGAAGTAGACCACTCATCACCTTTTGCCATCTTCGCTAATGCGTGCGATGACCACGGGGACCGCCTAGAAAGCCGTGTTGTCGCCGTTGAGCTAATCAATATCATCCGGCCAATCGTAGCCATCGCTCGCTATATGGTATTTGCGGTGCTAGCAATGCATCAATATCCGAGCTGTCTCGAAAAGCTCAAGCAGTCAGGGCCAGGCCCTTATCGCTTTCACTTCATTCAAGAAGTAAGACGCTACTATCCCTTTTTCCCCTTCCTAGCAGCGAGAGTCAAAACTGACTTCACCTGGAATGGCTACCGTTTTCATCGTGGCCGGCAAACGATCCTGGATCTATACGGCACTAATCACGACACACATCGCTGGGAGTCGCCCCACCAGTTCTGGCCAGAGCGTTTTGAGCAGGAATGCGATGACTCTTTTCGCTTTGCAATGATCCCCCAAGGCGGTAGTGACCAAGCTACACAGCATCGCTGCCCCGGAGAAGACATCACGCTAGCACTCATCGACTTGGCGGTTAATCAATTCACCCGGCAACTTAGCTATGACGTACCAGATCAAGACCTTACTGTTGATCTAAACGTAATACCGGCGAGACCGCGGAGTGGACTGGTTATTAGTAATATTCGACCACTTGATCCCGTCATGCTCACGGAGGAGTAAAAAGAATTCTCTTTGCTTAACACAAGGGTTATGTAAACACAGGAAGATGACGATGAGCCGCAAAACATATGAGCAGCAGAGCAACCGCGATGAAGCCCAAAAAGCCAAGCAGGTTATCGATAAGGACGCACCTAATGACGAGGCGGCTTCAATGCAGCAAGTTTCACGCCGGGAGGAAGCACAAACGTTTCGACCAGATGAGAACGTTGATAACCAGAAAGCCGCAAAATCGCGCCCTCAGCCTAGCCATAACACCTCAATCAAAGAAACGCCCGTTCGAGGTGCTCAATTAGCTAAAGAGAAGCACGCTCATAAAGATAATATTGATAAGAAAACCGATGAGGCCGCCCCCAAAGGGCGCGAATAACTTGTTCGTCTCGCAAACATTCATCTTAAAGGGTCAAAATGGGGATCACTGGGTTTTAACCAAACCCTTGGATGAGTTCGTCAAACTCTCCTCTCATCTTAAGTAACAAGAGCATGTGGATAAAATAAGTGAAGAGAGCTTTCCTGCTAGCGATCCACCTGACTTTACATTAGGTAAAAAGAAACCGGATCAAGAGAGTATAAGGCACATTGTATAATCAAAAAAGGCCACCTTTTCAGGTGGCCTTTTGAATTCTCTAACGCTTAACTTTTAACCACTTTTAGTGGTGCCGACACCAGGAGTCGAACCCGGGACCTACTGATTACAAGTCAGTTGCTCTACCAACTGAGCTATGTCGGCGCTTCACGTTTTCTTGAGAAAATGATTGCTTTGCTGTTAGGCTTTACAATCAACAAGAAATCTTGTTGGCGATGGCTGGGGTACCAGGATTCGAACCTGGGAATGCCGATACCAAAAACCGGTGCCTTACCACTTGGCGATACCCCAGCAGTGTGGTGGCCAGAGACGGAATCGAACCGCCGACACGGGGATTTTCAATCCCCTGCTCTACCAACTGAGCTATCTGGCCGCTGCCAACGGTGCGTATTAAACTAAAATCGCCGCTTTTCGTCAACACCTTTGTGAAACTTTCTTGCTATACCGATGCTTAGGGGTGTTTTGTACTGCACTTATTACCCCACCGCTTCATGGCTTATGCCTGGCTGGGCGGTACATAGCCTTCGGCTTGGTCGGTCTCTTGGTTGTCTAGAAAACGCTGCATTTGATCCATTAGGTACGCTCGAGAGTCGGGGTCCAGCATATTGAGGTGTTTCTCATTGATTAGGCGGGTCTGCAGCGACTGCCATGCTTCCCAGGCCGGTTTGGAAACCGTGGCTTGAATCTCCTGACCCTGCTTACCCGGAAGCGGCGGAAACGGCAGTGCTTCCAGCTCTTTCTGGTATTTGCGGCAAAAAACGGTGTTACTCATAAAGTACTCCTGGTGCTGAGAGTGATTAAAGGATGCCACGCCATCGCCTGACATGCTTAAGCATGGCCGCGGGCTGGGCTAAGTTCAAAAGGCGTTAGCTGGCTGAGCAATGCTTTTACCGGAGCAGCAAGGCCCAACGCAGGCGGATGATTAAGGTCATACCATACGCCGCTTTCGCGAACGCCTCCCAGCCTATCGCAGGTCACAGGCTGCGGGGTAATCGCTAAGCGAAAATGGCTGAAGGTATGGTAAAAGCTGGGCGGGGTGGTCTCTCGCTGAGGGTTAATCGTATTGGTTTCCAGCCAAGCATTGAGCTCGCTGTGAGTTTCAAACTGCGGCAGGCTCCATAACCCGCCCCACAGACCGCTGGGAGGGCGCTGCTCCAGCCATACTCGGCCATCTTGATCACGTAGCATCAACATAATCGTTTGCCGCGTTGGCAGCGCCTTTTTCGGCTTGGACTCGGGGTAGCGCTGTGGTTCACCCTGCGCATAGGCCAAGCATACATCACTGAATGGACAGCTTAAGCAATCGGGCTTGCTGCGTTTACATAACGTTGCGCCAAAATCCATGATGGCTTGGGTATAGTCAGCTAAGCGCTTAGAGGGTGTGTAATGCTCGGCCAGGGCCCATAGCTTACGTTCTACGACGGGCTTGCCTGGCCACCCAGCCACCGCATGCAGGCGGGTCAGTGAGCGTTTAACATTGCCATCTAAAATAGTGGCGCGCTGCCCGGTGCTCTGCGCAATGATAGCGCCAGCGGTCGAGCGTCCAATACCAGGTAATGTCATTAATGCGTCGATACTTTCGGTTGGCAGCTCGCCGCCGTGCTCTGCTAATGCAACTTGAGCAGCCTTATGCAAATTACGCGCACGGGCGTAGTAGCCAAGGCCCGTCCATAGGTGCAGCACTTCATCCTGGGGCGCTCTGGCCAAGCTTTCCAAAGTGGGAAAGTGCGCCATAAACCGCTCAAAATAGCCGATCACCGTAGCGACCTGGGTCTGCTGCAGCATGATTTCAGATACCCACACACGGTAAGCACTACGCGGTGACTGCCACGGCAGGTTATGGCGACCATGGCGGTCGAACCACGTCAGCAGACGTCGCTGAAACTCTTCTGCTTCCAGACGCGGTGCGGGCATATCAGTCATGTATGCTCCTTAAACAGCAAGGTTGATAAAACATGCTTCTTAACTAGTCGTTAATGCAAAAGCGCCGGCGTTTAGACCGGCGCAGCACGACTTAATTAGCCGTTCAGAGCGTTTGGAAGTACTTAGTTAAACAAATTACGCAGGCCCTCACGAAGCTGCTGACCGGCACCTTCCCCTAAGCGCTGATCCAATTGGTCCAAGGAATCGCCTAGCCGCTCTTCCAGCTCCTCCCCCGCCCGGCTTCCCGCTTCTTCACGCAGCAGGCCAACCACGGCAGTTTGAAAAGCATCGCGATCAAAGCGACACCACTCAGTACGCTCTTCACTTAAATTGCCTTCGCAGCGCAAAGGTAGCGGCAATTGTTCAAGGCGAGGATTAACGCTGCAGGCAGCGTCTGCGGTATCCACCAAACGGGCATTCGCTCGGGTATCAAAACTCATATTGGCGAGGTTCAGCTGCCCTTCTCCTTGAACATCAATACCCGGCAGAGTGATGAGTAAGTCATCGCTCTCCACTACGCCATTGCGAATCTGGAAGGTGCCATCAAAACGCTCAAAGCGTGTATCACTATGCCAATCACGCAGCGTACCTTCACCTTCTAACTGAGCGACCAGCTCGCACATTTGCTGGGAAATATTGGTTTCTAAAATAGCCCCGTCGTTTAGCCGAGCGGTTAGCTCACCATTAAGGTTATTTGTCAGGGCTTCACGGGTATTACCCACACTTGCCAACTCGCCGGATACATTAAAGCGTCCCCGCAGCGGTGACGAGGCATCACTGAACGCTTCAATCATTGGCGCCACTTGTACGTTATTCATCGTGGGCGAGAACGCCCAGGCCAGAACCGAGTCTGTCGCATCGACTTGGCCCGAGGCAGTCAGTTCGCCCTGGTAGAACCCAGATTCAAACGTTGTTAAACGGTGGATACCGTCTTCACCACGAAGCTGCAAACTTGGACTACTGAATGTCAGCCCTGCTAATACCAGGTTATCGACGCTTAAATCGCCTTCCAGTGCCAACTGAGCCAGCCAATCATGGGGTAGCAATTGGCTACTATCCTGAGCAAACGCTTTGCGCAAAAAGCCACGGCTCGCCTGCTCGACGGTTGCCGCTCCCGGTAAGTAATGATCAAGGTTTAATCGGTCGCCCGCTAAATCAAACGCTAAACGTGAGCCATCTAACGCCGCCGACAGCTCGCCGGTAAAGGTGCTCTCGTCAACCACCAGTGAGAGACTGGTCAGTGAAAATTGGTCGACATCGCCCTCCACAGGACTGGTCATAGCCACATCGCTTAACGCGGCCTCGCCGGAGGTCGAAAGCGTTATCCCTGCGCGCGAAAGCCAAGGACGAAGTGTAAAGGGTGCAGCGGTAATTTGGCCGCGATAACTCGGCGCATCGCGCAATTGCTCAACGTTAAGATGACCACTAACGCGCAGACCATCCGGCCCAGTGAGCTGGAGATTTTTAAGCTGAGCAGTTTGCGCTTGCCAGTCACCCTCTAATCCAAAAGCCAGCGCTATTGCTAAGCTGCCCTGCCAGTTGTCAGCATTGCGCAGTCCTGCCTCAAGCACCCCTTCGCGGATAGTTAGCTGCTGATCTTCCATGCGGGCCACTAACTCAGCAGCTTTTAAGCTGAGCTGCTGAGGTTCGCTTTCTGCCCCCATGCGGGTGCGGGTGGTCAGCGTCATGTTTTCAAGCACAAACAAGTCTTCTTCCAGCCCAAGGCGCACACGTGTTTCTAACCCCATTTCACTGGAAATGTCTGGCGTGCGCTCTAACACTTCGGCATCAAGGCGGTTATGTTTGGTTAATGTGAACATGGCCTTAAGTGGAAAAGCGCGCACGGGGTTAACGTTACTACCGGTTATGTTGAGTTGCTGCATGCGCCATAGCTCTTGGCTTTGCACATCGCGGAAGCGGATATCCGCATTTTTGACTTCGACACTGGCAATATTTAGCACTACCGACAAATTACTGGCATCGGGGTTAGGGCCTGCGCTGGCAGGTGCCAGTACTGTTTCAGCAGCACCGTTGCTATGTTCTGCCAAGCGTTCTAACAGGGATTCCCAGTTTCCCTCGCCTTCCGCGTCGCGTTCCAAGTTGAGGCGCATGCCGTCCAGCGTTAGGCCATCAACCGCAATCTCCCCACGCAGCAATGGTCCAAATGCCACGCTCACCTCAGCTCGGTCGATGGCGGCAAAGGCAGCGCTATCCTGGGCTTGCTCTGGCAACCAAGCGCGGGCTGTTTCAACACTGACACCAATACGCGGATAAAACGACCATGTGATAGGCCCTTCCAATGCCAAGTTGAGCCCGGTTTGCTCTTCTACAACGGCCGTTAAACGGGGCTTGAAATCCTCGGGGTCAAGAAAGGTAGTCACATAGACCACGGCGCCTACCGCGACGATGGCCAGAATGCCAACCGCGGCTAATAAAATACGTAATAACTGTTTCATTACCCTTTCCCTTGTGGGTCTAGCTCAACAAAATCACTGGTCGCAGGCAAGTCTGGATGCGGACTTGCAGGGGTGGCCATTGGCCGGTAGCCCAATTTAGACAGCAGTACACGATCGGCCAGTGGCAGCGAGGATGTTTCGATGCGTAGCACTCGCCCCTCCTGCTTGGCTTGCTCACCGAGGAGTGCCATTAAGCGTGAACCTACCCCACGGCGGCGGGTCGTTTTACGCACACAAAGCTCTGATAGCCACCATGCACGGTCCTCCCCCTCTTGCACGGCGACGGCCCCCAACAGTCGGTCATTAAAAAGAGCGCAGGCAAAAAAGTGCTGGCCCTTAAAATGCTGCACAATAAACGGTTCAACCGTTGGCGTAGGCATGCGCTCTTGGGGCGCATCCTGATAGATGCGCATTAGGTCATGGCGCACCTGTTCATCGGCTTCCCAACGGGCCTGGTCGACATGATGCAGTGTCACCGGCATGGTGAAATCCTCTTCGCAAAGCAGCCTGGCTGCTATTTCTGCCGCGATTGATTGCGGCTACATTTCGCGCATTGTAGCGGATGAGGGCGCGGATTCACTATAATGGTCGTTTCGCCACAGGCTGATCAAACAGTGGTAAGTTGATGAGAGCCACCAGCCGTCCCTCAGAGTGCGCTTCAGCGCAGGAGATGCAACATGTCAGCGCGTATTGCCACGGTTAGCCGTGACACCAACGAAACGCAGATCAAGGTCAGCGTGAATCTCGACGGTGAAGGCCATCTTAACTGCCAAACCGGCGTTCCGTTTCTGGATCATATGCTTGATCAAGTTGCCCGCCACGGGATGATCGATCTCGACATCAATGCCACTGGCGATCTGCATATCGACGACCACCATACCGTAGAAGACCTGGGCATTACGCTAGGCCAGGCTTTTTTTGCTGCGATTGGTGATAAACGCGGCATTTACCGCTATGGGCACGCCTATGTCCCCCTTGATGAAGCGCTCTCCCGCGTGGTGATCGATTTTTCCGGTCGACCGGGGCTATATATGAACGTTGAGTTTACCCGCGATACTATCGGAAGCTTAGATACTCAATTGTTTTGGGAGTTTTTCCAAGGCTTCGTCAATCACGCCCGCGTAACACTGCATATCGACAACATCAAAGGCTTTAATGCTCACCATCAAGCCGAAACAATTTTTAAAGCGTTTGGTCGAGCCCTGCGCATGGCCGTGGCAGAAGACCCGCGCATGGAAGGCCAAATGCCCTCTACCAAAGGAAGCTTGTAATGCTGTGCAATATGACGGGCCATGCCACGGACTATACCCAGGGCTATGCTGCTAGCCACCTTTCGTTGACATCCTTAAGGAGCGTTTCATGACCATTGCGGTAATCGACTATGGAATGGGCAACTTGCATTCTGTGGCCAAAGCGCTGGAGCATGTGACGCATGAAAATGTGGTCATTACTCGCGACCCACGACGTATCTTAGGTGCTACTCGTCTAGTACTGCCTGGCCAAGGGGCTATTCGGGACTGCGTCGGCGAGTTGGAACGTACTGACTTACGCGGTTTAGTCGATGATATTTTAACCCGCCAAGCCAAACCGCTACTGGGTATCTGCGTAGGCCAACAGATGCTACTCGAACGCAGCGAAGAGAATGGTGGCGTTGAGTGCCTCGGCTTTTTTAAAGGCAGCGTAGACCGCTTCCCCGGCGACATGCGCGATATTCACGACCAGCGCTTAAAAGTCCCCCATATGGGCTGGAACGTCGTTGAGCAGCAGCATGAGCACCCTTTATGGTCGGGGATTGATAACCGCGAACATTTCTATTTCGTGCATAGCTATTACGTAAACGCGGATGACAATGCCCAGGTGTTTGGCTCCACCCAATACGGTAAGGTATGCGCCCACGTGGCGATTGGTCGCGATGCGACCTTCGCGGTGCAGTTCCACCCTGAAAAAAGCTCCCGCGCAGGCCTTCGCCTGCTTGAAAATTTTGTTACCTGGACGCCCTGAGAGGATTGTGTATGTTGGTAATTCCCGCTATTGATCTCAAAGACGGCCAGTGTGTTCGATTGAAGCAAGGCCGCATGGAAGATGCGACCTCCTATGGTGATGACCCGGTGGCCATGGCCGCTCGCTGGGTAGCAGCGGGCGCTCGTCGCCTCCACCTGGTGGATTTGAACGGCGCCTTTGAAGGCAAACCGATCAATGGCGACGCCGTCACCGCTATCGCCCGTGCCTACCCCAATTTACCGATTCAAATCGGCGGCGGCATTCGCAGTGCTGAAACCATTGAGCATTACTTAAGTGCCGGTGTCGCTTACGTGATCATCGGCACCAAAGCGGTTAAAGAGCCTGCTTTCGTGGGAGAGATGTGTCGCGCCTTCCCTGGTCATGTGATTGTTGGTCTTGATGCCAAAGATGGCTATGTCGCTACCGACGGCTGGGCTGAGGTATCGACCATCAAAGCCACCGAACTGGCCAAGCGCTTTGCCAACGACGGCGTTTCCAGCATTGTGTACACCGATATTGCCCGCGACGGCATGATGCAGGGCGTCAACGTAGAAGCCACCGCAGCCCTTGCCCGAGAAGGCGGTTTGCCCGTGATTGCTTCAGGCGGCGTAACCAACCTGGACGACATTAAAGCGCTCTGCGATGTGGCTGATAGCGGTATCTTAGGCGCGATTACCGGCCGGGCGATTTACGAGGGAAGCTTAGACGTGGAGGAAGCCCAGCGGTTGAGCGACCAATTAACAGGGAGCGGTTCATGAGCCTTACCAAACGCATTATCCCCTGCCTGGATGTCGACGCAGGCCGTGTGGTCAAAGGCGTTAACTTCGTGGGTATACGCGATGCGGGCGACCCGGTGGAGATTGCCCAACGCTATAACCAGCAGGGCGCTGACGAAATCACCTTTCTCGACATTACCGCCAGCCACGAAGATCGCGACACCACTGTCGAGATGGTCGAGCGTATTGCCGGTGAAGTGTTTATCCCGCTGACGGTGGGTGGTGGTATCCGTAGCTGCGACGACATTCGCACCATGCTGAACGCTGGAGCAGACAAAGTGTCTATTAATACAGCAGCGGTGACCAACCCAGAGTTTGTACGGGAGGCCGCTGAACGTTTTGGTAGCCAGTGTATTGTGGTGGCAATTGATGCCAAACGGGTTTCTGAAGAGGGCGAAACGCCGCGCTGGGAAATTTTCACTCACGGCGGACGCCGTCCAACCGGCCTTGATGCGGTGGAGTGGGCGAAAAAGATGGTTGAGTTCGGCGCGGGCGAATTGCTGCTTACCAGTATGGATCGCGACGGCACCAAAATTGGCTTTGACCTGGGCGTCACTTACGCCATTTCTGAAGCGGTAAGCGTGCCAGTGATTGCCTCAGGCGGTGTAGGCAATCTGGATCATTTGGTGGACGGCGTACTCAAAGGCGGAGCGGATGCGGTATTGGCGGCAAGTATTTTCCACTTTGGCGAATTCACCATCCCCGAAGCTAAACGCTATATGTCAGAACGCGGCATTGAAATGCGCCTTTAGAATGCTGTTTAACAACCAGGAACTTAGCATGCGGCATCTACGCCCATGGATGGGATGGCTGGCAGGCCTGCTGTTCTGCATGCCTGCTTATGCATTTTCACTCTCTGATCGCTCACCGGCGCTTGAATTGGATCACACTCTGGTGCAAACCAGTCTATACACCCGCCACTTCAGCCCTGACCCGGAACATACCAATCAGCAGGATTTGATTAGTATCGAGCTGCACAATCCAGATCGCTGGCTAGCGGGCGCTGCATGGTTCAAAAACTCCTTTGATCAACCCACTTGGTACGCTTACATGGGCCGGGAATTTCCCCTTTGGCAAACCAGCCAAGGAATCAACGTGCGCGCAAAACTAACGGGCGGGCTCTTACGCGGCTATAAAGGTGAATTTCGTGACAAAATTCCATTCAATCGTTATGAAGTAGCACCCGCCGCACTGCCAAGCATCGGCGTCCAATGGGGGCGGTTTGAATCTGACCTGATCGTGTTTGGCACCGCCGGCATGATGGTCACCGCGGGTGTGCGCTTTTAGTCACTACTCCTCAACCTCATCAAGCGTTAAGCCCAGGTTGCTGATCCCACCATTGCGCCCTAGCTCTCGCACTTCCTTTAATGCCGTTTTATCCAATGGCTCGCTAACGGCTTCCAACACAGCGTCTTGGAAGTCGTTTTCGTCAGCCATCAGCGGATGGTCACGAATAATCAGTGCCAACGCCTGTGCGTCGACTTCGCCCTCTGTCAGTTCAATAAACGCGCGCACGCCTGCCCGTGAGGTGCGGCTCACATCGAGCACCGCCTCTGGCGATTCGTCCTGCAGAGTGTCCAGCAGCGCTGAAACAGAGACCACTGCGTCCAGGGCGCGCCGGGCGCCAAAGCTGTCATCCTCTTGGGGAGGCTCACACTCCGCCAGTTTTTCTGCCTGTCGGGCAAAATCAATACTGGCATTGGGCACATTCAGACGCTCCCAAACCAAACTCAACACGGTTTTCAGGGTATGGCCATCCCCTTGTCCTGTTGTTTGCTCATACAGTGCATAGTTGGGCAACAACCGCTCACACAGCGCTGCCATAAATGCTTGCTGAGCAGGTAATGGAAGTTCTTGAAGTCGTTGATAAAAGCCCTGAGGTTTGGACACCATACTGATTTCCTGGATCGCTTGACATGAGATATTGGTGAAACGTAGCCAGTACGTTATCGTCAATACAGGTATTGGGTAACCACCAATCCCTGAGTGATGATTCGGCCGGCGAGGAGATTACCATGCATATTCATCTACTACAGCACGGCCCTGACCATGGCCCCGCTCGCTTAACCGACTGGCTAACCAGTATGGGGCATAGTTACACCATTTTTCACCTTTATGCGGGAGAGCTCACGCCCCGTCCCGGTGAGTGTGACGCACTGATAGTGCTTAATGGTCCTGAGGAGTTAATTAACCAACCGCCCGACTGGTTCAAGGCGGAAGAAAAGCTTATTAACCGTTATCTGGATGGTCAAAAGCCGTTGCTAGGTATCGGCTTAGGCGCCCACTGGATTGCCCGCGCGCTAGGCGCAGTGGTAGCACCGGGCACTTACCCAGAGACAGGCTGGCACACGGTGACCTTAGCGCCGGAAAGCTCACTGGACTTGCCTGAAGTGTTCACCGCTTTTATGTGGCATCGCTACGTATTCAGCCTGCCCGACGACGCTTTCCCCCTGGGAGGTAGCGAGGCGGCACCCGTGCAAGGATTTAGCTGGGATGGCGGGCGTGTGGTTGGCCTGCTGTGTCATTTGGAAGTCACACCGGCTAGCGTCGAACAGCTGTTAAATACCCCGCAGCAACCATCCGCGTCGTCTTCCACCACATCGCGCTACCTGCAAGACGATGCGCAGATTAACGAAAACCCCAACCGCTTTATTCACCTGGCACCACTGCTCGATAGAATAATGACCCAGTGGCTTAAAGCGGCGTAATGGTAGACCGTTAGGAGCCTCTGATTAGCGATTCCACTGCCTGGCGGCAGCCAGGCAGCTCTCCCAATCGCCGACATGAATCTCCGGCGGTGCGCTGTCGCGCTGTTTCTCTAAGTGGTAGCGGTACAGTGGGTCGTAATATTCGGTAAGTAACGGCGCTAACCAAGCTTCATGGGCCTGCGGGTTGCCTTGAGCATGCTCTTTAAACGCCAGCGTCTGCAGGCGCTGTAAGCGCTGAAGCCGTGCGTTACCCAAGCGCTTGCCCAACCGGATGAGCGCATTGCTTAACTGCTTCTGCATAGACTCCCAACCTTGGCAGGCACCATAGCGAGCTACGTAGGCCTGCTCCAGGTCGATAATATAGTCCTGCTGAATCTGATCAAGTCGCCAATCCAGCGGCATCTCAATGCGAACCCGCGGCGCGTGCTGCATTGCTCGCCAAAAAGTCAGGGGGATGTTGGCATGGCCAATTTGCCGCGATTCGTCTTCAATGACCAGGCCATCGAATAGACACAAAAGCCGCTTTGCCAAGGTATGTTCAAAGTTGATCTGGGTAGCGGGTTCTTCGGGCCTACGCCCAAAGGCAGAGCCCTTATGATGCGCATAGGCTTCTAAATCTACACCGTTGTCGAGTTGATTAATCAGCGCTGTTTTTGCACATCCGGTCAAGCCAGCGATAACCAACATGGGTTGCAAGGCCGCTTTCTCAATGCGCGCGCAAAGCGCTTGGCGCATGGCCTTCCAGCCACCTTCCAGGCGTGGCCTGGAAATACCCGCCTCTTCCAACCACTGCTGAGCAATTTGTGATCGCAGCCCACCACGAAAACAATAAATTAGCGCGTCAGGGTGCTCAGCCAAATATGCCTCCCACGCAGAGATTCTGGCTTGTTTGATATCACCGCTGACTAAACGCTCACCCAACGAAATGGCCGTGGCTTGCCCTTGCTGTTTGTAAGCGATACCGACCTGATGGCGTTCTTCATCATTCATCAGCGGCAGATTCACTGCCCCCGGTAGCGCTCCCTGTGCAAACTCTACCGGGGCACGCACGTCTATTAACGGGCGATCGTCACTGATTAAACTCAGTGCTACAGGTGTGGTGGCCAGGGTCACCCAAGAACCTCAATAGAGGCTTTGCCTTGGCGTGCTTTCATCACGCCAAAGGAGTGCAGTGTCAGGCCGTATTCCCGGCCAATGCGTTCCACGTCATCTTCCCAGGCTGGATCGACGCTAAGCAGCAGACCGCCGGAGGTTTGTGGGTCGCATAGCCACTGCCAGTGGGCCTCATCCATCGCGGGTAAGCTCTCACCCAAGGCGTCGCGATTTCGTAAGGTGCCGCCGGGAACAGCGCCCAGACGACGGTAAGCTTCTGCTTCGGCTAAACGCGGCAGCTTGCGAAAATCAATTTGGGCCATCACGCCACTGGCATGGCACATTTCAGAAAGATGACCGGCCAAACCAAACCCCGTGACATCCGTCATGGCATTAACCCCTTTGATATCAGCAAGCCTTACCCCAATGCGGTTCGACTTCAACATCGTTTCGCGAGCAAGACCATGGTGACCTGCTTCCAGCAGGTCACGCTTTTCCGCGGTAGTTAACATACCCACGCCTAGCGGCTTGGTTAAATACAGCAGGTCTCCGGGCCTAGCAGTGCTGTTTAGCTTAAGCTTGTCCAGGTCAACTAACCCGTTCACGGCGAGTCCAAAAATCGGCTCGGGGGCATCGATTGAGTGACCACCGGCCAAGGCCACCCCTAGCTCACGGCAAACAGTCTGAGCCCCTGCCATCACATCCCCCGCAACATCGGCACTAAGTTTATCCAACGGCCAGCCTAAAATACCTAATGCCATGACGGGCGTGCCCCCCATGGCGTAAACGTCGCTGATGGCATTGGTGGCAGCAATGCGCCCAAAATCAAAAGGGTCATCCACAATCGGCATAAAAAAATCAGTGGTAGCGATCATTCCTCGACCATCGCCCAGGTCATAGACTGCCGCATCTTCACGCCCGTGATTGCCCACAATAAGCTGCTTGTGGCCCGCTGAAGGGCCTGCCTTGGCAAGAATGCCATCCAGAACATCGGGGGCGATTTTGCAGCCACAGCCTGCGCCATGGCTATACTGGGTCAGACGAATCGTACTCATGGTGTCTCTCCTTGGCACTCAAGATTCTTAAATATAAGTATAGCTCACGCTAAAAGGCGCCTTATGTTAAAGGGTGACTAGGTGTTAGAGGGCATCTAGCGCATCGCTTAATTTATCCACGGCAATCACCTCCATTCCTTTGGGAGCTTGCTTGGGCGCGTTGGCACGGGGCACGATGGCACGCAGAAAACCGTGCTTGGCGGCTTCGGCAATACGCTCTTGACCACTCGGCACCGGGCGTATCTCCCCAGACAGCCCCACTTCTCCAAACACCACTAACTCTTTAGGCAGCGCACGGTTTTGCAGACTCGATACCACCGCCAGTAGCACCGCTAGATCCGCGCTGGTTTCGAGCACTTTGACGCCGCCCACCACGTTTAGAAATACATCTTGATCACCGGTAAACAGGCCGCCGTGGCGGTTGAGCACCGCTAGCAGCATGGCAAGGCGATTCTGGTCGACGCCTACGGCAACTCGGCGAGGGTTTCCCAACGCGGATTCATCCACCAACGCCTGCACCTCAACTAGAATTGGCCGGGTGCC
Source organism: Halomonas sp. (assembly GCF_007692655.1). Lineage (GTDB taxonomy): Bacteria > Pseudomonadota > Gammaproteobacteria > Pseudomonadales > Halomonadaceae > Vreelandella. The sequence continues at coordinate 23,969 of NZ_REBQ01000072.1, forward strand.
TTCCCACACCACCATCACCAAGCTACCCGGTGCCTGTACTTCCTGGCGGGAAAGAAAAATAGCGCTGGGATTTTTAACCTCTTTAAGACCCTGCTCAAGCATGGCGAAGACGCCCAGCTCATTCACAGCCCCAAAGCGGTTTTTCTGCCCCCGCAGGGTACGAAAGCGCGAGTCTGCGCCACCTTCAAGCAGCAGTGAGGCATCAATCATATGCTCCAGCACCTTAGGTCCCGCTAAGGAGCCATCTTTTGTCACGTGCCCAACTAGCAACAAGACCGTATTGGTTTTTTTGGCAAAGCGCGTTAGTGCCGCCGCCGACTCACGCACTTGGGCAACCCCACCAGGCGCCGAACTGATATCTTCCAGGTGCATGGTTTGAATGGAGTCGATGACTAAAATTTCTGGTTTTTCCCGCTCGGCTACCGCAAGAATTGTCTCCACGCTGGTTTCTGCCAGCATTTTCAGACCATTAGTTGGCAGTTGTAAGCGGTGAGCGCGCATGGCGACTTGTGAAAGCGACTCCTCCCCTGTCACATACAGAATGCGCCGCTGCTGAGCTAGTTTACAGGCGGTTTGTAGCAGTAAAGTGGATTTACCTGCCCCTGGGTTGCCACCCAGCAATACTGCCGAGCCTGGGACAAGACCTCCACCCAGTACGCGGTCAAACTCTGCGAACGTAGAGCTCATCCGCGGTACTTCGCTAAGATCAACATTGCCCAGATCGATCACTTCCCGCGAGAGATCTCCCGCGTAACCGGAACGACCAGACGCTGCTCCACCACCGGGGCGGGCGCTTGCTAAGTGCACCTCACTAAGGGTATTCCACTCCTGGCAGCTGCTGCACTGCCCCTGCCACTTACGATATTCAGCACCGCATTCAGTACATACAAAAGCACTTTTGGCTTTGGCCACGGGGCAGACGCTCCTTTCATCACTGTTGCTAAATCACTGCTACTTAATGGCTGTCGCTGTGTGTTTTCAAGCTTGAACGTCGCCATGTTTGTTTCAGCCATGCAGTACGCCAGTGAATATACACACATACAAAAGGCGGCCAATGGCCGCCTTTTTCATACCGTCGGCTCTATCGTTATTGACGAGTAAGCTGCAGCATTTCACCATTTTCAAAGCGGCGACGCTCGGGGTCAATCAACTCCAAGGTGCGCTCATCAATTCGCATGAAGTAGTAAATCTGGCCATCGCCATCAGGCGTTAACTCATAAACGGTGGCATCCGGATCAGACGGTGTACCGGTCAGCACTTCCCAGTTGCCCGCATAGTTTTCATCAGGCGGCGTTTGGGGATGATTACGGTAGGTTGCATTCAGCGTAAATGTACGCTCTTCAGCCGCAGCCATCTCTTCACCGACCATCGTGACATCCAGATCGATACCATCGCAGTTACGGCAAGGTAGCGACCCCTGATAATTTTGCTGTGCGCTCGCCGCCTCTTCTTGCTGCTGTTCCATTGGGCCGCTTGCACAGCCAGCCAGCAGTGCCAACATAGCCGAACCGGCTAGCAAACTCTTAAGTTGCATAGAGTGTCTCCTTAATCTCGTGTTGGACATCACATTTATTACGCGAAGTTGTGACAGCATAACTGCTACAAGGTGCAACGCCCACCCCTAGCGTTGCGAATGCTTGCGCTGGATTACTCTTCAAGCGACCATGGAGGTATCTTGTCAGCATAATCAGGTCAAACACATGAGCCAGTACTGGAGTCCGGCCGTTAGGGAACTAACGCCTTATGTGCCCGGTGAACAGCCGCGCGAGCAGCTCGTTAAGCTAAATACTAATGAAAACCCTTACCCGCCTGCGCCGGGCGTTGGCGAGGTGCTTCGTCACTATGCCACTGACCACTTACGCCTCTACCCCGACCCAACCTCTGCAGCACTGCGTGAGGCGCTGTCCAAGACATTCAAGGTCGAAAGTGATCAGGTTTTTGTAGGCAATGGTTCCGATGAGGTACTGGCGTTTGCTTTTCAGGCATTTTTCCGTCACGGCGCTCCGTTAGACGTTCCTGCTATTACCTATAGCTTCTACCCCGTTTACGCGAATCTATATGGCGTTGAGCTGCGCAAACATCCGCTTAATGCACAGTGGGAAGTCGATATAGAAGCGCTTGCTGAGCACACTGAGCGCAGTGGCGTTATCTTTGCCAACCCAAATGCCCCTACGGGTCATGCGCACTCCTTAGCGACGATAGAGGCGCTGCTTAAGCGCGTAACAGACCGAGTAGTACTGGTAGATGAAGCGTATGTAGATTTCGGCGCAGAGAGCGCTGTAGCGCTAATTGGACGCTATCCTAACCTACTTGTTACCGGAACGTTTTCTAAATCGCGCAGTTTGGCAGGCCTACGCTTAGGTTATGCGGTGGGTTCACAAGAATTGATAGAAGGTTTGCAGCGTATAAAAGACTCTTTCAATTCATACCCGGTAGACAGTTTGGCAAGCGTAGTGGGCATTGCTGCGCTCAACGACGCTGAACACTTTGAAGCCTGCCGCGAGCATGTCATTACTACACGGGAGCGTACTCGCCAGCGTCTTGAGGCATTGGGATTTGAGGTCTTGCCCTCTAAGGCTAACTTCGTACTTGCTCAACACCCTAATTACGAAGGCGCGCAGCTATTTGCAGCTCTACGCGAGCGCGGCATTTTAGTGCGCCACTTTAACACTACCGAACTCAACAACTTCCTACGTATCACCATCGGCACCGATGATGAGATGGATAGCTTGGTTGAGGCACTAGAGACGATTTGCG
>NZ_REBQ01000088.1 GCF_007692655.1 Halomonas sp.
CCTGGGATATCCATGTTCATACTGATGGCGGCCGCTTGAGCCTCACTCAAGGCGGATGCCGACTGACGGTCAACGATGAAGTTATTGTCGATGCCGAAGAGCGTGAATACCCAGGCCTCTATGCGCACTTTGCCGGGCTGATAGAAAATGGCCGTAGCGAAGTGGATGTGGCGCCACTTCGCCAAGTGGCCGATGCGTTTTTATATGGTCACCGCGAGATGGCCGCCGCTTTTATTGAGTGAGCACTGTTTCAGTGCTTGCCTCGATTTGGCTTGATACCATTGCGCTGCATGCTGCTGTCGTACGCTTGGGGCACGAAGCTATCTTCCCCCAAATCACTGCGAGCTAGCGTCAAAAACTCGCAAAGTGGGGGAAGCATATTGGCCGTTAATCGATACGTATATAGTGTTTCAGCAAGGTAGCGCATGTCCTTTTCAGCATTACCCAGACTGAACTGAAGTTTTGTGCACTCCTCCTGAAGCACCCACTCCATAACGGGTGCCAGCATGGCGCTGTTGGCACCACCTTGGGAGCAGATCTCGAGCAGTTTTTCTTGCGGTAATCCCATACCAGCAGCCATCGTCGCAGCTTCACTAACCAGCGCTGCGGCCCCTAACGACAGGAAGTTATTGATCAGTTTCAACTTGTGCGCTGACCCGACCTTGCCCACATGAAAGACATTCTCGGCGAAACTCTTGATCACCGGCGTAATGCGCGCAACCGCGGTGGCATCGCCACCCAGCATGACGTTGAGCCGCCCCTCTTTAGCCTCGCGAGGTGTACGAGCTAAAGGGGCGTCGACTAAGGTTACCCCCTGTGGCGCTAAGGTTTCAGCCAGGCGCTCGGTCGATTCGGGATGCGCCGTCGAGCAGTCGACAATCATCAACCCTTCATGGGCCCCCGCCAGTAAGCCGTCGGCGCCAGTGATGATGTCGCTAACCTGCTCGGATGTTTTGACGCAGATGAAAACAATATCACTGTTGCTTGCCATTTCGGCGGCGCTACTGACTTCGCGGGCACCCTCGGCGCACAGTGCCTCTAACGGTGAGCGATTGCGATGAGCCATAACGCTCAGCGGGTAGCCATTACGCACGATATGTCCGGCCATTTCCCTGCCCATTAGGCCGAGCCCAATAAAGCCTATACGTTCCTGTTTCATAGTTGCCTCTAAAGTAGTCGCTTTAACGGTTTTTTATAAGGGCTAACGAGCTTGAGCTAATGCTGCTTATGTATAAATTATTTTGCTTGGGGAAAAGGCACGCCAAGGCGCTCGGACCACTCAGCAAGCGCTTCGGGAACGCCTTCTGGAAGAGGGACACCCTGCTGCGAATACTGTTTATGGAGTGCAAGCCCGCGCTCGCCTGGAATGCGTACCTGGGGGCTGCCTTCGACAACCGGATTGTTGCGACATGCATCGGCCAGGGCACCGGTTTCACGCTTGAAAGCGTCGAGCCCACCAAAGGCTTCTGGGTCCAGCACCTGCACCATGACAGAGGCACCCCACTGAGTAGGTTCCTGTACCCGACCAAATCCTGCCAAACCAGACGTCAAAGCTTCGACCATAAGGCCAAGTGCGTAGCCCTTGTGGCCATGGTCAAGCCCACCGATAGGCATAATGCTGCCTTTCGGTTCGTCAAAGAGCACCTCGGGGCGGTCGGTCGCCTGGCCTTGATGGTCCTTCAGCCAGGGATAAGGCAGGCGGCTGTTCTGCTTATTAAGCCGCCCCACCATGCCATTGGTGGTGATAGATGTGCTGACATCTAGAAGAACCGGACCTGAATCGGTGGGGTAGCCCACGGCGATGGGATTGGGGGTATGAGTGGCTTCTAAACCGCCGAAAGGAGCAACGGATTTAGTCGCCGGGTCAGAGGATTCAATCACCACCACCAAGTTTTGGTCGGTGGCGCGTTTAAGGTAGGCAGCGAGGCAGGCGATATGATTAGAGCGCCGGATCACTACTGTACCGGTGCCGCAGGAGCGCGCCATGGATTCGGCGGCCTCCATGGCCTTGATAATCAGCCAAGGCCCTGGCAGGTAACGGCCATCCCAGGTCTGTACAGCAGCACGTTTGGAGACCACCTCATAGTCACCGGTGACAGGCATTCGGCCTGACTGGATTTCCCCAAGGTAAGGTGAAAGCAGCTGAAGGCCATGAGTGGTATGACCCATCAGGTCGCCTTCAACGAGTATCTCGGCGACAGCCTGGGACTTATCTTTATCGAGCCCAGCGGCCACTAGTAAAGCGGTGCTGAACCGGGTTATTTCCTGTACGTCGTACTGGGTGCTCATTGGCTTTATTCTCACTCTTTGTTGTTGTGGGGTGCAGTTAAACGTTATGCCGCTTGAGTTGACGTATCAGGGCGCTATGGTCCAGCTCACCATCTCCTTGGGCGACAAGTTTCTCGTAAAGCGAGTTGACCAGTGTCGATACGGGCAAGTCGAGTCCCAGCTCACCAGCAAATGCCATTGCCGTCTGAGTATCTTTGAACTGCCATTTGGAGGGTCCACCGGGGGTGAAGTTTTCCTGGATCATGCGCTGGCCGTGGATGCGCAGAATAGTCGAGTCAGCAAAGCCGCCCTCAAGTGCCGCCAGCATTCGCTCAGGGTTAGCCCCGCCGCGCTCGGCTAGTAGTATGGCCTCGGCTACTGTGGCAATGCTGTTTGCCACAATCATTTGATTGGCAAGCTTGGCCAGTTCACCGCTGCCTGCTGGGCCGACATGCACTGGCCTGCCAAGTGTTAATAGCAGGTGTTCAACGGCTTTAAAGCTTGTGGTGTCGCCGCCCACCATGATCGCTAAACTGCCATCAATCGCTCCCTGCTCACCCCCGGATACTGGCGCGTCCAAGTAGTGGATCTGATGCGTGGCTGCTTCTTCAGCTTGCCTGCGTGCGGTCTCGACGGGTATAGAACTCATCACTATCAGCGTGGCGTCGGGCTGCATGGCCTTGAGCAGGCCGCTGGAGCCCAATAATATTTCATCGCACACAGGCCCCGAACTGAGCATAACGATAACCACATCGCTATCGGAGGCGGCTTCTTCGGGGTTATCAACTATTTCAGCCCCCACCGTTTCCAAGCTGTCGGCCTTACTTTTCGTGCGGTTCCAGACGCGTACTTGATGCCCGGCTTTAACCAAACGTGCGGCCATCGGCGCACCCATAATGCCTGTGCCAATAAAGCCGATAGTTCTTGTGGTCGTTGTTGTCATTATTAGCCCCTCTATCTATATGAGCCGATGAGGCTCCGACTGTTTTAGTGATTACCGCAAGTAAGGCGGCACATTGATATCACCTGATTCTCGAAAGTTGATAAGGCGGTCGAGTACTTTAGATTCTGAGCGTTCTAAATGAGCTACCAGTGCTTTTGCCGCTTGATCGGGTTGTTGCAGGCGCATTTTTTCGAATATACACAAATGCTCATCGAAAAAAGGATCCTGATCAGGAAGCTTGAGAACTCGTCCAAGCAGGTGTTTGCTGACTAATAAGATAGGGTGGGTACGTCTTAGCATATTCATGACCTCCTGGTTGCCACCTAAACTGACGGCGGTATGGTGGAGGTCGTTTTCTAGCTCATCCAGCACATCACCCTTAATATCCGGGTAGCTTTCTGCGGCCTGCTTGAGCTTGAAAATATAGTCATTGACGGTACTTTCTGGGATGTTCCTTACCGCCCGTGCGATCATGTAAGGTTCTAGTTGGCGGCGGGCTTCATAAAGGTTATGTAGCCGTTTATTATCTAAAGGGACCACGCTCCAACTGTTGTATTTAATCTTTTCGACCAGGCCGATGGACTGCAAGTGGAGCAGAATTTGATGGGTGACGGTGCGGCTAACATTAAGTGATTTGGAGAGCTGTAGTTCATTAAGTTCAAATGCGCCCTTGATCGAACACAGGACAATGTCATGCTCGACGCTGTCGATATGGGCGCGCCATGAAACTGTTCGATCGACTTTGGGAGCATGGCCAAGCTGCTTGAAATCACGCTCACTAAGAGAGCGGCGTACAATCTCACTTGGCGTGGCTCCCACCAGATAGCCACGCCCCTCAAAACGACAAATATACTGCTCTTCGTGTAGTCGGCTCAAAGTTTGGCGAACAGGCGAGCGGCTAATGCCAAACAGCTCCGCAATATTTCCCTCCAGCAGCACAAGCCCTGGTTCAAGCCGTTTTCCAACAATACCCTGCTTAAGAGCCGTATAGAGCTGGTCGCGCAGCGTTTGTGTCATGTTTAGTTTATTGCCCTTTATAATGTTAGGTAACGGCACCTACCAGCCAAGGTACAAACTCATTATTACCGTACCCCAGTGACTCGCTGGCGCTCATGTCACCTGAGGCGATGGCGATAATGCGCTCAAAAATTTGTTCCCCGACACTCTCTACACTGGCAGCGCCATCGACGATAACACCGCAGTTTATATCCATATCTTCATGCATTTTCTCATACATGGCGGTATTGGTGGCGAGCTTAAGGCAGGGGGCTGGCTTGAAGCCAGATACCGAGCCGCGCCCTGTGGTAAAGCACACAACGTTAGAGCCAGAGGCTATTTGACCAGTAACCGAAATAGGGTCATAACCCGGGCTATCCATAAAGTTAAAGCCACGGGAGGTGATCTTCTCTGCATAAAGCAGGACGTCATTAAGGCTTGAAGTGCCCCCTTTTGCGACTGCACCCAATGATTTCTCAAGAATTGTCGAGAGCCCGCCCGCTTTATTACCAGGGGAAGGGTTGTTGTTTAACTCGGCGCCATTTATTTCGGTGTAATGTTTCCACCAGGTAATGCGGTCGAGTAACTTTTGCGCAACGCTTTCATCAATAGAGCGATCAATCAGAAGATTCTCTGCGCCATAAATCTCAGGCGTTTCTGCAAGAATAACGCTACCCCCATGCTGTACGATCAGGTCCGCGGCATGGCCGAGTGCAGGATTTGCCGTAATGCCTGAGTAGCCATCTGACCCTCCGCACTGCAGTGCCACCACCAAATGTTCAAGCAGGGCTGGTTCGCGTTGCTGCTGGCCGTGTTGAGCCGCCATCTGCATGATGTGATCGCAAGCCGTTTTGATACTGGTGCGGGTGCCTCCTGTATCTTGAATATTAAAGTAAGCAAGTCTTGAAGCATCTTCTAAGCCTTTTCTTTTGACGAGGGTTTTGACTTGGTTGGTCTCACATCCCAGGCCAATAATTAGCACAAAGGCAAAATTAGGGTGCTGTGCATAACCTGCTATGACGCGTTCAAGAAAAGCAAAGCCTTCTGAATCAGTGTTCATGGCACAGCCTGAACCGTGGGTAATGGCAACGACGCCATCGAAGCCCATTTGGGTTAGTTCGCCAGACTGATTGAGTAAATCCGCTGCGGCTTTGGCCACCGTGGCGGAGCAGTTAACGGTAGAAAGAATGCCAATAAAGTTGCGTGTCCCCACGCTGCCATCAGCTCGCTGAAAGCCTTGGAAGGTGCGAGAACTGCTTTGAGTGGCGGTTTTTTGATGAGGTTGGAAATCTTGTAACGAAGAGTCGAGCTCAATCATGGTGAGGTTATGGGTATGTACATGCTCACCGGCCTGCACATCCTGGGCCGCCAGCCCTATTAATTGGCCGTATTTATAAACGGCGTCCCCTTTATTGATCTTAGTTAACGCAACCTTATGACCGGCATCGATATTTTCTTTAGCGAGCGTGCCATTTTGGTCAATGGGAATCCCTTTAGGAACCGCGTTGGAGGCGACGCCCACGTTATCCCGCGGGTTGAGATGAATAATAACTGACGGGGAATTAATGAGATCCATCGTTTACCTCTAGCTAATTATTAGGCTTTTTATGTAAGAGCTATTTGCAAAGAGCTGTCTGCAAAGGAGCTCTCTGCAATGAATGTGCGCAAGCTAAGAAGCGGTCACGGTTGATGCACTGTAGCAAGCGAGCGCTGTACGTCGATTAGACTATCGTCCTATATAATGGTCATTGAATGCAATGTTCATTTGTTCTAGATTACTTACACACGCTGACTACGCAACAGCTGCATAAGCTGAATTAAAGCAATAATGAAACTTGCTAACTTTTAATAAGAATAGGAGCAACCGATGACCTTAATAACGAAAAACATGCGCTTTCTGGGGATTGCCCTGTGTGCTGGGGGTGTGTTCGGGGGTATTACTACGGTAAACGCTGCCACCACACTTCGATTAGCCCATACGTTTAATCCAGGTGAGGCGAGCTATGAGTTATTTGCGCAATTACCTCAATTAATTGAAGAGCGTACCGACGGGGAGTTGCGCATTCAGGTATTCCCAAGTGAGCAGTTGGGGTCAGAGGTACAGCTATTACAACAAGCGAGTAATGGGTCAGTTGACATTGTTATTCCGGGATATTCTGGGGCCAGTACGTTGGTGCCAGCGCTTGAAATATCGAATGCGCCTTTCATGTTTCAGAGCTGGGACGAAGCCCGCCATGTGTTAGAGGGGGACGCGTATCAGCCTATTTTCGAAGAGTTAGACGAGCAGTACGGTTTACAGCCTTTGGCAAAGTCCTGGTACTGGGGGTGGCGTAACTTTACGTTTAAAGGCGCTGATGTTCATTCCCTTGACGATATGACTGGCTTGAAAATTCGTGTGCCAGAGTCTCCTGCTTGGGTAGAAATGATCAATGCCTTTGGTGCCTCCCCTACACCCATTCCATTTAGTGAAGTTTATTTAGCGTTGCAGCAAGGCACGGTTGATGGACAAGAAAACCCTATCCCGACTATTTATGCCCGCAAGTTCTTTGAAGTTCAGGATCAGCTCGTGATGAGTCGACACATGCTGCAAAGCCAAGTGGTGTTAATTAATAGCAATCGCTTTAATTCTCTCGACAGTGATCAACAAGAGGCACTTAGAGAAGTAATGGCTGAGCTAGCCAAAGAAAATTACACGATACAGAGTGAGCGGGAAGAAGAGATGCTTCAGAGCATGA
>NZ_REBQ01000067.1 GCF_007692655.1 Halomonas sp.
GAGATCGATTGGTAACCGGGTGAGGTTCTCGGTCGTCACCAAGCTTGATGAGCCTTGAAGATTTTTTCCAAGATATTTACAGGCCAGCACCGAAAAAAGCTGCCCCCCTGTCTACCGGCCAGAGCTATCTGCTCTGCACTAATTGATGTCTAGGCCTGTATGCGACAGATACTTATTTTCTGGTCTTTGAACGATTATTTTTAACACATTCTCAACTACCTCCGCAGCGCGTTGCGCCATGAATCTCCATAGAAGGTGACTGAGAATGGTAGGCCTTACGAGTCTCGCTTCAGACAATGGCATGTGTTTAAAGATTAGACGCATAGACGATATCAATATTTTGACGCGCCGCGAATGTGTACTTTATGAACTCAATTTCTTACTAAATATCTAGTTCTTTTGAATGGCGTTGATGCACCAAACGATTTAACGAGCAATACTAGAAGTGTGCTTATTGACTAGTCATCTAAAAACAATAAATTCGAGCATATTATGACCTCTATTCGCCAACTGCTTAACGTCAACGAGCATGGCCATGGCACGACACCATTGTTGCTGATTCACGGCTTAGGTTGTGACCAGACGGTTTGGCGGTGTCTTCTTGCCATGCTTGAAAACTACTACCACCTGATCCTCTTGGATATCGACCACTTTAAAACAGTCAATGATCACCATGGCCATGCGGTCGGTGACCACGTGCTGCAGCAGCTTGCCAAATTGCTTGTATCGCAACTACGAGATCGAGACCTTGCACCCGCATCGGCGGCGAGGAGTTTGCCTTGTTAATGCCCGATACTTCAATAGATGAAGCCAGCAGCGCTCTTGAGCGATTACGCTGTGCCATTGAGGAGTATCACTGGCAGCCAGTGACCATTACCGCCAGTTTTGGAGTAACCGGCTATCTGTCTGGAGACACGGGTGAGAGCCTAATGGCGCGTGCTGATGTCGCCCTCTATACAGCCAAACACCTGGGGCGTAACCACGTCGCCAAAGGATGAGTAGGAGCTTGTGATGCGAGTTACAGTGGCTGAGCCGAGAGCACGCAACGATGCTGGTTTACCGTATCGTGTACGCGACGTTGCTTTAGATGTTGGCATGTTGATGGCGGCCGCTACCTTTACCCTCTTAGGCGGCACGGGGCTTTTAGGCTATCTCGCGGGCATCACCTATCCCCTGAGCAGGTTAATGGTGGCTGACGCTGCTCTGGCTGGATTTTTAGCCGGTCTCTGCCTGCTGGGCTGGTTGTTTCATCAGCGGTGGCTGGGCTACTTAGCTGCTATACCACTCGTCATGATCACTCTTTACACACTGGTGCACAATTTTTTGGCAGGCGGGCCATGGGATGGACAGTCATGGGTGTCAGGTGGCCCAAGAATCCTCTCGATGGCAGCATTAATGCTGTTGTTGGTCGCCTTATGTACTGTCCTAGGCATGAAGCGGCCTTGGCATCGTTGGGTTTGGGCATTCAGTGGGTTACTGGCATTGGGAGCAGGCGGGCTTTCCATGATGCTAATCATTAACCCGATCAGCCGCCTTGGTTGGGCAGAAAACTTTGTTTCATCCCCTATCCTAGCCACGCTTTACGCTTTAATGGGGGGTATAGCCTTAATTGGGGCTGCATGGCGCGGCAGTCGCCGCTTACTTCCCTTAGGATGGCTGACTCAGTTCGCGGTGGTGGCCGGTGTGTTGGTTAGTTGTTTGGCATGGTACACCCTTAACTGGAGCGCCCAGAGCGACATACAGCGCCAGGCTGAAATATTGATGGATAATGCAGCACTCAACGCTCGACATACTATGCAATCAGAGCTGGAGGTGATTCAGCGTCTAGCTTGGCGACAAGGGCTTGGTAACGGTGTGGAAGGGTGGGAGCACGATGTTCAGGCCTACTTCCAACATGCCCCGTATTTAAAAACGCTGGCCTTACTGGGACCTGATGGTGAATTTGAGGATATTCGTGCTTCATCTGAGCAATACCGACTTCGCTTAGTTCAAGAAGTGAACGCGTTGCGTCTTCAAGAGACATTGCCACGTGACTGGTCGGGAACAGCTTCTTTTACGGTGCCTAACCGCCCTAGTCATCTGCTGTTAGTGACCCCTTTGGGTAATCTTGATGCAGGACAACTAATAGCCGAGGTAGATTTGGCGGAACTGCTAGGGCAGCAGCTTAAAGTTCAGTTGAACCAGTTCAGGCTCACTGCTGGCGGGGATAGCTCTTTCCTTATCTTGGAGCAACCGGGAAGAGCTATTTATGACAGCTTCTTGCGCCCACTGCCGCATTTGGGTCGACGACACGTAGGTCTTCCTGGCGGATCTGGTCTGACACTCGATGTTCACATGAACTCCGTTTCGGGCATGCTTCATGCTGGCATCATGCCCGCCGGTTTCGCGATTGCAGGCCTGACGCTTAGCTACCTGTTAGCCCTTAGTTTGGCCTTGGTTAGGCTGTTGCTGTTGCGTTCACATGAGGTTTTAGCCGCTCGACAGCATCTTGAGGCGCAATATGATCTCGAACAGCGATTCCGGTCTCTTTATCTTTATAATCCTGATGGCGTTTTCTCTATCGACCGAGAAGGCCGTGTTGTCACTGCTAATGAAGCCTGCAGTCATATCACCGGTCGTTCTAACGACGAGGTATTGGGCAATCACTTTTCCACGCTATTACAGCCGCAGGATATTGGACGTATGCAAGCGCTCCATGCTTCGACGCTGATCGGTCACCCTGACCAAGTGGAATTACAGATAGCACACACCGACGGTCATATGAAAATTTTAGACCTGACCACGATGCCTATCATTGTAGGCGGTGTGACGAAAGGGGTGTTTTGCATCGCAAAAGACATTACTCAGCAAAGCGAACAGGAAGCCCAGTTAGCTTATCTGGCAAGGCATGACTTGCTCACCACGTTGCCCAACCACGCTACCTTTGATGAGCGTTTGAATAAGGAATTTGAGCAGGCAAAGCGCATGGGCAGTCTTCTGATCGTCATGCATCTCAACCTGGACGGTTTCAAAACAATCAATGATGGACTGGGATATCATATTGGCAATCAACTTTTGGTGTTGGTGGCAGGCCGACTGCTTGAGGTAGTAGGTCAGGATAATACCCTGGCTCGCCTCACTGGCGATGAGTTCGCCTTACTCTTCATCAGCCTTGATGACCGTCAGGCGGGACTCGATATGGCTCAGCGCTTGCTGGACACGCTATCAGCTCCTTTCCAAATTGAGGGAACACCTGTTCAAATCAGTGCCAGTATTGGCATAGCCTGTAACTGTGCGTCGGCGAAACATGCCTATAAGCTAATGCAGCGCGCAGGCCTTGCCATGAGTGATGCCAAGCAACAAGGGCGCAATACGTGGCAATGGTATCAAGGCGAAGAGCAACAGATTACTAAAGCGTCGGTGCTACTACGGCACGATTTGCATACTGCGCTTCAGGAAGAGCAGTTTGAACTTCACTACCAGCCTATCGTAGAAGCAATGAGCGGTCGCATTCATAGCTTTGAGGCCTTGATTCGCTGGCAACATCCTGAAAAGGGCATGATTTCTCCTGACGTGTTTATCCCCCTCGCCGAGCAGACAGGACAGATCATTTCGTTGGGGCGCTGGATTATGTATCGCGTCTGCCAAGATGCCGCAATCATGCATGCTACAAGCCACCGTGCGCTCCCGGTAGCTGTCAATATATCGTCGCTACAGTTTCGTCGGGCAGGATTCCTTGAAGATGTTCAGCACGCGCTGACCGCATCTGGCCTTCCTGCCAAATTCTTGGAGCTGGAGGTGACTGAGAGTGTATTGCTGGATGGTGCCGAGCAGGCCATCGAACTGGTCAACAAGCTCAAGGCAATGGGCATTAACGTCGCACTTGATGACTTTGGCACTGGTTTTTCTAGCTTGAGCTATCTGCGTGACCTACCTATTAACAAAGTAAAATTGGATCGTGCCTTCATAAAGGACATAACGACCGATCTTCGCAATGCAGCTATTGTGCAGGGAATTATTACCATGTCGCACCAACTAGACCTTGTGGTGGTTGCTGAGGGGATAGAAGAGCGCGATCAACAGCAGGATCTGGTACGCCGTCACTGCGATTTCCTGCAGGGATTCCTTTTTGCGAAACCCATGCCTCTCTCTACAGTCATGGAACTGCCTGATCACCTACTTCCGACCCTTGAGCTGGATTAAGGAAACAGGTACAGCGACCTACCACCATACACGGACGTTTTAATAGCTAGTCAAAATTACTGAAGTAAGTTAGGTTGCCAGTTGGAAGGGGCCAGCGGAGGTCATATAAAAGGGCGGTTTTTGTAAGCAAAGCAGACCATCAACCATGCTCAGTAAATTTATAAGGATGTTTTCGGGGTTAATCACAAAGACAAGTTGTTCTGCAGGGAGCGTGGGAATGAAGAAAAATTTAATACTAGGCTTATGCTTTGTTTTTTTGCCTACTTTGGTTTTCGGCCAGACAATTGACGAGTGCAGAGATCGCCAGAAATTAACCGAAATGGCGATTGAGGTCAGGGATCGCGTAGACGAAGGGGAATCGAAGGAAAGCTTGCTGAATTGGGCCGACAATATTGAAGCCCCAGGGTTACAGGCAGCAGGGTATAAAGCTGTTGAAGCCTATACCTTTAGTCCGCCATCCAAAAACATTCCTATGGTAGTAACGGTTATGAGTTATTTGTGTAATAAAACTTACAGACCATGATCTGAAATAACGTAGTGAGCCAGAGGCCAGCACCACGAACATCAGCCCATTTAGAGAAGGCGTGTCCTAACAAGCTCGATGACGGCAAACGGTATTGCAATACATTCATTGACCCTGATCTGCGGCGCATTACTGCCTCCCTCCCATGGTTATGATTCAGCTTTCACCAGACCAAGCGATCAGAAGGTTCCTTGTAGTGTGAATGCTGGCTTGGTAAAGCGAAAACCGATATCGACTTCGTTTTGGGCTATATAGGCGTCAAGATAAAGAGTCATTATGGTCTGCTTGCCGACTTGTTACTGATGAAGGACTGCACCCCAATATATGCTCTCGTTCAAGGACCTGACCACTTCCCACTTGGCACCGCAGACCCGACAGCTGGATAATGGTCGAATCGTCTGCTTGTCTGGCGCGTCAGGCTCCGGCAAGAGTTTGCTGCTACGTGCACTTGCTGACTTGGATGCACATGGGGGCGACGTCTATTATGACGACATTGCGCAATCCGCCACGCCGGCTCACCTCTGGCGACAGTGGGTACGGCTGGTGCCAGCTGAAAGCCAGTGGTGGGCCGACAATGTCAATGATCATTTTGCTCAACCGCCTGCCCCTGCTGATCTGAAGGCATTGTTGTTACCGGAGACAGCACTGGACTGGACAGTCAGCCGCTTGTCGTCAGGGGAGAAGCAGCGTCTGGCACTTTTGCGCGCCATCAACACCGCACCTAAAGCCTTGCTACTGGATGAGCCCACAGCCAACCTTGATCAGAAAGCCCGGCGTGCAGCCGAAGAGTGGTTGTTGGAAAAAATTCGGGCTAATGGCTGGCCAACACTCTGGGTGGCGCACGACGAGGATCAGATTCTGCGTGTCGCTGATCAGTTCTGGCACCTGGAGAATGGCAGTCTGATTTGTAGGGAGCACGCCTGAGATGGAACTGATTGAGATTTCCTACTTCGAACTAATGCTGGCGGGTCTACTGGTCATCTTGCTGGCAGCAGTTTCCTGGTGGGCAAGGCTGGGGATCGGTCATCGGTTTCTTATTGCCGCCGTCCGCACGGTTATCCAGTTGTCGCTTATCGCCCTGGTTCTGGAGGCCATTTTTGACGCAGAAGGCTTTCTTTGGATCGCCTTGATGGCAACCGTCATGCTGTTGGTGGCCGGTAGGGAAGTGGCTAATCGACAGAACCGGCGCTTTGCCCGTGGACAGTCGTTCGCCATTGGCACTTTCTCTATGTTTCTGTCTGGCTTCAGCGTGACCCTGTTTTCACTGCTCGTCATCATCGGCCCAGATCCCTGGTACTCGCCCCAGTATGCCATTCCGTTGTTGGGCATGATGTTGGGCAATACCATGAACGGTGTCGCTGTCAGCCTGGACCGACTGACGCAATCTGCTTGGGAGCAACGCGCAGTCATCGAAACCCGCCTAATGCTGGGCCACACCTGGCAGGACGCCATCGGATACCTGAGGCGCGAGGCTATGCGCAGCGGTATGATCCCGACAATAAATGCCATGGCCACGGCCGGCATTGTCAGCCTGCCAGGTATGATGACTGGCCAGATACTTGCAGGCACTGCACCGGCTCTGGCTGTGCGTTATCAGATCCTGATTATGCTGACTATCGCCGTGGGTACCGGATTCGGAACCATGGCGGGTGTTTTAATTGCCAGCCGACGACTGTTTGACGGACGGCAACGCCTACGCCTGGACCGTTTACAGGCGCCTGGGAAAGGCTGGTAGCACGTGACTGTTTGAAATGCCTTAATTTAGCCGACCTGAAAGTGTGTAGTCTGATTAAGATGCATCCGGACCCTCTACAATTTCCTCTTTAATCTGCTTAAGGATGTGAGAAGGGGATATTCCCGCTTACTGGTTTAGTCAGCCCCAATCAAATGAAGAACGAACGCCTTACCTCATTCATGATCGCTCATGGAATTATGGTTAAGTCTCTCTGTGCGATATTCAGAGGTCCTTATTCACAAGTCCTTGATCAGGTTAGGCTCAGCATTGTCCAGGTGTAGGTAGCGTACTTTGAAATCGGCATATTTCTTGAGTCCCGGCCAATCCGTCACTTCTACTCTTCGGCCTTCAAAAGTGATCAAACCCTCCGCTCGCAACCGCATCATGACACGGTTGGTATGGACGACCGTGATGCCCATGGCTTCGCTTAACTGGGCTTGTGTGAGCGGCAAGTAAAAGTGATGATCCTCCGTGAGCCCAGCTGCTCTTACGCGGATAAGTAGTTCACAAATCAGGTGTGCGAGACGCTGATGAGAGGGGCGTGACCCCACGTTGAGCAGCCATTCCTGAAGGATAGAGAACTCATTGAACGCCAGCCAGTTAAAGGAGCGAGCCAGGCGGTGATTTTCTCGGGAGATTTCTTCAATTCTCTCGTGCGGAATATAAGCAATCACAGAGGGGGCGACAGTACCGATGGAGTATTCGATACAGTGAGCAAGATTGGTATGAAGGTTGCAAAAATCGCCGGGGATGTGGAAGTTAAGCGTCTGCACTTTTCCGTGCATGTTCAACCTATAACGACTAACCCAACCTTTAACCACAAGGTACACATGCCGGGATTTGTCTCCTTCCTGAATCACGTCCTCGTCTTTGCCAAAGGATCTTTCGTTGCTCACAGCATTTTCGAGTAATTTAATATCTTCTGCCGTATGAGCTTGAAAATTGTTCAACTTTGACATGAGAGGTTTAATATAGTTTTTTATATTAAAGCCTGCTTGATTAGTGCCAATGCCATCCAAAATATACCCTAACCAATCAGTGTAGCTCATCAAAATATTTTCACTTATCCTCTCTGCCACAACATCAATCCCAACAGCTCTAAATGGGAAATGGTAAAGAGATCCAGTCGCCACCAATGTCTCTCGTCTTCGTTATAGTTGCACCGAGAACGCTTAGATCAGCAAAAGAAAAGCCCAGCCGATGGGGGCCGGGCCTTTCCTGTCACCGCTTCCTTGCGGGCACCTATGAGCGTCCTGCTCAAACCTTCCTGGTGGCATCAAGCTTTCCTTGCTCGGAACATCCTTGCGAGAGCATCCGCTGCTCATGAACATGATGGCATGGTGTCGAGTCGTCTCTTATGATCTAGGTTAATGCCCACCGCTTTTTGGTCATGGGATTAATCTAAAATGTTGAACCGGCGAACGCGATTTTAGTAGGCAGTCGCTTATAGTTAGGGCATCACGCCGGTGCTTGTCAGCGAGTCTGCGTTAGGTAGGGTTGGGCGAAGAGCCCAAAAGAGTGGCGGAAGAGCGTGGGAGTCGAACCCACCAGGGACTGCTGGCAGCCCCTGCCAGATTTGAAGTCTGGCCGCCCCACCGGGGGTCGATTCTCTTCCATGAGCGTGCGTCGCCTAGTTCCACAGGGCGGTGCGGCGAATGCAGCGTTCATCCCGCACCCGACGCGTAAAACCTATCCTATCAAAGAATTCGAGAATGTGAATGGCCAGTTTGCGTCCGGTGCCGATGCGGTCGCGAAACTCTGCGCTACGAATAGCGCCGTGTTCTTCCATCACCTCACGGGCAATATTTGCCAGCTCGTGTGTCGCAGAGGCGAGGTAGAAGTGGTCTTTGCGCACCTGATAGAGCCTGCCAAGGCGGGCACAGGCTGTCAGTGCCTGACGCACACGCTGTTCATCGAGCCCGCTGGTTGCTGCCAGGTCGCGAACCCGGGGTGGCTGAAAGGGGGCTTCAGCCAGCAGGGGCTCGAGCCGTTGCCAAAGCGCCTCGTCGTGGTCACTGAGTGCTGCGCGATGGCCGGGTAAAGAAATGAAGGGGCCACTGCTATCGAGCTGGCCCGCCTCGATCAGTGGCTTGAGCAGGCAGCGGAAGAGAGGGGCAGGTAGCCGGGGGGCTGCTTGACGGTTCAGCCGTTCGCGCTCGGTACCCAACATGGCGGGCTCGCTCTCATGGTTGTCGGCGACGACTTGGGTAATCCGCACTCTGAGTGATTCGACGGCTGCCCAGGAGAGGGCTCTAACTTCGCCCTCGGCGGTGAGGACCTGACCAGCGGACGACTCGACAAGGGGCGTTAGCTCCTCAACGCTGCTGTTAAGGTTGCGCGCCATGGCGTGGAGGTCCAGCCCGTCGGGATGGAGGTCGAGCGCGGCACGCAGCGGTTCGTGAAGGTCGTAGGGCGGGGCGGCGCTTGCGCATTCGGCGAGTGCTGCCAGCCAGGCCAGACGCCCGGGGGTGCGCTGACCACGGCGCGGTGGGTCGCCGTCCAGTGCGATCCCTCCGCCGAGGGTAATATGCCCGCTATGATCGCGGATGACGAAGCGATCCCCCAGGCAGGCGTGTACCGGAGTGTCGCAGACCAGTTGGCCAAGCATGTTGTTGCCAGGCTCTAGCCGCTGCCCTTCGAGCAGCGAGACCCGCCCCATAAGATGGGCGGCCCCCAAGTGTATATGGACCGGCGTCCAGTGCTTGAGCGGCGCGGCGGAGGCGAGCAGCCTTAGCTGGACATCAAGTCGCTTGATGGAGGGCGTTTCCAGCGACTCGGCGACGACCCAGTCACCGCGCCTAATGCGATCCCGTTCCACACCGGCTCCAGCAAGGTTGAGCGCTACCCGGTCGCCCTGGCGTGCCTGCTCGCTCTCGCGATGCTGACGCCGCAGCTGGCGTACCCTGGCCTTATGGCCGTCGGGCACCAGTCGCACCTGATCACCCTTGGCGATGCAGCCGCTGAGTGCGGTACCGGTCACTATCAGGCCTGCGCCGGGCAGCGCAAAAACGCGGTCCACGCTAAGGCGGAAATGCCCATGCGGAGATGACGCATGCGGGTGAGCCGCCTGCGCCCATAGCGTGTCGCGCAGGGCCTCTACTCCTTCGCCGCTATGGCTCGAGACGTCATACAGCGGCGCCTTGGCGAGGGGTGTTCCCGCTAGCAGGCTGGTGATTTCTCGGCGGACTTCCTGGCGCCGTGGTTCGTCGACTCGGTCGATCTTGGTCACAGCCACCACGCCGCGGTCGACGCCGAGCAGGCCGAGGATCTGGACATGTTCGATGGTCTGGGGCATCACGCCATCGTCGGCGGCTACCACCAGCAGGGCCGTGTCGATGCCAGCGCTACCCGCGAGCATATTATGCAGAAAGCGATGATGCCCGGGCACATCGACAAAACCGAGCTCGATGCCTTCCGCTACCTCGGGGTAGGCGAAACCGGCTTCGATGGTCAGCCCGCGTGCCTTCTCCTCCTTGAGGCGGTCAGTATCAATACCTGTCAACTGCTGGATCAGGGCGGTCTTGCCATGGTCGACATGGCCGGCAGTGCCGACGATCACGGCTGGTTCTCCTCATGCCGGTCTTGCTGGCTCTCGTAGCGCTGCTTCAATGCCGGGAGTTGGGCGGTGAAGGTGTCCTCGTCTGCAGGGCGATGCAGGCAGCGCAGGTCGAGAGTGAGGGCGCCCTCGTGGATGCGGCCGATGACCGGGCGGGGCAGTTGACGAAACGCCGCTTCCATGCGTCTGAGGCACCGCTCCCTGGCGTGGCGGTCACGGCTTAGCGGGCGCCAAGCCAGCGCGTAGCTGGGCAAGCGGTCGACGGGCAGCGAGCCGCTGCCAAGCTGACTCACGCAGGGGGCTAGGGTAACGTCGATGTCGTCGAGCAGGGCCTGGGCGGAGGAGAGCAGACGTTCGCCGGTTGCCGCGATGTCGGCGGCGGGTCGGGTCAATATCGCCAGGGTGGGGATATCCCGCTGCGGTGCGTCGCTGTCGCGATAGAGGCGCAGGGTGGCTTCCAGCGCGGCCAGGGTTAGTTTGTCGAGGCGCAGGGCGCGCTTCAGTGGGTGTCGTTTGATGATGTCGATCAGTTCACGGCGGCCGACGATCACGCCCGCCTGCGGGCCACCCAGGAGCTTGTCGCCGCTGAAGGTGACAACGTCGGCACCGGCGGCGATCGCCTCGCGAGGTTGCGACTCATGGGGCAGGCCAAGGGCAGAAAAGTCGGCCAATGCGCCGCTGCCTAGGTCGACCATAAAGGGGACGCCATGAGCGTGGGCGATGGCCGCCAGTTCGCGTTCGGACACGCTTTTGGTAAAGCCGGTGATGGCGTAGTTGGAGGTGTGTGCCTTGACGATCAAGCCAGTGTCTTCGCCCAGAGCAGTCTGAAAATCCCGGGCATGGGTGCGGTTGGTAGCCCCTACCTCATGCAGTCGGCAGCCCGCCGAGGCCATAATGTCGGGCATGCGAAAGGCGCCCCCTATCTCAATCAACTCCCCCCGCGAGATAACCGCCTCGCGACCACTGGCCAGGGCGCTCAAGGTCAGCAGCACTGCACCGGCGTTGTTGTTGACCACGGTAGCGGCTTCGGCGCCGGTTAGTTCGCAAAGCAGAGGCTCCACCAGTCTGTCCCGGTCGCCGCGGCCGCCGCTCTCAAGGTCATACTCGAGCGCCATGGGATAACGGGCAGCCTCGGCCATGGCCTCAATGGCGGGCTCAGCAAGCGCTGAGCGGCCCAGGTTGGTGTGGATGACCGTACCGGTCAGGTTAAAAACGCTGCGACTGCTGGGCAGCGCCAGCTGTTCCAGGCGTTCAAGCGCTCGGTCAGTGAGGGTTTCGAGTGAGAGGGTGGTGGGCTGATGCTCGGTACGCCCGGTGTAATCGGCGAGGCGCGAGCGCTCGCTCTCCAGGGTCATGCGAATAGCCTGTCTGACCAGGCGCCAACTATGATAGCGCTGGGCTTGCTGTAGAGCGGGATGCGCCAGTAGGGTGTCTACGGCGGGCAGGTTGCGTCGAACGTCCATGGTCGTCTTAAAGTCCTGTCGTCTTCATATCCGTGCCGGGTTGCAAACTCTAAACATATAGCATGGCGGGTGAGGGCCGTCCATGGCCGCTCAGGGATGGCCTTATCCACCAACGACCAGCAGTGGGTTGAAGCCGCTGCGTTGATACTGCTCTTCCTCGGCGAGCAGGAGATCTAGCGCCAGGCTGGCAAGGTCGTCGGCAAGGGGCTCTCCTTGGGGGTCGACGCCGTGTGAAATCACCTTCAGATAAGTACCGCAGTCACCGCAGGTTTCTGCTTGGGCGGGCAGCGCGGGTTCGCCCGTTTCGTTCTCCAGGCTAAGGTAACCCAGCTTGCCGGACTGCTCACAAACGCTGCAGATCGAGCGCTCAAAGTACCACTGAGTGGCGCACAGGCCGCACTGCAGGTAACGCACCCCGCTTCGCTCTGGGGTAGCCTCGATCACGCTGGCCACCGGCGGCGAGCCGCAGCAGGGGCAGAGCGCTCGGGCTTCGGCGCTCGGCCGGTCAGGCGCACGGGGTAGCGACTGCGTCAGACGCAGCCAGGCGACCTGCATGGCGGCGGCCACCAGCGGCATCATCCCACGCCGTTCCGGGTCGCCGGGGCTTGCCGCCAGTACGTCATCCGCCATCAGGTCGACTTCATCGCGCGGTAATTCTCTCAGGCGAATCAGCAGCGTTCGTTGGGCCTCGCCTACATGAAGCTCCAGGGCATCGAGCATAACGGCGAGCTCTGTATGCAGGTCGATGTCCTGGCGCAGCGCCCGCACGTTCAACGGCGGCATGCCATGCTCCAGCGCTGGCACGAAAGCCTCGTCAATGGGAGCCCAGGCGGGGTCGGCGTGCTCCAGCGCCACCTGCTGGGCGCTGGCCAGTTGTGCCATGAAGGTGAGGAACTCACCCAGTGGCTCTACGCGCTGGGACAGTTCCTGCAGGCGTAGGGCGCGAATGGCGAAGTGGTCAGGAGTGGGTAATACCACATCCGGAGGGGCCATGACCCCGCTAGGAGAGTTGCCGTATGTGTGTTTCACGCTACTCGAGTCCTCGCGGTTGTGACGACGTATGCTGGCGCTCGATCTCACCACGCCTGTGCTCCTTTTTCATCTCTTCCTCGTACCACAGGCCATGATGGTGCTTGGCCCAGGCCTTACTGACATGCCCCCTGATCATGGCCTGGAAAGAGCCTTTCACCCAGATGCCTGAATATATATGAATGATCAAAGTGGTGATGGCAAGGAAAGCAATATAGGCGTGCCCCATGGAGGCCAGTCGCCGCAGTGTGATTGACACAGCGTCGGCAAAATAGGGCTGCCAGATCAACAGGCCCGTCACCAGCAGGCCGGCCACGCAGAACAGCATGATCCAGTACACCAGCTTCTGGCCGGCGTTGTTTTTGCCCACCGGAGGAAGGCGTTCGTCGCGATTGGTCAGCACGTCGCGGATCTGCTTGAGCCACTGGATATCGTGTCTTTTAAGCAGGCTCTCCTTGAAGAAGCTGACGGCCATGATCAGGAAGAAAAGCGTCATGAACAGGCCGATGTAGGGATGCAGTATGCGGGTCATGGTCGGCCCCCCGAATAGCCCTGTCAGCGACCAGAAGAAGGGGTGAAAGAAGGGCAGTCCACTAAGCACCAGCAGCACGAAGCTGATGGCGACTAGCCAGTGGTTGAGCCGCGTCCAACCGCTATAGCGAAGCAGCCCCTTCTCCTGCCGGTCGGCGGTCATGACCGCTCCTCCCTGTTACGCTCAGAGGCTTCTCTTTCGGCTTTCCTCTCAGCTTCACGCGCTTCGTCGGCGCGTACGGCTTCGATGTCCTCTTCGGAGAGCTCTTTAGGCCCGGCAGTGACATAGTGAAAGAAGCCCGTAAGAGCGGCCAGGCCAATGGCGGCCGACATCAGCGGTTTGGTGACTCCCTTCCAGGCGTCGACCATTGGGCTGATGCGTGGGTCGCGGGGCAGGTCGTTGTAGATCTCTGGCTTATCGGCGTGCTGAAGCACATAGATGACGTGGGTGCCGCCAACGCCCGAGGGGTCATAGATGCCAGCGCTGTCGAAGCCTCTGCTCTTGAGGAAATCGGTGCGGGTTTCGGCAAGATCGAGCATGTCCTTCTTGGTGCCGAACATGATCGAGCCGGTGGGGCAGGATTTGACGCAGGCCGGCTCCAGGCCATTGAAGACACGGTCGGAGCAGAGCGTACATTTGTAGGACTTGCCGTCCTTTTTTGAGATGCGCGGCACATCGAAAGGGCAGCCAGCCACACAGTAGCCGCAGCCAATGCAGAGCTCAGAGTTAAAATCGACGATACCGTTGGCATACTGAACAATAGCGCCGGGCGCTGGGCACGCCTCGCGGCAGCCCGGTTCGGCGCAGTGCATGCAGTTGTCTTTGCGGATCAGCCACTCCAGGTTGCCTTGCTCATTCTCGTACTCGTTGAAGCGCATCACCTGCCAGGTGTTAGGTGATAGGTCTGCCGGGTTGTCGTATTCGCCTACGCACTCGCCCACTTCGTCGCGCAGGTCGTTCCATTCGGAGCATGCCACCTGGCATGCCTTGCAACCGATGCAGCGGGATACGTCAATCAGCTTGGTAACCGTGTCAATGCCGCCGTCTCGCTCCTGGGGCGAGGGCACTGAGGTTGCCGAGCGAGCGATGATGTTTTGCGAGTTGATCTGTTCTCCACGCATGCTCTCCTCCTTGCATTACCGTCTTGCATTACAGTTTGTCGACCCGTACCAGGAACGACTTGTACTCTGGGGTCTGGGTGTTGGCGTCGCCCACCGAGGGGGTCAGGGTATTGGTCAGGTGTGCCTTCTTCGTTTCGCCCATAAACCCCCAGTGCAGCGGGATGCCCACCTGATGCACCGTCTGACCGGCGACCTGCAGAGGTCGGATGCGTTTGGTCACCACGGCCACGGCATCGATATGGCCACGCTTGGAGCTGACCCGCACTCGATCGCCCTTCACAATGCCTAACTCTTGCGCCAGGGTTTCACCGATCTCGACGAATTTCTCCGGCTGGGCGATGGCGTTGAGGCGGTTATGCATGGTCCAGTAGTGAAAGTGCTCGGTCAGCCGGTAGCTGGTGGCCGCATGAGGGAACTCCTCGAAGGAGCCGAAGTTCTCCCGGTCCTGCTCGAAAACCCGCGCCGCAGGATTGTTCTTGGCCAGAGGGCTGTTGGGGTGCATAGGGTTATTGGCGATGGGCGTTTCGAAGGGCTCGTAGTGCTCCGGGAAGGGGCCCTCGTTCATTCGATCACGGGCAAAGAGCTGGCCGCGCCCGGTCTGATTCATCACAAAAGGCCCCTGATTGGCACCGGGTGTAGAGTCTTCGGGGAAATCGGGCACGTCGTTGCCAACCCAGCGCTGGCCGTCCCACCACACTACGGCCTTGTGTTCGGCCCAGGGCGTGCCGTCGGGACGTGCGCTGGCGCGGTTGTAAAGAATCCGGCGGTTAGCTGGCCAGGCCCAGGCCCAGCCCAGTGTCTGGCCGGTGCCGTAGGGATCGGAGTTGTCGCGACGAGCCATCTGGTTGCCTTGCTCGGTCCAGCAGCCGGCAAATACCCAACAGCCGCAGGCGGTGCTGCCGTCTGCACGCAGCATGCCGAAGTCCTCCAGCTGTTCACCGGCTCGAACGGTGATGTTTCGTTCCGGGTCGACGACATCCTCCAGGGCCCAACCGTTGTACTCCCGGGCCAGCTCATGAGGGCTTGGATCATCGGGTCGGCGGTAGGGCCAGTGCAGATTGAGAATCGGGTCGGGGAAGGCCCCGCCTTCCTCACGATATAGCCGCTGCAGGCGCAGGAAGAGCCCGGCCAGTATCGCGGCGTCCGGGCGCGCCTCGCCCGGCGGCGGGGCTGCCTGCCAGAACCACTGCAGCCAGCGGGAGCTGTTGACGATGGAGCCATCCTCTTCAGCAAAGCTGGTGGTGGGCAGCCGAAAGACCTCGGTGCCTATCTCCTCTGGATTTACATCGTGGTACTCGCCCTGATTCCTCCAGAACTCGGCGGTTTCAGTGCTGAGCGGGTCGATCACCACCAGGTATTTCAGGCGCGACAGCGATGCGGTGACCTTGGCCTTATGGGGGAAGGCGGCCAGGGCATTGAAGCCCTGGCAGAAGTAGCCGTTGATTTCGCCGTGGCTCATCCGCTCGAAGGTGTGCAGGATGTCGTACAAGTCCTCCCCCATCTTCGGCAGCCAGTGGTAGCACCAGTCGTTCTCCGCGGTGGCGGCATCGCCGAACCAGGCCTTCATCAGGCTGACATGAAAGCGTTCGTAGTGGCGCCAGTAGGAGACTTCGTCAGGCACCAGCGGCGGGCGGGCGCGATCGAGAATGAACTGCTCGTACTCCTGTTCATCGTTATCGGCTAGCGTCAGGTAGCCGGGCAGCTGGTCGGAGAGTAACCCCAGGTCGGTGAGACCCTGGATATTGGAGTGCCCCCGCAGGGCGTTGACGCCGCCACCGCGCATACCCATGTTGCCCAGCAGCAGCTGGACAATGGCGGCGGTGCGGATAATTTGCGAGCCAATGGAGTGTTGGGTCCAGCCCAGGGCGTAGAGAAAGGTCATGGTCTTTTCAGGCCTCGCCGTCTCGGCCGCCATGTCCCAGACGCGCTGGATCTTGTCGCGGGGAGTGCCGCATACCGACGAGACGACATCGAGGCTGTAGCGGCTGAAGTGCTCGCGCATCAGTTGGAAGACACAGCGGGGGTGCTGCAGGGTATCGTCGCGCAGGGCGTGGCCTTCCTCGTCATATTCGTACTGCCAGCTGCCCATCTCGTATTCGCCGTTTTCGGCGTCGTAGCCGGTGAACAGGCCATCCTCGAAGCCGAACTCTTCTCTGACGATCAGGCTGGCATCGGTATAGGCACGAACATATTCATGATGGATATGGTCGTTCTCGATCAGGTAGCTGATTAATCCACCGAGAAAGGCGATGTCGGTGCCGGTGCGGATCTCGGCAAAGAAGTCCGCGACGGCGGCGGTGCGCGTAAAGCGCGGATCGACCACTACCAGCCGGGCATCGTTGTGCTCCTTGGCTTCCATCACCCAGCGGAAACCCACGGGGTGGGCCTCAGCGGGGTTGCCGCCCATACCGATGATCAGGTCGGCATTACGAATGTCGACCCAGTGATTGGTCATGGCACCGCGACCGAATGTTGGGGCAAGACCTGCCACCGTCGGTCCGTGTCAGACGCGCGCCTGATTGTCGAATGCCACCATACCGAGACTGCGCACCATCTTCTGGGTCAGGTAGGCGGTCTCATTGGTCGAGGCCGAGGCTGCAAGGAAGCCCGTCGTGGTCCAGTGGTTGACCGTGTTGCCGTCGCCGTCCTCGGTGACGAAGTTGGCGTCCCGGTCATCCTTCATATGGCGGGCAATGCGCGTCAGTGCATCATCCCATGAGATACGCTGCCACTCATTGGTACCTGGCTCGCGAACCATGGGATATTTGAGTCGAGACTCGCTGCGGATATAGTCGAGCAGGCCCGCTCCCTTGGGGCAAAGCGAGCCCCGGCTGACCGGGTGGTCGGGGTCGCCTTCGACATGGTAGACATCGTCGATGTTGTTGATGGCGGCATCGCCGCGGCTGTAGATCAGCACGCCGCAGCCCACGGAGCAGTAGGTGCAGTTGCTGCGGGTAATCTTGGCACCGGTCAATTTAAAGTGGCGGACCGAGGCGACTACCGGCTCCGGTGCAAAGCCCAACATCGCCATGCTGGAGGTGGCCATGCCGGCTGCACCGAGTTTGAAAAACTGTCTTCGCGTAACCCTCAACGTCATGACGGCCTCCTTGCGATTTGTTCTAGATTTTAGTGTTGGATTTATGCTCTGCGGTGCCAACGGCTTATTCGGGGGAATCTTCGGCGCTAGCCTGTGGCTCGTCATCCTGATGACCGGTCAGCTCGGCACCTAGCGGTTCGTCGGGCAGGCCCTCATCTTCCTCTTCCCGCTCGGGAGATTGAGTTTCGTAGGCCGGGCCCTCATCGGAGGCCGCCGGGGGCGTCTGGAATATTTCATCGCCCTGGGTTTGGCCGCCTCCCGTCGTCTGGTCCTCCTGATCCATGTCAGACCCTGTGATGCTGCTGGTGGTGCCAGCCGAGCCGGTGGTCACATCCGGCTCATCGGGCATTGCATGGGGGGGCAATACGCCGGTTTCGTCCTGTGGAGCGGCCGATTCGTCGGCCTGGAGCGAGAACATGGTGCCAGCGCCTAGCAGGGCTATGAGCAGAGGGAGAACCCATTTTGAGATGCTTGAACGGCTCGAATGCGAATGTGGCCTCTGCGGCTGATCGGCGGCGTCGGCTGGCGCCTCAGGTTTGACTGAGGCATGCTCAAATAAGCGCTCCATACTCATCTCCCTGTATGGCTAGTATTGCGTCTCCTACCTTCTGTATAGACAGTAGTGCCACCTGGCGTCAAACAGAGTCACGGCGTCGAAATCGACGATTGCTTAAGCGTTGCGCCATTGCCGAATACGCTCCACTACCCAGTCGGGGTCGTCGAGGGGGAGGTCATGACCAGCCTTGGGGTGTAGCTCGAGGGGCCATCCCCAACGTTCTGCCATAGCCTGGGAGCAGCGCCAGGAGACCATTTCATCGCTGCGCGAGGCCAGCAGCAGCGCTGGCAAGCCGGGCAGTTCTTGAGGAGGAGAGAACCCTCTTGCAGCGGCCAGCAGCTGACGCATCAGGTTGGCCTTGCTTACCGGTGCTTCGCGTTGCCAGCGTGCATGTTTTCGCGCCACCCCGGGCAGGTCGGACTGCAGCCGAGTGGTCATGCGCAGGATAAGGCGTTCGCGCTGCTCATGGCCGAGCGAGCGTAGTAGGGCAGTGAGCAAGCGTGGATACTGACGGGGGCGCAACCGTTGATAAAACGGAGCAATACCGCGCAGGCTTGAATTGATCATTACCAGGCACTGTACTTCATTGGGAAAACGCTGTGCCCAGCGTAGTGCCACCATGCCGCCCAGGGAAATCGCCAGCACCCGATGTGGACCACTACTGCCCGAATTTCCTAGCTGTTGTCTCAACGCGTCGACCATACCATCGATACTGGTTGGGCTGGACTCGCGGCAGTGGGTACCATTGCCCGGTAGATCCAGCGCCCTGACGGGTTCCTGCAATGCCTGGGCCAGCTGTTCGGGCAGCCCTTCCCAATGTCGCGCCTCGCGTATTAAACCTCGCAGTAGCACCCAGCCAGGGAGAGGGGCATCGCTGCTTTGGTTGCCGGTGCAAACAGCCGATGATTGGTCGTCGCGATGGCCCATTACTGAGATGCTCCTTTATATCCCTCTGTAGAGGCAGCCTTAGTGGTTTGCGCCGTTCCAACGCTCCGTAGGAGTTTCCTCTCTATAAAGTAGACAAGTTGCATGCACTATAAAATAGCCTATATTTGCAAGCAAAAGGAGGTAAAACAAGCGGCAAATTTAAGGAGAATAATATGTCTAAGGAATTGGATAAAAGCACATTGCCTACGGCTACATTGGGCGAAACCCTAGCCGTGATAGGTGATGTTTTCGTGCCCAATATCGCCAAGGGTGTGATCATCCGTCGACCTAAAGTGGTGGGCATGGCCGAGAAGATGGGCCTTGATAAGCGCAGTATACGCAGGCTGCAGAAGCTCAACCAAAAGTACGGCGCTGGACCGCTAATGTTGAAAACGCCTGATAGTAAGCTAATGGCGTTGGTGCTTGATCCAGACCATGCGAACCGGGTGCTGAACGAGACTCCTGAGCCGTTCGCTACTGCCGAGTGGGCCAAACGTAAGGCACTTGAGCACTTCGAACCCGATATGGCCCTGGTGTCTCACGGCCCCGAACGTGCCGAGCGTCGACGCTTCAACGAGGAGGTACTACAGAGTGATTGCCCAGTTCATGGCTTGGGCGCGCGCTTTGTTCAGGTAGTCGAAGAGGAAGCCAATGAACTTCTGTCTCGCGTTGAAGCGGAGGGTGGAACACTCGACTGGGAGATGTTCGAGAAAACCTGGAACCGAGTAGTGCGCCGCGTGGTGCTGGGCGATTCCGCCCGCGATGATCAAGAATTGACAGAAATACTCGAAAAGCTACGCAGCGCCGCCAACTGGGCCTTCTTTCACCCGGGGCATGACCGCGTCAAAGAGGACTTCCACGAGCGCCTATGTACCTACCTGGAGCGTGGTGAGGAGGGCAGTCTGGCCGCGGAAATTGCCCGAGCACCAACGACTGATACCACTCAGCCTGAGCATCAGGTGCCGCAGTATCTATTTGCCTTCGACCCAGCAGGCATGGCTACTTTTCGGGCCTTAGCGTTACTGGCCGCTCATCCCGATCATGCCGAGCGGGCCCAGGAGGAGATAGCGGCCAACCTGCAACAGCCGGCGCCCAAGCATGATTATCTACGCGCCTGTGTACTTGAGTCTTTGCGGCTTTGGCCCACCACGCCCATGGTGCTGCGTCAAACAACAGAAGAGACCGAGTGGAATAACGGCACCATGCCGGCTAAAACCTCGGTACTGCTGCTTGCACCTTACTTCCATCGTGACGAGCGGGTTCTGGACTATGCCAATCAGTTCAATCCCGATCTCTGGCTGCAGGGTGGGGCTGGGGATTGGCCAATGATGCAGTTCAGTGGTGGCCCTGGTATCTGTCCTGGGCGTCACGTTGTATTAACCGTGACCAGCCACATGTTGGCCAGCTTACTCCAAGGGCGAGAGTGTCAGCTGACCCCGCCGGACCGCCTGGTTGGCAGCAAACCCATGCCGCCGCTGCTCAACAACTACGACTTAGTCTTTAACTTAAAGACGTATTGATTTTACATCGAATCAGGGAGCGGGACTGGATCCTTTAACATAGGCAAAACTTGATAGGCATAGCTAATGATTTGAACAGGGGCGGCAGGCCTACGCGAGTGACCAGTCCTATGCTCCCGCCCCCTGGAGTGAGTGCGCTACTAACGGCACCGAATAGCTCTGTTCGTCCTCGTTGGTCACGTTGGGTAATGTACTGTGTCACCGCGAGACGCGCCTTCAATACTGGCAAACAGACTACCCCTCCCTTGGTTCCCTACCAATATGGCGGCACGCCACTGCTTAAGTGCTAGTTGAGCCGAACAGCCGTAGTAACACTTTTTCGCATCTTGCATTACTCACCTGCCTGCTAAGTGTGTTGGCGCTTCTTTTGATGTGGGTCAAGCGGTGACCAATTGCCTCGTGTCTTGCCTAGGCAAGTCAGCTAAACTTTAAAATCACATAAAGTTATTACTTTAGATCAAAAATGAATTATCAAGGCGATTGCTTCACTGTTGAATGCAGCAGGGTCTCGATGTCATTTGCTGAATCCACAATAACTTAATCCACTTAGGTGATTTTATGACGATTAAAACGACACTGACACTCTCAGCTGCCGCTTTTGCCATTGGTTTTTCCGGCATCGCCATGGCTGATAACCACGAAGACGAGCAACGTGAAGATCAGGCTTTGGTAATCCTCACAAGCGATTCAATCCAGACCCAAGGCATGGTTATGATTCTGTCCAATGCGATGCAGCAGCAGGGTACCGATCTGCATATATTGCTTTGTGATACTGCGGGTGATTTAGCCACACAAGGCTTTCAAAGTGCGGAGGCAATTGCCACACCGCCAAGCAACCCAGCAGGCCGAGTAAAGCCGGAAGGTCTTTTGCATATGCTGATGGAAAATGGCGCCAACGTAGACGTCTGCGCCATCTATCTGCCTAACAGCGAGCACGACGAAGACGATCTTCTTGAGGGGGTTGGTGTGGCGTCACCCGGTGATATTGCAGAAATGATGCGCGATTCGACGATTCCTGTTTACAGCTTTTAAGCATTTATAACGAAATGAAGGACTTCATCATGAAAAGCAATGTTGGCGGTATCGATAAGACGTTACGCATTCTGATCGGTATCTTGTTAATCGCACTTACCCTGGTTGGAGTCATTGGCAGTTGGGGATGGGTAGGGGTGTTGCCATTAGCCACCGGTCTGTTCAACTTTTGCCCGGCCTATAAGCTGGTGGGGATCAATACCTGCAAGATGAAGTAATTACTTTCTGTCCTTCCTTGCTGGGCGCTAAGCGGGGAGGGCCATTGCCTGAACATGACGTTCGAGGTTCAACAGCGAAAGTAATTGGAGCCCCTGATTCGTCAGGGGCTTTTTTGTTGCCTAAACGCTTTGACCTGCATCTAAATCGCTGGCTCCTCGCTCAGGAAAGTCTCTAGAGAGTCATCCATTGCTTGCATCCAAGGCGTGTGATGTTTCGGGGCAAGGGTTCCTGTGAGCGTTGAACGATAACTTCTATCGCGATAGCTGAGAATATCCGCCTCTTTATGGTGTTCCCACTCCTTAAAGATCTCTGCCACAGCCTCGACCTCAAAAGAGGGGTAATCGGTGGGCTGTAATAAATCACGTATGTAGGCAGCCTGGAAGTCGATGGCCTGGAATGGATTTTCGACCTCTTGCTCCCGGTTGACCCAGCTTACTCTGTCGGCGGCCATGGCCGATTTATTGGGCAGGGTGATCCGATTAAGTATGACATCCCGCGCGTACCAAGCCTGGGCATCGAACATATTGAAGGTGTAGTACTGATCCTGCATTCCCAGGAATAACAACTTAGGGTTTTTCTCAAGAAAAATGCCCTTGTATAAGCCCTCTGGATAGAGTCTGTTATGGGTGCTCAGAGTTAGTTCGTCGGGCAGAAACGGAAAGTGGTGCTGGTAACCAGTGCAAAGAATAATGGCATCCACGTCCTGACTACCGCCGTCCTTGAAGTGAGCCGTCTTGCCGACCACCTTTGTAAGCAGCGGTGCTTCCTTGAAAGAGTCAGGCCACTTGAACCCCATCGGCTTGCTGCGGTAGCTAAAGGTAACCGACTTCGCCCCGTATTTGTGACACTGAGTGCCGATGTCCTCGGCGGAGTAGCTACTACCGACAAGCAACAGATCTTTTCCAGCGAACTCCAAAGCGTCGCGAAAGTCGTGAGCATGCATGACTCGGCCCGGGAACTGATTGAGGCCTTCAAAATAGGGCGCATTCGGCGTTGAAAAATGACCGGTAGCTACGACCACATAATCAAACTCTTCGGTACGGAGTGCGTCCTGCTTAAGATCTCTTACGGTGACCGCGAACTTGCCCGTTTCTGCTGCATAGCTTACCCAGTGAACCGCCGTGTTAAAGCGTATGTACTGACGCGCGCCACTCTTCTCGACTCGCCCCATGATGTAATCACGCAGTACTGCTCGAGGTGGATAGGAGGGGATGGGGCGGCCAAAATGCTCCTCAAAGCTGTAATCCGCAAACTCCAGACATTCTTTGGGGCCGTTTGACCAAAGATAGCGATACATACTGCCATGCACTGGTTCCCCATAGGCATCAAGACCGGTGCGCCAGGTGTAGTTCCATAAGCCGCCTAAATCGCTCTGTTTTTCATAACAGACGACCTCGGGAATATCAGTGCCAGCGAGGCGTGCCGCTTCAAAGGCACGGAGTTGGGCCAGCCCGCTAGGACCAGCTCCCAGAATGGCGATTCTAAAGCTCATAGTATTTCTCTGTTAATCGTCTAGCGAAGCAAGCGCTTGGCTGTTCGATAAAAATAGTCGTGGCAGGGCAACGCCTACTAAGGGCAGGGCCAATAACCTCTAGGGAGAGCCACGAAGGCGCCCGCATGATGCAGAAAAATATGCGGGCGTAAAACGGAAGGTTCTGTTAGGAAAATTCGCTAAAAGGCGAAAATAAGAACGTACTAGACGTAATTGGCAGTCTTGACTGCCAAGTGTCGAAGCGCCACTTGAAAGGTGGGAACACGAAAATGGTTAAAAAGCCTCAGACTAGCGCTCTTTCAAATGTTTAAGTCAGAGTAGCTACCATAACACAGGACTGACCCATTCATATCCAGCGGAAACACAATGGTCATAGCCGTCCATATATTTGGCTTTTAAAACAAAGGGATACCTGGCCGGAATTGTTAAGTGATGAAGTGCTGCTGTTAAACTTTAATCGCTTCATCAGCTATAGAGAGACTTGTAAAGGTTTAATAGTAACTTGGCGAGATCGGTTAATAGCTCCTACGTTGTTGTAAAGGCTTGTTTTAAAAATGGGATGAATAAACAACGGGAGAAAAAGTGATGGATGCACTCGCGAGAAGGCTGGGCCTCAAGACAGATCCCACCATTTTTTTCACGTCTGCCGGGATCATGATTCTTTTTTTAGTCGCACTTTTGATTGCTCCGGGCCCAATAGGGGAAGCCTTCGGCGCGGGGAGGGAATGGATCGTAACTAATCTTGGCTGGTTCTTTATCTTAGGGGTGACGAGTTGGGTAGCTTTCCTACTCTGGGTGGCGCTCAGCCGTTATGGGGCGATCCGGCTGGGTGGCAATGATGCGAAGCCTGCCTATAGCAACGTCTCCTGGTTCACTATGTTGTTCGCTGGCGGTATCGGCACGGTACTCATGTTCTGGGGCGTAGCCGAGCCTATTTCCCACTTCTCATCTCCACCAAGGCCCGGAGTCGAGCCTTTCTCAGTGGCCGCTGCCGACGATGCCATGAGCTTTTCGATCTATCACTTGGGGCTGCATACCTGGGCGATTTTCGCCATGCCGGGGCTGGCGTTTGCGTACTTTATCTATCGTTACAATCTCCCAATGCGATTCAGCTCGGTCTTCTACCCACTACTCGGTGAGCGCATTTACGGCCCTATCGGTAAAACCCTCGATATTTTTGCTATTCTCGGCACACTGTTTGGTGTGGCAGTTTCGATTGGTTTGGGCACCCAGCAAATTAATGCGGGATTAACCGAACTGTTTGGTGTTCCGGATGCAGTGCTAACGAAAGTCCTGATTATCGCCGTCCTTACCACCGTCGCGGTGGGGTCGATCATAGCGGGACTAGATTCAGGCATAAAGCGGCTTTCCAATATTAATATTGGTATGGCTGTAGGCCTGCTGATATTTGTGCTCTTTACAGGCTCAACCGTTTTCCTGCTCCGCGCCATCGTCGAAACCTTCGGCCTCTATATAACGAATTTGCTGCCCATGGCTTTTTGGAATGACACTCTAGCCAGCTACACCAGTAATGACGGTAGCGGCTGGGGGTGGCAGGGCAGTTGGACAGTGTTCTATTGGGCTTGGACAGTCACTTGGTCACCATTCATAGGGATATTTGTGGCGCGGATTTCCCGCGGGCGGACTATCCGTGAGTTCGTGCTTGGTGTGCTATTCGCACCCTCCATCTTTACGCTGATCTGGTTTGCGATCTTTGGCTGGTCTGCGATGGAGATTGATGGAATTGGAAGCGATGCTCGTGAAGCAATGGGGGATCAGGCCGGTGTATTGTCCGCTGCCGTTGGCGAAAGCATCCCCCTCGCCATGTTCGCCTTTTTCGAAAACTTCCCGGCCGCTACATTGATCCAGGGCCTGGCCGTCGTCATTGTTGCCATCTTCTTTGCTACGTCATCGGATTCCGCATCTTTGGTCGTTGATATGCTTTGTACAGGCAAAGCGGACCCTGGACCCTGGCATCAGCGGGTATTCTGGGGTGTTTCTGAAGGTATGTTAGCCGCTATGCTCATCGTGCTTGCTGGTGATGCAGGGCTTACCGCACTGCAGGAGGTAATCACTGTTGTTGGCCTGCCGATGTTTATCCTGGTGTTTATCATGATGTTTGCGCTTTACCGCGGCCTGTCTCATGAGGATCTCAGCGAAGTGAAGGTAGGCACTCCCCCTAGCCCGAAGGAGTTGCGGCCCGATGACTAGACGGGTGGGAAAAGCATCGTTTAACGCCTAGGCTATCGTATGCGAATGATCTCTTTTATATAAGGCAGTCCTCTTCACCACACTTAAAAAGCGGGTGAAGAGGACAGTAAGCAATCAAGCTTTACACAGATTTCATAACAGCCATTTTAGAATCCTGACCGATTGACCTGAGTCCCTCGAATGCAGTCACCGTAGGCCATCGTATCGCCTGATTGCTCAGAGACCTGGCGGCAATCAGCAGTTCTGGAAGAGGAGGGCCCTGAACTGCAGCCTGCTAATACAAAGGCCAGCAAGCAAAGGGAGATGAGGGTTTTCATGGTTAATTCCTTGTCAAAAAAATAAGCCTGTGACATTTAATATCATGGATATAGACGTGTCGAGTCAGCCGCAAGAGGAACGTCACGTTACATGCCTAGGACATAGTTAGCATACTTTTTATAGGGATAAGCATATGGATCGTGTATTTGCTTGGGATCACCATCGTGGTCAGGTTGTTTACCGTATTCCAGGGCACCAACATGAAGACGGTCGTGAAGACAGCGATTTGTCACCAGTGTGGTTACCCGCGGAGGAGTCAGACTTACCTGACGGTGTAACGGTTGAGGACCTGCGCAAAGTATCAGTAAAGGAGTAGTGCTTTATAAATCCGATGCTTGATTAGAAATAATAGGGGAGGCCGCAATGGCCTCCCTAATAAGTACTAAGCCTGGCTAATGGCCAAGAGACATTGTCGGCCCCTGCCTTTAAAGGCCCATCCCTATCCCCAGCAACATTTGCACCCACCTAGACGGCTTGCTGATTCTAAGCAATGTTTTTAAATAAAAAGACTACGTATTCATTTGATTATACTAAAGTATAAGTGATATATATCAGTTACTTAAAAATATATTTTTATTAATTTTCCCATAAATTTGAATACGTATTCATTTTATTCTAGAACTATTGATGTTGAACAATGCTTCGCTCCAGATAGGGGCGCGAAGCTTATAAAGTGTCGAATAATAATCACAATAGGAGCTTGTAATGAATAATGTCTCTTTAAAGCCTCTCCCGCTCTCAATCCTCGCCAGCACGGTGGCGATGACGATGGCCACTGCTGCCGTTGCTCAAGCAGAGCGGGTCATTGATGTGAGTTTGCCACTCGGTCCTGAGTCGCAGCAGGGGGTTGGCATATTAAAATTTGGCGAAGAGTTGGAGCGTCTCTCTGAAGGGCGCTTGAGCATTGAACCGCATTACAACAATGCCCTAGGGGCGGAGCGTGAAGTCGTTGAAGGAATGGGGTTCGGCATCATCGATGCTGGCATTACATCAACAGGGCCAATGGGTGGTTTTGTTGATCAGTTTATGCTGTTTGACCTGCCTTACATTTTTGAAAATAACGAGCACGTCTACGCGTTTTTAGACAGTGAGCACGGGGAGGATCTGGCAACCCTTGCTGAAGAGCAGATGAACGTTAAGTTTTTGGCCTGGATGGAAAACGGCTTCCGCCATAACACCAATTCAGTGCGCGAACTTAACAGCCCTGAAGATCTTGAGGGGATTAACCACCGCACACAGGAAAGCCGAGTGCAGGTAGATACCTGGGAAGCCCTGGGCGCCAACGCTACGCCGATGGCGTGGACCGAAGTCTACACTGCGCTTCAGCAGGGAGTCATGGATAGCCAAGAGAACCCGCTGGCGACTATCTACGATGTCAATTTCTACGAAGTACAGGACTACCTAAATCTGACCCAGCATGTCTACTCACCCGCACCGCTGATGATGGGGCTGGATCTGTTCAATTCATTTAGCGAGGAGGATCAAGCGATTATTTTGGAAGCAGCACAAATTGCGCTGCCTTATCAGCGGGACGCTAGCCAGGAGCTTGAAGAGCGCTACCTAGTCCAGCTTGAAGAGCTGGGTATGACCGTCACGCATCCTGATCTTGAGCCTTTTCGTGAAGCTGTCCGGCCCGTCATTGAACAGTGGTCCTCTACGGTGGGGGAAGACCTTGTCGAGGCGGCCCTCAATTTTGAGTACTGATTTATCTGAGTCAAGAGTAAGCGGGAGGCAAGCCTCCCGCGCTCTTTCGTCAACGTTGAGGCCGATATGAAAACGTTTCTGATACTGACCAATAGAGTCATAGATCAGTTTAATCGGGTTGTGGGGTGGGGCTTGGCGTTTTTGCTACTGACCATGACGGTGTTGATTTTCTGGCAAGTGTTCGCGCGATTTGTGGTTGGTAAACCGCTATTTTTTTCTGATGAAATAGCGCGATTTGCGATGATTTGGTTGACCTTCATTGGTGCGGGCTATGCCTATCGGAGAGGTGCACTCATCTCCGTTGATATTCTCCTTGAATATGCTGGCGCACGCTTTGCTTGCGTCTTAAGAGTACTGGTAGTGCTGTGTTCGGCGCTGTTTGCACTAATCATCGTCAAATATGGTTTTGAACTGGTGGGGCGCGTTGCCAACCAGACAGCACCCAGTACGCGGATCTCCATGATGTGGCCTTATATGGCTGTTCCATTAGGTGGCATTGTTATTTTGGTCAATAGCATTGCGCTACTGATTGATGAAGTCATTGGTAGCGACCCATCCAAACAGGCGAACACCCAACCGCCGGAGGTTAGCTGATCATGGCAATGCTATTATTTCTCCTGCTACTTGGCCTGTTTCTGGTTGGGGTACCCATTGCTTTCTCGTTGGGCTTAGCGTCAGCCGTGACGGTATGGCATGGCGATTTAATGCCAATGCTCATCGTGACCCAGCAGCTCATCGGGTCTGTGAATTCATTTCCCTTAATGGCGATTCCGTTTTTTATTCTGGCGGGATTTCTGATGCAGCATGGCGGTATCTCTGAGCGCCTGGTCAATTTCTCTAACACGCTGGTGGGAGGGATGACCGGTGGTCTGGCAATGGTGGCTATCGTGACCTCGCTGTTTTTTGCAGCTATTTCAGGCTCAGGCGCTGCAACAACGGCAGCCATTGGCTCTATCTTGATCCCTGCGATGATTGCCCGAGGCTATCCTGGAACCTACGCAGCGTCTAATCAAGCTGCGTCAGGCGCGCTTGGAGTCATTATTCCCCCCAGCATTCCATTGATCCTGTATGCCATTGCGGCCAACGTATCCGTCGGAGATATGTTCATTGCCGGTATTTTTCCCGGCATTTTAGTGACGTTCTCACTGCTGGTCTTTGCCTACATCTTTGCGCGTAAAAATGGCATTGGTGGCAATAAAAAAAGCACGCCAAAAGAAATGCTGCTGGCTGCTCGTAAAGCGTTACTGGCGATCCTAATGCCCGTCATCATTTTGGGCGGAATTTACGGCGGAATTACCACGCCGACTGAAGCCGCCGTTATTGCCGTTGCCTACTCCTTTATTGTTGGTTTTGTGGTGTATCGCGAAATCAAACTGCGGGATTTTATGCGCATACTGCAAGACTCGGCCGTCACTACTGCGGTTGTGTTAAGTATTATTGCTGCAGCTGGGCTGTACGGAAGAATTCTGCAAAGCCTGCGTGTGCCTGCCATGGTGTCGGATTTTGCCCTTTCCACTATTGGTAGCCCTTGGACTTTCATCATTATGACCAATGCGCTGCTGCTGTTTGTCGGTATGTTTATTGAAGCCGCCGCGGCCATTCTCATCTTTGTTCCTATTTTGCTTCCAGTCGCGATTAGCTTTGGTTTCGACCCGGTCCATTTCGGCATCATCATGGTAGTGAATTTGGCTATGGGTATGTTTACTCCGCCTGTTGGTTTGAATCTTTTCGTCGCGTCACAGATTTCTAAAATCGGTGTCGCTCGATTAACAGGCGCCATTTTGCCCTTTGTTGCCATCGTGCTCGTCAATGTGTTGATTATTAGCGTGATACCGGCGCTATCCACGTGGCTACCGTCACTTTGATACTCTTAATAACAAGGAAAACAACGATGTCTGTTATCGAAAGCCTTATTCCCCGGCAAGGATTAAAAGTGCTGATTACCGCAGGTGCCAATGGTATTGGTCTAGCCATTGCTCACGCCTTTAAGGAAGCAGGGGCAACCGTGCATGTTTGCGATGTGGACGAAGCGGCGCTGGCTTCTCTCCCGGAAGATGTCTCTTACACGCTAGCGGATGTCAGTAAAGAAGCTGATGTCACAAGGCTATTTGAGGATGTGCAGCAGCTAGGCGGGCTTGATGTGGTGATTAACAACGCCGGAATAGCGGGGCCAACAGCTGCCGTGGAGGAGATTAGTGAAGAGATGTGGACCCGCACCATTGATATCAATTTGAATGGGCAATACCGGGTCGCTCGCCGCTCGGCGGCGTTGCTTCGCGAGAGCCAGGGGTTAATGATTAACCTTGCGTCAGTTGCCGGACGCCTGGGGTTTGCTTATCGAACGCCGTATGCGGCAAGCAAATGGGCGGTCGTTGGGTTGACTAAAAGCCTAGCATGCGAGCTAGGACCAGAGGGCGTTCGTGTTAATGCGATTTTGCCTGGGATTGTAAGAGGCCCCAGGATTGAGAACGTGATCAAAGATCGCGCGGCTAAACGAGGTATTAGCTACGAGGAGATGGAGCAGGAGAATCTTGCCAAAGTTTCCATGCGCAAAATGGTGGAACCCACTGATGTAGCGGCGATGGCGTTATTTTTGTCTGCTCCCGGTGGATCGAACATCTCCGGTCAGGCACTTAGCGTGTGTGGCAACGTTGAAACGTTATAAATATAAATAAGAGGCGCAATATCGATGCAATCAACAACAGCAAGTTCGCAAGCAGAGCCAGTATCATCAATGACGATTGGTGTGGTGGGAGCTGGTTTGATTGGCCGTGCCTGGGCAATTGTATTTGCGCGGGCGGGGTTTTCAGTGAGCGTTTATGACATCAACGCAGATGCGCTCAAAAATGCAGGCGAGGCGATTCGACAGTCGCTGATGGATTTACAGCAGGCGGGGTTAGTCGCTGGGGTTGATCACGTTATGAAGCATATTCGCTTTGACGCAGACCTCACTAGCGCCATGCAGGGAGTGGGGTACGTGCAAGAGTG
Source organism: Halomonas sp. (assembly GCF_007692655.1). Taxonomy (GTDB): domain Bacteria; phylum Pseudomonadota; class Gammaproteobacteria; order Pseudomonadales; family Halomonadaceae; genus Vreelandella. Next base: position 30,206 of record NZ_REBQ01000067.1, read on the forward strand.
CGGACCAGAGAATGTCGAAGGCAAGCGAGCGATTTATCTTGAGCTTGAAGCCGCCGTGTCAGATGAGACTATTTTGGCGAGTTCGACCTCCGGCATTGCGGCATCACTGTTCAGCGACCATCTACAACACCCTCAGCGCTGTTTGGTCGCGCATCCGGTCAATCCGCCGTATCTGATTCCGTTGGTAGAAGTGGTACCGACACCAGCAACGTCTGAAGCCGCAACGGCCACAACGTTGAAGCTCATGGAGGCAGCCCATCAGGCGCCTATTTTAGTGCATAAAGAAATTGAGGGCTTTGTACTCAACCGGTTACAAGGCGCGCTGCTTAATGAAGCGCTGCGCTTATTTCGCGATGGTTATGTCTCAGCAGAAGATCTCGACAAAACGGTGAAATATGGGCTTGGGCTGCGCTGGTCGTTCATGGGGCCGTTCGAAACGATTGATCTCAATGCGCCGGCTGGCGTGGTGGATTATGCCAATCGCTATGGGCCTCTGTACCACAAAGTAGACCAACAACGGGGGGACGAGAACCCGTGGGATGAAGCAACCCTAAATGCGCTGGATAAAGAGCGCCGCACCTTATTGCCCAGCACTGATTTATCGGCTCGTCATGAGTGGCGTGACCGTAGGTTGATGGCGCTAATGGCTCATCAACGCTCAATGACTGAATAAGCAGCGTCTGTTATTACAATAAGGAGACCCTAAGATGGCTCAGAAACGGAAAGTCATTATTTCCTGTGCCGTAACCGGTGCTATCCATACACCCTCTATGTCGCCGCATTTGCCCGTAACACCCGAGGAAATTGCTGAGGCCAGTATCGCTGCTGCGGAGGCGGGTGCTGCTATTTTACATCTGCATGCTCGCGATCCTAGTAATGGCAAGCCAACCCAAGACCCTAAAATATTTGAGCAGTTTTTACCCAAGATCAAGGCATCAACTGATGCGGTGATCAACTTGACGACGGGGGGGAGCCCCCATATGACCGTTGAGGAGCGTATGCGTCCAGCCATGGAGTTTCAACCCGAACTGGCGTCAATGAACATGGGGTCCATGAATTTTGGGTTGTTTCCTATGCTTAATCGCTATCACTCATTTGAGCACCAGTGGGAGCGTGACCATCTTGAGAACAGCCGTGATTTAGTGTTTAAAAATACCTTTGCCGATATTGAAAAAGCCATCACGCTGGGCACGAAGAACGGTACCCGCTTCGAGTGCGAATGTTACGATATTGGCCATCTGTATAATCTGCGCAATCTGGTTGATCGTGGGGTGGTTAAAGGCACGTTATTTGTACAAAGCGTGTTTGGCATTCTTGGGGGAATTGGCCCTCATCCCGAGGATGTAATACACATGCGTCGAACTGCCGATCGCCTATTTAGCGATCGTTACGAGTGGTCGGTGTTAGGTGCTGGTAGTAGCCAAATGCGTATTGCCGCTCAGTCTGCTGCTATGGGTGGCCACGTCCGGGTAGGATTGGAAGATTCTCTGTGGCTGGCGCCAGGCAAACTGGCCGAAACCAATGCCAGTCAAGTCACCCGGGTGCGCGAGCTTTTAGAATCCTTGTCGTTTGAAATAGCCACTCCTGACGAAGCGCGTGAAATGTTAGCGCTTAAGGGGGCTGATAAAGTTGGCTTCTAGATGAATAGGCCCTGCTTTTGGGGCCTACTACTCTGCCTTGTTGCTCTAAGCCACATTAACTGATTAATAAGTTGAATCAATGAAAAGAAAATCTGTCACTTCACGGGATGTGGCTCATCTGGCGGGTGTTTCACAATCGGCTGTGAGCCGAAGTTTTTCACCTGCATCCAGCGTTTCTGAGAAAACGCGTAAAAAAGTGATGGAAGCTGCCCGGAAACTTGGCTATCGACCTAACACGATTGCCCGCTCGTTAATAACGCGCTCCAGTCGTACCATCGCAGTTGTAACTTACAGTCTCCAGAACCCTTTTTACGCCTCCTTACTTGAAAAAGCGTCACGCTTTCTTCAAGAGCAGGGCTACCATTTATTACTGTTTTTTGCTCCGCAAAATGGTGATTTTGACATGGTGGTGGATGATTTAATTCGCAGCCAGGTTGAAGGTGTCTTGATGTTGGCAATCACGTTGAATCAACATCAAGCAGAAGAAGTTGCGGACTTTGGCATTCCTGTGGTGATTATTAACCGGACCGTTGAGTATTCGGGCATTAGCCAAGTAGGTAGCGATAATTACCAGGGTGGCTACTGGGCAGGACGCTATCTTGCTTCACTTGGGCGCAAACGCATTGCCTATTTAGCAGGTATCCCTGAGTCAACAACGAACTGTCAGCGCGAGGAGGGCTTTAAAGCAGGCTTGGTAGCAGCCGGTCAAACGTGCGTTGGTTATGATGTGGGGCACTATCGTTACGATGATGCTTGCGATGCCACAAGACGTTTATTTTCAGCCCGCAAACTCAAGGAAGTACCCGATGCGGTTTTTGCCGCTAATGATTTGATGGCAATTGCAGTGATGGAAACGCTGCGTGATGAGCTGCGTTTAACAGTGCCGGAGAATGTCTCAGTGGTAGGGTTTGACGACATGATGTTGTCGTCTTGGCCAAGCCACTCGCTAACTACGCTGCAGCAACCTGTAGAACAAATGATCATTAAAGCAACGGAGCTTTTACTCAATCACATTAGCAATCCTGAGGAACTACCCAAGCAGTTAGTATTGCCGGTGACTCCCAAAATACGCAAGAGTACTGCTCACTCTATGAAGATATAAAAGGGATTTTTTTAAGGCGCAAATGGCCGCTAGCGACTATTAATTTCACGCTACCTATGGATTGTTTTCGACCGGAGTGACGCTATTATACTCCTTAGCTTGGCTTTGATAGCCCCCTAAGGAAAAACCGTCATGTTAAAAGGCCTATTTGTGTGTTTTGCCGTACTATTTGCGCAATTGGCGGTATTACATTTGATTGACACTCGTCTTTATAATGGCTCGCAGGATATACGTAATGCAGCAGTAACCACGACTACCACCAAACACGAAGATGAAGTAGAAGAAGTGCAAGGTTAATCAGTTCTTTCTCTTCAAGAGATCGCCCAGCGGTATGCTTCACACCGCTGGGAATTCTATTTATAGCATTTCATCTAGCCAATCATTAAAAGCAGCCCATGAGCGGTGATCGGCACGTTCATGATAATCATCGCTATCAAATACGCTAAAGGCATGGGGAGCCCCGGAATAAATACCTACCTCATAAGTGACACCAGCGGATTCCAGCTCATCTGCCAACATGGCCACATCTTCTAGACTCACTACGCTATCGGCTCCGCCATGGGCGATGAAAATAGGCGCCGTCTCTTCTGAGTAGGCCTGACCTTCGGGAGTGGTTAATCCGCCATGAAAACTTGAGTAGGCAGCGATGTGTTCCGCTTCGCCAGAACGGGCGATCTCTAACGCAACCGCGCCACCAAAACAGTAACCCATGATGACGGTTTGCTCGGCGGCCCCTTGCTCGCGAGCTTGAGACAATCCTGCCAGGGTTAATGTCCGCATGCGCTCCCTGTCATTGTAAAGACGATTCGTAGCCGCTCTTTTATCGTCGACTTCCTGGGGACGGTTACCCTCGCCGAACAAATCGACGGCGAAGACGTCATAACCTTCACTAGCCAGCATGTCTGCGCGTTGCCGCTCGTAGTCGTCCAGGCCATCCCAATCATGAATAATCAGCACACTACCTTGAGCATCTTCTCCCGCTGAGACAAAATACCCCTGGAACGCTTCTTCATTTACTGTGTACTGGACATCCGTTCCTGCAGGTGAAAAAGCGAACGCAGGCAGGGCCAACGTAAATAGAGCGATATAGCTCGTTGGTAATAGAATTTTTTTCATCTTTACGCTGTCCTATATGATGTGTTTAGCAAGCATAGCCAATTCTTGCTAACCTGAAACTGCGTTGATCAACTATTTGCGTGGAAGACAAAGGCTTGCGTCTGGAACTCGGTAACGGCATGCTTGTCCGTTGTTGGAAATACCATTAGGGAGCATTAACACATGGCTTACAACGATTCACGTATTGCACGTCCCCAGTCGGGTGACGTTGCCAATAGTGTCAGCACCAACAAGGTGTTGCGTAACACCTACGCATTACTTGCAATGACACTGCTGTTTTCAGCGGTGATGGCGGGTGCAGCAGTCGCCTTAGGCATTCAACAAATGAACATTTTTGTGTTCTTCATTGGTGCTTACGGGTTGATGTTTCTGGTTCACAAAACGGCTAACTCCGCAGCTGGTCTGCTAGCAACGTTCGCATTCACTGGCTTTATGGGCTTTACTCTGGGGCCAATCCTATCAGCGTATTTAACGCTGCCTAACGGCGGTGCGTTGATCATGAACGCATTGGCGATGACTGGCCTAACGTTCGTTGGTTTATCAGCCGTAGCGCTAACCACTAAGAAAGACTTTAGCTTCTTAGGCAACTTCCTGATGGCAGGTGCCATCGTATTGATTTTAGCGATGATCGCCGGGTTTATGTTAAATATCCCAGCGCTTTCGCTGATGGTCTCTGCAGGGTTTGTGCTATTCGCATCAGCCGCCATCCTGTATCAGACGAGCGAAATCATTCATCGCGCCGGTGAAACGAACTACATCCTTGCAACGGTTACTCTGTACGTATCTATCTACAACCTGTTCATCAGCCTGTTGTCGATTTTGGGCATTATGAGCAACGATTGATAGAGATATAGCGCTAGCTATACCGCAGGAATACGCAGCGCTAGGTAATATGACAGGCCCTATTTTTATAGGGCCTGTATTTTTTGGTAACCACTACCGAGAATCAGCTAATGCAATATGGTTTACTAGTGATGGGAGCACCTTACAGCACTGTATCACCTCATTCTGCGCTGCGTTTTGCCCATGCTATTATTGCCCGAGGCCACTGCTTGGCAGGCGTTTTCTTCTATCATGATGGTGTCCATAATGCCTCTTCATTAATGGCGCCTCCTCAAGACGAACTTAATATGTGTCAGGCATGGGTTGAGCTACATCAACAGCATGAAGTGGCCTTGGATGTGTGCATTGCGGCGGCGCTACGGCGAGGATTGATGAGTGAGTCTGAAGCGCAACGCCATGGTAAGCAGGCTTTTAATGTAGCGCCTCCGTTTGAATTAACCGGGCTTGGCCAACTGCTTGAATTACAGCAGCGCTCTGATCGCTTTATCACCTTCGCTTAAAGGAGGGTTAATGGCCCAATCTGATACATTGCTAGTTGTGATTAGACATGCACCGCATAGCACAAACCTCTTGCGTGAAGGATTAGATGCCGCATTGGTGGCCGCTGCCTTTGGCCAGTCGGTACATTTACTGTTTATGGGGCAGGGTATACTCGCGCTGCTAGAAGAGCAGGGCAGTGGCGCACCAGGCCAGAAGGCCACATTGCCGACCATTGAGATGTTGGAAATGTACGATATTGATCAACTAATGGTGCCGACCAAAGACCTTCATGCAATGCACTTATCACATCATCAACTGATTGAAGGTGTGACGTTGCTGGCGCCTGAAGATGTGCCGACACTGTTACAGCAGCACACTCAGATACTGACTTTTTAAGTGAAGGTATTATGGTGAAAGTATTATGATTTTGCACATTCTCACCAAGGCGCCTTACAGCTCGGTTGCTCAGCAAATGCAGCAAGCGATAGGTGAAGCCGATGCGGTGCTGCTAGTTGAAGAGGGTGTCACTGCGGCTCTCAGCCCGTCATGGACTGCTTGGAAGGCTTACCACTCCCGCATCTATATCTTGGCAGAAGATCTACTTGCCCGCGGGCTTAACGGCATTGCTGAGGCAAATGAGCTGCCTGTAATAGGTATGGATGAATTCGTAACGCTTACTGAGAAGTATGCACAAACAGTGACATGGTACTGACATGAAGGATCAGCAAATATACCGTTATCTTGATGAAGAAAAAAAGTTGAGAGTCGATCCTGAAGGATATTTAGTTGACCAGACAGATTGGAGTGAAACAGTTGCTGAATTAATGGCAGCAGAAGAAGAGTTGGATTTAACGCCTGAACACTGGGAAATTATTGAGATCGTTCGTGCATTCTATCAGCGTTACGAGATGGCTCCAGCCATGCGGCCTCTTGTTAAAGCTACCAAGAACACATTAGGTGAAGAGAAAGGGCGCTCAATTTATCTTATGCAGCTTTTCCCAGGCAGTCCGGCTAAGCGTATAGCGCGCCTAGCCGGTTTACCAAAACCCACTAACTGCCTTTAATGCAGCATTACCACCATCAGCCAACGCCTGTTGATATGACGTAAGGACTATGGGATTTCCGAAAATGGCTGTCCTAACAGCGCTTTTAAATGGGCTTCAACGCCACTTGCCAATGATGTAGGGTTATAGCCACCTTCCAGTACCGACACAATACGGTTATCGGCGTACAGCGTCGCTATTTCCATCGCCATGTGAGTAACCCAGTAAAAATCTTCGTCCTCCAAACAGATATCCCCCATGGGATCATCACGATGTGCATCAAAGCCTGCAGATAGCATCACTAAATCTGGCTTGAAAGCATGCAGAGCAGGGAGCCAATGGTTTTCGACAATACGCCGAAATTCAGGGCCATCGGTTCCCACTTCTAGCGGCGTGTTGACAACATTTTGCCATTCGCTGCGCAGGTATCGCCAGGGGTAAAACGGGTATTGGAAGCTAGTGCAAATTAATACTTCAGGATCATTTTTGAAGATATCAATCGTACCGTTGCACTGATGGACGTCAAAATCCAATATGGCAATACGCTTGGCGCCGTACTTGGCACGCGCATGAGCAGCGCCAACGGCAATGTTATTGTAAAAGCAAAATCCCATGGCATCGCTTGCTTCCGCATGGTGACCTGGTGGCCTAACCGCGCAGAAAACGTTATCAGCCTGGCCTTTAAAAACTTGATCCACTCCACGAATCACCGCACCCGCAGCGACTCGTGCGGCTTGCAGGCTATCTGGGTTCATCATGGTGTCGCTGTCTAAGGTGACAATACCCTCTTTGGGCAAGCATTTTTCCAACGAGCGAAGATGACGTAAGGGGTGTACTCTGGCTAATGCCTCTTCACAGGCTTCCTTGGCATCCGCCTGCATGGTTTGCTGTAATAGGCCGGTAAGCGATAGACGAGCGCGAATAGCCTCCAGACGCTGGGGGTTTTCAGGATGTTCAGGGCCCATATGGTGCAATGAGCAGTCTGGGTGAGTAAGGTAGGCGGTAATCATTCAAGCGCTCCATTATTATTGATGCCACAGTAATCGCCTCCGGGCCTTCTGCGACAGTCTCCATAAGTCGTATGCCCGCTACCCATATCAGAGGAGACACCTTTGTGAGCACACGCTTTTTGCATCATTTTTTTGAACCTCGCACGATAGCGGTGATAGGGGCCTCTGAAAAACCCGCGTCGCTGGGCGGTTTGGTGCTGAGAAATATCCAAGAGGCTGGCTTTAAAGGAACACTCTGGGCTGTCAATCTTAAAGGCTATTCTCAGGTGTTTGGTGCCCCCTGTGTCAGCAATATTAGCGAGCTGCCGGAAATACCTGATTTAGCGGTGGTGTGTTCACCGATTAATGGTGTTCCTAACCTGATTAAAAAGTTAGGTCAGTATGGTGTCAAAGCAGCGCTTGTACTTTCGGGTGGTGCTTATCTGGACCGTGATAAAGGCAATAAGGGGTCAATTCGCGAACGCATGCTAAGTGCAGCTCGCGTGTCGGGTATTCGCGTACTCGGCCCCGAGTGTATGGGGCTGATTGTTCCCGGTAAAAAACTAAATGCCTCATACGCGAGCCAGCCGGTGAAGGCAGGCCGCGTTGCCTACCTGGGCCAGTCGGGAATGCTTGCCAATGCGATGATAGATTGGGCCGCGGGACGTGATGTTGGCTTTTCACACCTCATCACTGTGGGCGACAGCGTGGATGTTCTGCTGCCAGATTTAATCGATTATGTGAATCAATTTTCGCCCGCACAGGCTATTTTGTTGCATCTTGAGCGGATTAGTGACGCCCAACATTTTATGACCGCGGTGCGGGATGCGTCACGCAATCGCTTGGTACTGGCGATAAAAAGCGGCCGTACGCCAGAATCAGATATTTCCGGGATGGCCCCAACGCCAGGCATTGCCAATCGTGACGTCGTATTTGATGCCGCTTTTGCCAGGGCGGGGGTGGTCCGCGTTGACGATTCCGATGAGCTCCTTGACGCATTGGAAACCCTGTCGCGGATGAAGCCCTTAAAGGGCGACCGTTTGGCGATTGTCTCTAATGGCTTAGGGCCAGCCATGTTGGCTATCGACAAACTGATTAGCGCCGGCGGCAAGCTTGCCGAGTTTAGCGCTGAAACCCAGGCAGCTCTCCATCATAGCCAGGTTGATATGAGCAAGCCGGGCGAGAACCCCATTGATCTTGGCGGCAACGCCTCACCCGAACGTTTTGTACAAGCGTTAGAGATTGTCACCGCAGACGCTAATGTAGATGCCGTGCTCGTTGTTCACGCTCCTACGCGTATGGCCCCCTCGCTGGTAACCGCTCAGGCATTGATCGATAACCGCAAAAAATTTCGCCGCAACCTGCTGACGAGCTGGATGGGCTTAAAAGAGGCCCTGAATGCCCGCCATGCGTTTAATTTGGCTGGAATTCCTACCTATATTTCACCAGAAAAAGCCGTAAAAGCATTTATGCATATGGTGATTTACCAGCGTGTACAGGCACTTTTGCAGGAAATTCCGCCTAGTCTGCCATTCTCCACCAGCCCAGAAATACGCGCGCAATGCCGCCTGCTGATAAAACAGGCCAAAGAGCAGGGCAGGCAAACCCTTACACATTCAGAAACGGCCCAGGTGCTTGAAGCTTATGGCATTCCAACGGCGCCGAGTGTTTATCTAGCTAACCCTGAAGAAGCATTTGAACGTGCTGCAGACATACCGGGGAGCAAGGCGCTTAAAGTTGTTCATGAGGGTAACTGTCGGCCTTATCGCTACCGCAAACATCCGCATAAAATATCGGCTGGTTTGCTCCAGGATCTGGAAACGCCGGAGCAGGTCGCTGAAGGGGTTCGCCAGCTTGGCGAAAAAGTGTTTGAGAAATTTCCTGAGTACGCAATTCGTGAGTACTGCTTACAGCCCATGCAGCGTGGCAAGCACTCGATGCAAATATGCGCGGGGATCACCCGGGACCCAGTGTTTGGTCCGTTGATTGTGTTTGGCATCGGCGGATACAAGGTCAACGTACTGGCGGATCGACAGGTGGCACTCCCACCATTGAACATGAGCCTGGCCGCAGATGTCGTAGGCAGAACCCACGCTGCCTCATTAATTCGCGAACACTCAGCTGATCCTGAGCGCGATATTAAGCACCTCTGCCAAATGTTGGTAAAGCTATCACAAATGGCTTCAGATCTAAGTGACTTACGTGGGCTAGAAGTGAACCCCTTGTTACTTAACCGCGACGGTATAGTCGCCGTCGACTTTGCTATGGATCTCGGCTCTCCTTCACGCTTTGCCATCATGCCGTACCCGGAAGAGCTCCGGGAGTGGGTGACCCTTAAGAACGGCTGGAAGGTAGAAGTGAGGCCCATTCGAGCTGAAGATGCCCACCTCATTACTATTTTTCATCGCCAGCTGTCAGAGGAGAGTATTCGCTTCCGCTATTTCCACAATAAATCCAACCTAACCCAGCGAGATTTGTCGATCCTTTCGCATATCAACTACGACCGTCAAATGGCATTTATCGCTGAACACTTAAGCGCAGACGGTAGTAAAGAGATGCTGGGCGTGGTGCGGGTATGGAATGACCCCGACAATATACGTACAGAGTTTTCGGTAATTATTCGGGACGATATGCAGGGCCTAGGCATTGGTAGCCTATTAATGAAAAAGATGATTGATTACTGCACCAATATTGGCACCTTGGAAATGATCGGCAAGATTATGGTGGATAACCACCCAATGCGGGCGCTGATGAAGCATTTGGGCTTTAAATGCCGCTATAACATGGAAGAACAGGTCATTGATGCGGTGATGCGCTTAAACGAACCAGACAGTGAGTGGCAACGACACAGGCTCGAGAGCCTGCCGGATTAACCCCGTAACAGGCCTGGAGTCATCGCCAGGCCTGAGAGTGCTTGAGAGAGTGAGTGCTTGAAGGGTGCTAGGGCGCTAAGCGGAAACGGTTCCACTCGCCGCCGTCACGGCGTTCAAAGCGCAGCCGGTCGTGTAGGCGGCTTGGCTGGCCTTGCCAAAACTCGATCATTTCGGGAGCTACACGATAACCTCCCCAGTGAATCGGACGCGGGATATCTTGACCGTGATAGGCTTGCTCGAATCGCTTCTGACGTTCTTCAATCCAATTGCGACCTGGTATCACAACGCTTTGTGTGGCAATCCAGGCGCCTAGCTGACTACCACGAGGGCGACTGGCAAAGTACTCGTCAGACTCATCCGCGGATACTTGCTCAACGGGGCCTTCAATACGCACTTGACGAGATAGAGAGGGCCACCAGAACGTCATCGCAGCATAGGGTACATTGCTGAGTTCACTTCCTTTGTGGCTATGATAGTTGGTGTAGAACACCATACCACGCTCGTCAAAACCCTTGAGGAGTACGACCCGAGCGTGCGGTCTGCCTTGACTATCAACACTGGATAGCGTCATGGCGTTGCCATCTTTGCCCTCTTTTTCCAGTGCGAGAGTGAACCACTCGTCAAATAACAGAAAGGGGTCGTCAGGTGCCTGCGACTCATCGAGTCTACCGCCTTCATAATCACGCCTAATATCGGCTATGTTACGTGTCATTGAATGCTTCTCCCTTGAAGTTTTACCCATGTTCGCCGCTATATCCACAAAGCTCAAGCCATCGCGACAAAAGGATGCAAGTGCCGTTTTAAGCGCTTTTTCGGCTAGCTGACCTATATTCTTTGAGAAAGACCGAATAAATGCGAAACTATCTCACCCAGTGCTGTCTCACTCAGTACTAACTCGCCCACTGTTTTGTTTTATCAATATTCGCTCGCAGTTACTGACAAAGGATAGGCTATGCGCAATACCAAGGTAGCTGTTGATGTGTGGGATATTTGGATCCGGCTATTTCATTGGGGCTTAGTGGCGGCGGTGTTGATATCTTTTTATACCACCAAGACTAGCGGCATGCCCTTTCTATTTCCTATCGACGTCCATGCTCAGGCAGGCTACTTAGTGCTTGGTCTGTTAGTTTTTCGCTTGATTTGGGGCCTTCTCGGCAGTGTTTACGCGAGATTTAGCTCTTTTTTATACTCGCCGAGCCAGACAGCAGCTTATTCAAAAGCACTTTTACAACGTCAAACCAGCGCCTATGCCAGCCACAACCCGCTAGGCGGATGGATGGTGGTGATCATGCTGCTATCCCTAGGCTTTCAGGCGGTGAGTGGCCTGTTTTTAAGTGACGATATCTTTTTCCAGGGGCCTCTGTATGGCCTGTTTGGGCAAGACATCAGTGGCCAGCTCAGAACGTTACACTCCTTAAACAGCGACTTATTACTGATATTAATCGGTCTGCATCTTGTAGCGGTGGCCATGCATCGGTTGCTTGGTGAAAGGCTGTTGGCGGCTATGCTGTCAGGTACAAAACACTTTTTCCAACCGCCGATTGATGCGCGTAACGAGCCATTAACTTCTTCTACACTGCATTTACGCGCAATCGGTGCCATATTAATAGCCGCTGGGGTTGTGCTTTGGCTATGGTTTTAAGTTTGGTTTTAAGCCTATCTTATTGCTGTAGCTGGCGGCTGCGAAAACGAGCATAGCCCATGCAGCCAGTAAATAACGCCAGGGCAACCACGGCTTCGATAATACCGCGGAGCCCTTGCCCCGGAAGGGTTAGCAGCATAACCCCTTGGGTAAAGTAGAGCAGGCTGACAAATGCTAACCAGGCATGGCCGCGCGCCCGCTTGCCAATGATTGAAGGCAAGAACAGCACGAGGGGGAGCACAAAAGCCACCACCGGTCGCCAATTAAATTCATCATCCTGTAACAAGAAGCCGCGATAAATCACCAGAATCAGTAGTAGAGAGAAGCTTATCAACACCAACTGACGGGATTTCTCGGTAAGATTATCAATACCGTGACGTACTTCAATATCCTCAAGCCACTGCCTCATACTGCCTCCTGACGCATAGCATTTAGTGCCAAGGCTAGCCGGGCAAGACGTTTACCCTGAGCAACGCATAGTGTGCGCTCATGCTCGTCAACCGTACGGTCGCTACGCGGGCCTGCCAAGTGGCTGGCTCCGTATGGAGTGCCACCGGCCTTTGTCTCAAGCAGGGTGGTTTCGTTGTAGGGAATCCCTGCGAAGACCATGCCATGGTGGAGCAATGGAACTAGCATAGTCAGCAGGGTACTCTCCTGGCCGCCGTGCAGGCTTGAAGTTGAGGTAAAAGCACAAGCGGGTTTATCAATCAATGCACCGTTCATCCAAAGGCTACTGGTGGAGTCAATGAAATACTTCATCGGGGCTGCCATGTTGCCAAACCGCGTAGGGCTCCCCAGCGCCAGTGCGCTGCAGTTGCGTAAGTCTTCCAGGTCCGCGTACACGGCGCCTTCTGCGGGGATCTCGGCGTCAACGGCTTCACAGGTAGTCGAAACCGGTGGCACTGTTCGCAGCCGTGCCTGGACCCCCGCCACACTTTCTACCCCCGCCGCGATTTGTTGCGCCATGGTGGCTGTCGCGCCTGAGCGCGAATAGTAAAGAATCAACACATAAGGAGTCATATCACTCATAACGTTTCCTGAACGGGCTGGATAAGAGGACGATCAACAAAGGATTTGCTAAATGAGATCCAATTTTGAGACCTATGTTACCAGAGCGGTTAGGGTCTCAGGGCAATTGGCATTTCGATAGGCAGTAAAAGCGCATTATGTGTTTCTGGCAAACGTAGGTAGACCCACGCATTGCTGCCATCAGTGAGGGTTTTTTTGACTCTCTCATAACGAATACCCAGACGCTCGTAACGGTCTAAACGCGCCAATTCGGTGGCATCAACGCGTAATCGCAGCCCTTCAACCTGGCTTCCAGGCTGTTGTGAAAGGTCCAGCCCACTGCGTTGATACCCCTCCAATACGGCTTCTTCAGGGGCACCAAAGCTGCCCATAACCACCAACCGCACGGGAGCTAAACGTAGCGTTCCGTAAACAAACACTTGATGTGAACGCTGCTCAATATCAGGGAGATCGTCTGGCCGGTCATAAAACCACGGGCTGAGCATGGTTAACCATAACCATCCGGCGACACTGATTAGCCCTAAGCCACTGCCTATTAACAGCCGTTTTAGCCAAACCATATGTCTCTCGCTGCTATTTGAGGGGAGGGCATAGCTTGGCGCGCCATAGCACCAATGACAACCCTTGGGAGTCCGAGTCGTTCAATCTTGACCGATTGAGGCGAGAGGCCTCTATTTAACGAATTGCTCCTATGTTATCGACTTATTGATTCTGCTGAAACAAACTAGGTGCTTACCAGACCCTACTAGAGGAGCCTGTTATGAATCAGCTACTTCGTGATGAGATGGATTTTCGCGCTTTAGTGGGCGATGTTAAGCCGCTACCGCCGAGTAACCGCGCTGATCCTTCCTCTAGTCGTAAAAAACCTTCTGAGGCGCAACTGGCCCGCCGTGAAAGGGCGGCAGAAGAGCTCGGCTCGCGTAATTTTCTGTCCGACGATTTTGTTGACCTGGTACCCGCCTTCGACCCCATAGAGTATCGGCGAGAAGGGATCCAGCAGGGTGTCGTTGACAAGTTAAAGCACGGTGGTTACAGCGTTCAGGCGCAGCTACACCTGCTCAGGCGACCGTTGGGTGAGTGCCGTCGCATGGTGTTTCCGTTTATTCAGGAAGCCTATGCAAACGATTTGCGCTCAGTGTTAATCGTTCATGGTCGTGGACGCGAGATAGACAGTCCAGCCAACGTGCTGCGCTCCTATCTGGCGAAATGGCTGAGTCAGTTTGAGGAGGTCCAGGCGTATGTCTCGGCGCAGCCTTCCGAGGGTGGGCTAGGCGCTACCTGGGTGATGCTGCGAAAAAGTGATCGTGCCAAGGCCAATAACCGTGAGCGTCAGCAAAAACGGCGGGGATAATAACACCGTTATCAACTAGGCATAAAAAGGGCAGCCGAAGCTGCCCTTTAACACAAACGCCACCGCTGATTACTTACTGGCGGCTAAACGACGCTCAAACAGCGCCTGGCGTTCTTCCACATCGGTTTGGTAGCGAACGCTGAAGAAAGTCAACGCGCGCAGGGCATCGTCAGGATGCTGGTCATCACGCAGTGCCATGGCATTAAAGCCACAGCGGCGCATGTAATCCAACTGATCAACTAATACGTCACCCACGGCACGTACTTCACCGCTATAGCCGTAGCGCTCACGCAGCAGGCGGGCGATGGTGTAGCCACGGCCATCGGTAAACGCAGGAAAATCAACGGCAATCGCGCTGGCACTCGCTAGCTGCTGACCTAATTCGGCATTAAGTTCGGTATCACTCGTCAACAGCGGCGCCAGCTCAGCGTCGTCTTGATTAGCTTGCCATAGCGCCAGCGGGACAAACGCTGGGCGCTGCTCAGGCAGGTTGTCTGCATCGTAAGAGACACACCAGGCGTTCTCCGCCGCCAGCTCGCCATTGGCAATCAGGTGATCAACATGAACCGGCGTCTGTTCAACCGCTTCAGTTTGCGTCTCTTCGGGCTTATTGGATTTAGGCATAGACACGCTCCTTAAAGGGTTTTAGACCAATACGGCGGTAAGTATCCAAGAAGCGTTCGTCCTCATGGCGCTGTGACACATAGACTTCCAATACTTTTTCGACGACATCGGGCACGTCGGAGCGGAAAAATGATGGGCCTAGAATCTTACCCAGTGAGGCATCGTCGGTTGAGTTACCGCCAATGGAGATCTGGTAGAACTCTTCGCCCTTTTTATCAACGCCCAGGATGCCGATATGGCCAACGTGGTGGTGACCACAGGCATTCATGCAGCCGGAAATATTCAGATCCAGCGGGCCAAGGTCATACAGGAAGTCTAGATCCTCAAAGCGCTCCTGCAGCGCCTGAGCGATGGGAATCGATACCGCATTGGCCAAGCTGCAGTAGTCGCCGCCAGGGCAGCAGATAATGTCGTTGAGCGTGCCCACGGTGGGGTTCGCCATGCCCAATGCCTCAAGCTCTTTCCAGAGCGCTTCAAGCTCATCAACCGGTACATCAGATAGCACCAGGTTCTGCTCATGGGTCACCCGTACTTCGCCAAAGCTGTAGCGGTCAGCTAGATCAGCAACGGCTTCCATCTGGTCGGCGGTAACATCGCCCGGCGCATGCTCACGACGTTTCAGCGACAGCGTGACGGCTTTGTAACCGGGCACCTTATGATCAGTCACATTGTTGGTGACAAAACGCGCAAAGCTACGGTTTTCAGCGCGCAGGCGGTCAAACTCTTCCGTTGCTGATGCTGCAACCGGACGACGCTCAGGCTCTGGGAAGTGGACTTTGGCTGCATCGACGGCCGCTTGATTGAGCGTTTGCGGACCATCTTTTAAATGTGCCCACTCTTCATCGACACGGCGACGGAACTCTTCAATACCCAGTGCTTTAACCAGTATCTTGATACGCGCTTTAAACTTGTTATCCCGGCGGCCAAACTGGTTATATACCCGAACACAGGCTTCTAAGTAGGTCAGCAGATGTTGCCAAGGCAGGTCTGCGCGGACTACATCAGCAATCATGGGCGTACGGCCTAGGCCACCACCGGCCAAGACTTTAACCCGCAGTTCGCCATCGGCATTTTTCCAAAGGCGCAGTCCAATATCGTGCACCTGAATGGCCGCACGGTCTTGAGCAGCGCCACTAACGGCAATTTTGAACTTGCGAGGCAAGTAAGCGAATTCTGGGTGCAGGGTAGACCACTGACGAATTAGCTCGCACCAAGGACGCGGATCTTCCACCTCATCATTGGCAATACCTGCAAACTGATCACTGGTGGTGTTGCGAATGCAGTTACCGCTGGTCTGGATCGCATGCATTTGTACCTTGGCGAGATCCGCCAGGATGTCAGGCACGTCTTCAAGAGCAGGCCAGTTCAACTGCAGGTTTTGCCGTGTGGTGAAGTGACCGTAGCCGCGGTCGTAGCGGCGGGTAATCTCTGCAAGGGCACGCAGCTGGTTGCCAGCCAGCATGCCATAAGGGATCGCAATACGCAGCATAGGCGCATGGCGTTGAATGTAGAGGCCGTTTTGCAGCCGCAACGGACGGAACTCTTCTTCTCCCAAACGCCCAGCGCGATAGCGTTCCATTTGGTCACGGAACTGAGCGACCCGCTCATCAACCAGTGTTTGGTCGTGAATATCATAACGGTACATGTGGCACGATCCTGCTAAAAGCGAAATGGTCACGTTGAGACGGACGTTAATGTAGCGTCACCTTAACGCGCGCGTCATATTCTACAAAAGAATATATAATTATCTTTTTATCTCTAAAAGCTATTAAGAACTTCAATGGTTTTAAATGGCAGCTGTTAGCCAGTGTCGTCGCTGCCATACCCATAAAAACCCTGCTGAATTAACCAGCCGGTAAAGCAGCTGTATTAACCATATGCCGAGTAAGCCTTGATCCAACTCAATACCCACCCACCAAGCCAGAGGTAAAAAAAGCAGCCACTGCATACCTAAGGTCAGCATCATTACCGTGCGTTGCGCACCAGCCCCCATGAGTGCTTGAGCGAGAACCAATGCTCCTGCGTCAACAACAATCATAACCGCGGTAAGCTGGAGGGGCAGCTTACCCAAAGCGATTAGGCTCGCACTTTCAAAAAAGATGCCCAATATAATATCGGGTATCAATAGCATTGGTAATGCCAGGATGGTAAGCAGTAGCCAAGCAACACTCAAGGCGTCAAGCCCCCAGCGATGAGCTTCCTTCTGTGCATCGCGACCCATCGCCTCTCCCACAAGGCTCATCGCGGCCACACCTAACCCCACCCCCGGCAAAATCAACAGCAGCGATAAATTAATCAGTACATGAGCAACGGCAACGCTGGATGTACCCAGTTGGCCTATTAATAAAAACAGCACCGCGTAACCTGCCGCAAAACAGAACTGCTGAATAGAGTGCGGCACCGCAAGTAAAAGCGTTCTTCTTAGTGTGGGTAGACTTGGCCAATGGGTCAAAAAACCATGGCTACGCGCTCCCTTTAGGCTTACCCAAACCCACAGTGCTAACCCGGTAAAAAGCGACAGGGTGGTACCCACACCAGCACCACTAGGGCCCATTTCAGGCAGCCCAGCAAGCCCATATATTAACCCGGCGCTGACCAGCACATTCAGCACATGAACGGCCACAATGATCCGCAAATAGAGAGTCGTACGTTGGCGACCGTTCCAGTAGCCCCTGAAACATAGCGTTAGGGCAATGGCTATCAGGGACACCACTCGCCAACGGAAGTAGTCGACAGCAACGCTTTGTACGTCGGCCGTCTGATTGATCAAACCAATCAGCAACGGCGCTTGCCACCAGGCCCATAACGAAAGCACCAGCGCAACCGCCAACCCTATAGTAAGCCCAGATTGTAGAGGCTGCGCAATTCCTGTCGCGGTAGCGCCAACGCGCTGGGCGGTTTGAGACTGCACGCTAGAGGAAAGGCCAAAGACGATGGCGGTTAGCATAAACATGGCATAACCACCGACGCCTACGCCCGCCAGCGCAACTTCACCTAACCGCCCAACCAAAGCGGCATCGATCAGGTTAAGCATGCTCTGGGAGAGCATGCCCAGCATGACGGGAAAGGCGAGGCGGATCACCTTGCCATGGCGGCGGGTGACAAACAGCACCTATTAGCTCGGGTCGTAAGAGAGCACCGGTGCGAGCCAGCGCTCCATTTCTTCAAGGGGCATTTGCTTACGCTCAGCGATCGCCTCGACCTGGTCGCGGGTAATCTTGCCGGTCGAAAAGTATTTCGACTGCGGGTGAGCAAAATACCAACCAGACACCGCTGCGGCAGGCCACATGGCAAAGTTCTCTGTTAGCGCTAAGCCGGTGTTTTCGGTGGCATCGAGCAGCCGAAACAAGGTAGCTTTTTCGGTGTGATCCGGGCAGGCAGGATAGCCAGGGGCAGGGCGGATACCCTGATATTTCTCGGCAATCAATGCATCGTTATCCAGCGTTTCCTCGGGCACATAGCCCCAGAACTCTTTGCGGACGCGTTCGTGCATGCGCTCTGCAAACGCTTCCGCCAAACGGTCTGTCAGTGCCTGCACCATAATGGCGTTGTAGTCGTCTCCAGCGGCTTCATACGCCTTAGAGAGCTCATCAACGCCATGACCTGTAGTCACCGCAAAGCCACCAATCCAGTCGGCTTTGCCACTCTCTTTTGGGGCAATAAAGTCGGCCAGGCTGTAGCAAATGCCGTCGCGGCCTTTCGTGGTTTGTTGACGTATATGATGCAAACGCTCCACGACTTCACTGCGTGATTCATCCGCATACACTTCAATGACGTCATCATCAACGCTGTTGGCAGGCCAAAGACCGATAACACCGCGGGCCTGAACGCGTTTCTCCGTCACCAGTTTGTGCAGCATCACCTTGGCATCTTCAAACAGGTTGCGTGCCGCTTCACCAACGACATGATCGTCAAGAATTTTCGGATATTTACCCGCCAGCTGCCAACTCATAAAGAACGGCGTCCAGTCAATACGCTCAATCAGCTCTTCAAGGTCGTAGTTATCAAATGTCTGCAGCCCCAGTACATGAGGCTGGGCAGGGGTATAGCTGCTCCAGTCGGTACGAAAACGTCGCTTACGGGCCTGGGTGTAATCCAAATCCGCCGCTTTAGGCCGACGCTTGGCGTTACGCTCGCGTACCTTTTCATACTCTTCGCGGATTTCTGCCACGTAGGCGGCTTTTTGATTGGGGGCGAGCAAGCGACCCGCTACTCCTACGGCCCGAGAGGCGTCGGTGACATAAATCACCGGATGTTGGTACTGTGGCTCAATCTTAACCGCCGTATGCGCTTTGGAAGTCGTTGCGCCACCAATCAACAGCGGAATATCCATGCCACGGCGCTGCATTTCTTTGGCCACGTGAACCATCTCATCCAGTGACGGAGTGATCAGCCCTGATAAGCCTATAATATCGGCATTGTGGTCCTTGGCTGCCTGTAAAATCTTATCCGCAGACACCATGACACCGAGATCAATCACCTCGTAGTTATTGCACTGCAGAACAACGCCAACGATATTTTTACCGATGTCGTGTACGTCGCCTTTCACCGTCGCCATGATGATTTTGCCTTTGGCTTTGGTTTCTTCGCTTTTTTCGGCTTCGATATAGGGGATCAAGTAGGCCACTGCCTGCTTCATTACGCGTGCTGATTTAACAACCTGGGGCAGGAACATCTTGCCATCGCCAAACAGGTCGCCCACCACGTTCATGCCGTCCATTAGCGGGCCTTCGATGACTTCAATCGGCCGCTCGGCCTCGGCACGCGCCTGTTCGGTATCGTCTTCGATATAGACCGTAATACCTTTCACAAGCGCGTGTTCAATACGCTTGTTAACCGGCCAGCTGCGCCACTCCAGGTCCTCTTTCTTGACCGCGCCGCTGCCATCGCCCTTATATTTATCGGCTATATCCAGCAGCCTCTCGGTGCCATCGCTGCGCCGGTTGAGGACCACATCCTCAACCGCATCGCGTAGCTCGGCTGGCAGATCGTCATAGACGGCAAGCTGGCCAGCATTGACGATCCCCATGGAGAGACCCGCACGGATCGCGTGATAAAGGAACGCTGAGTGGATCGCTTCACGAACCGGATTGTTGCCACGAAACGAGAAAGAGACGTTGGAGACACCGCCGGAGATCATTGCGTGGGGCAGGTGTTCGCGAATCCACTGCGTCGCTTCGATAAAATCGACGGCGTAGTTATTGTGCTCTTCAATCCCTGTCGCAATGGCAAAGATATTCGGGTCGAAAATAATATCTTCTGCGGGAAAACCGATCTCATCCACCAACAGGCGATAGGCACGCTGACAAATTTCGGTTTTGCGGACAAAGGTATCTGCCTGGCCGTCTTCGTCAAAGGCCATCACGACAATGGCAGCACCAAAACGGCGGCACTTGGTGGCCTGCTCACGGAAGGCGGCTTCGCCCTCTTTAAGCGAGATAGAGTTCACCACCGCTTTACCTTGAACGCACTTCAGTCCCGCTTCAATGATGTCCCATTTGGAGGAGTCGATCATGATCGGCACCCGGGCGATATCTGGCTCGCCCGCGATTAAGTTAAGGAAGCGCACCATCGCCTCCTTAGACTCAAGCATGCCTTCATCCATGTTGATATCGATGATCTGGGCACCGCTTTCAACCTGTTCAAGCGCAACTTCTAGCGCCGTTGTAAAGTCCTCTTCCACAATCAGCCGCTTAAAGCGCGCCGAACCGGTGACATTGGTACGCTCACCAACGTTCACAAACAGAGAGTCTGCCTCAATGTTATAGGGCTCAAGGCCGGAAAGGCGGCAGGCGCGGCTGCGTTCAGGAATGACCCGCGGCGGCATATCTCGCACAGAGTCGGCAATGGCGCGAATATGTTCAGGCGTTGAGCCACAGCAGCCGCCAATGATATTGACCAGACCGCTTGCCGCAAACTCACTGACAATCTCAGACATCTCTTCAGGGGTTTGGTCGTATTCACCAAACTCGTTGGGCAACCCAGCGTTAGGGTGGGCAGAAACGAAGGTGTCGGCTTTAGTAGAGAGCTCTTCAAGATAGGGCCGTAGCTCTTCAGCGCCCAGCGCGCAGTTCAAGCCCACTGACAACGGCTGAGCGTGGCGGATAGAGTTCCAGAACGCCTCTGTGGTTTGGCCTGAAAGCGTACGCCCCGAAGCATCGGTAATCGTACCGGAGATCATGACGGGCAAACGTTCGCCACGGTCATCAAATAGCTCTTCAAGGGCATAGATCGCCGCTTTGGCGTTAAGCGTATCAAAAATGGTTTCGATCATAATCAGATCGGCGCCGCCTGAAATCAGCGCTTCAGCGGCTTCGTAGTAGTTCTCGCGCAGCTCATCAAAGGTGACGTTACGCTTGGCCGGATCGTTAACATCCGGCGACAGTGACGCAGTACGGGAGGTAGGGCCTAAAACGCCTGCCACATAGCGGGGAATACCGGTTTCAGCCGCCACTGCATCGCATACCTCACGGGCAAGGCGCGCTGACTCACGGTTGAGTTCCACTACCAGCGCTTCCATGCCGTAATCGGATTGCGACAGTTGGGTGCTGTTAAAGGTATTGGTTTCAATGATGTCTGCACCGGCCTCTAAATAGTCGCGGTGAATACGCGCAACCACATCGGGGCAGGTGAGCGCCAACAAATCGTTATTGCCTTTGAGATCTGAGGGCCAGTCGCTGAACCGCTCGCCGCGAAAGTCTTCCTCGCTCAACTGGGCATTCTGCAGCATGGTGCCCATGCCGCCATCCAAAATCAGGATGCGTTGGGCAAGGCGTTGGGTAAGTGTTGCGGTCAAAGCGCTATCAGCCATGGCAGGGGGAGTTCTCCAGCGTCACAGTCGTCAAAGGGAATATTGTTATCGTCGGAAAAACAGCATCTGTCGTTAAGAGGCGCGCAATTATATCAAAAGGGATAGCAAAAGGCGCCCTCTGAGGTGGCTATGGACAGCATTTGAAAAGGTAATTAACCCAATCAGGTCAGTATGGGTAAATAAATAGCGAGCAGCCTGCGAAATAGCCTACTAAAATACTCGGGATTGTGTCGGCGCGCCGTTTTGCTTACCATAGTAACAAATGACATGTGAAGTGGCGCCGCCACTACCACGGGAGGAAGACAGCCCTCATGACCACGACTAGCGAAACAGTGACTAACGTTGATACCCAAGGTATTGATATTACAGATAGTGCGCAAGAGTACTTGGCCGAACTGCTAGAGAAGCAGAACGTCGAAGGCATTGCTGTACGTATTTTCATTACTCAACCGGGCACTCCCTATGCGGAAACCTGCTTGGCGTACTGCCGCCCCGGTGAAGAAGAGCCTACTGATGTCACGCTGGAGCTCGAGAAAATCAATGTATTTCTCGATAAAAACAGCTTGGCCTTTTTGGAAGAGGCGGTGGTGGACTTTAACGCTGACCGCATGGGCGGCCAGCTGACCATTAAAGCGCCCAACGCCAAGATGCCCAAGGTGAATGCTAATAGCCCGCTGGAAGATCGCGTTAATTACGTGCTTTATAGCGAAATCAATCCAGGCTTGGCGGCCCACGGTGGCGAGATCAAACTGGTAGAGCTCACCGAAGAGCAGTACGCCATCCTAGCCTTTGGCGGCGGCTGCCAGGGGTGTGCTGCGGTCGACTTAACCCTGAAAGATGGCGTTGAGAAGACGCTGATGGAGCGCATTCCAGAACTTGCCGGCATTCGCGACGTCACCGATCACAGCGACACGACTAACGCGTATTACCGCTAATGCCGTGTATTACGCTAATGCATTGCCAGCGCGGGTGAGCGGCGGACACCGGCGCTAAGGCTTTGCGCTGCTCTCCATGACCACCTCAAACGAGGTGGTCATTCATTTGGGTGGCTGTTTACTGATGGCTATCGGATTCCTTATTAGCTAAAGAGATTGGCAGGTCGGCTAGCTGCTGTTGCAGCGTCTCCATGCGCTGCCACAACTTCTCCTGCCATGCTTCCTGCAACTCTTTTTCCTGCTCGGCTTCACGCTGGGCATGTGCCTTTGCTTGTTGCTTGAGTGCGGTCTGCGCTTCAGCCAACTGCTCGGTTAACGCCTGGTGCCGCTCTACAAGGTCACTGTTTTGCCTCTGGGCTTCATTAAGCTGTTGCTCACGCTGGCTAATCTCTACCTGCAACTGATGCATGGCCTGCTGCTTCGCCTTGGTCTCTTGGCTTAATGCCTCAATCCGTTGCTCACCCTGCTGTAGACGCTTCTGATAAGTTTTCTCTTCCTGTGCGCGGGTCTGCTGGGCCGCATCCAGCATTGCCATTAGCCTTCCCTCTGCCGCTTCGTGGCGCTGCTCCTCCTGAGAGATGCGCTTTTCGAACACTGCCTGCTGCTGTTTTAGCTCAGCCTCATGGGCTCGGGCGTTCTCTTCCAGTTGAGACGCTAACTGCTGCTGACCCTGCTGCAGCTGGCTGGCTTCCTTGCGCGACTCTTCAGCTATCTGACGCCAGTGACTTTCACTTGTTTGACTGGCGGCCAGCTCTCGATTCAACGCTTCCATGCGCTGCTCAACATGACGCAAGTGCTCGGCAATAGCGCCTTCACGCTGTTCAGCGTTAGCGGCCTGTTGAGTAGACGCCTCAACTTTGAGGTGGGCCGCTTCGACTTGACGATCAGCTTCTTCGCGGTAGTGGAGCAGCGTCTGATTAGCCACCTCTTGCGCCTCACGCCATAGCTCACTGGCCAATGCCACTACCACCTCGGGCATGCCTTTAGGCGGAGGTACATCGCGATTTTTCTCACGCTCGCTGCGCCACTGGCGAAAGTGTTCACTAATCGTTGTGAAACTGCCGGTACCTAACACATCACGAATACGCTGAACGCTAGGCGTATCACCTCGGGTAAGCAGCGTATCGATAGCGTGCTGAACATCACTGTATTGAATACCGCTACGCGCCATCTTGGCATCCTTTTCTTGAGAGCTTTCTTTTCTTAAAAGCTTTATAGCCAACTATTGTCGAGGCTACTGCACCAAAAGGCAATAATTACGTATTATGTAATACGTAATTTTATTTACACCATGATGTATAAATTCAAGATTACCCGTATTATCTTGAATTTTTATCAGCACAGCGCCACACTTAGCTCGAAAGGTCACCCTTAACTAGATATACATTGATCGCTTAAAATTAATCGCTTCAAAAAAGGTACTTAGATGCCGGACGAGGGAACAACCAGTGGGATAAAGCCTGTATCCCTTGATATTGCCCTAGCAGGGGAGTCAGTGAGCAGGATTACTGCCCAAAACGATGCTCAGGCGGTGATGGGATGGCTAGCGGAATATAGTGACAGCCCACAAACCTGGAAGGCTTACCGTCGCGAGTCAGAAAGACTTCTCTTATGGTTAATCGACCAACGGCTTACGCTGGCAGACGTCAACCGAGAAATGCTGCGTCGGTTTGAGATTTTTCTAGCGGATCCAAAGCCCAGAGAGCAGTGGGTTGGGCCCTCCAAGCCGCGCGCCCACCCGGCATGGCGACCATTTCGCGATGCGCTAGCCCCTAGCAGCCGACGACAAAGCCTGGTCATACTGCAGGGCATGTTTGCCTGGTTGGTAGAAGCGGGGTGGGTGAGCCATAACCCGTTTCGCTTAATGCGCGATAAATCACGGCGCTTGAATAACCAAACACCCCGCATTGAGCGCTACCTGGAAAGCGATCTATGGGCTTGGTTATGGCAGTGGCTAAATAACCCCATCGCAGCAGAGGAGGGCAGCCGAGCCTATTTCGAACACGCCCGGCGGCGCTTTATCTTTGGCTTTGCTTATTTACTTGCTCCGCGAATAAGCGAAATGGCAGATGCGCGCATGGGGGATTTTCAGCGCAGTGAAGGACGCTGGTGGTGGAGTGTCATAGGCAAGGGGAGCAAGGTGGCACGAATTCCTCTTCCGGAAGACATGCTGGACTGCCTTCGCCAGTGGCGCAAAGTGCTGGATCTCACGGAGCTACCTAGCCAGTTAGAAGCTGAGACACCGGTATTACGCGCCCTGGATAGAAAGCGCGGCCTGGGGCATAACCAACTTTACCGGCTTATTCGAGGGACGTTCCAGCAGGCGGCAGAAGTGCTGGAAGTGTCTAACGGTCCCCCGGAGCATGTGACCGCATTGCGCCAAGCAACTCCCCACTGGCTAAGGCACACCTCGATTACTCACCAAGCCCAGTCGGGAATAAGCCTGCGGCATTTAGCGGAAAGTGCTCGCCATGCCCGACTCGACACTACTTCTCGCTATTTACACACCGAAGATAGTGAATGGCATCGCGAACAGCAGCGCCATCGTTTAAGCAATTTACGTTCTGACGACTCCCTATAGCCACCGCTGAGCCGTTATAATGGGGGCAGTTAATTGCTATTACTAAACCATCGAAAAGGAAATATCATGAGCACTTCCGGCGCCGAGCAGGCCCAGCAAGAGCTGATCGAAGATTTCGAGATATTTGATAACTGGATGGATCGTTATCAATATATTATCGACATGGGCAAGCAACTACCTGAGTTTCCAGAGGATTGGAAAACGGAAGAGTATAAAATACAGGGCTGCCAGTCGAACGTATGGATGCGTCATGAAGAGGCGGGCGACAAATTAGTATTCAAAGCGACGTCAGATGCGGCTATTGTTTCCGGCCTAATTGCCATTCTTATTAGAATCTACAGCGAGCGCACGGCGGCTGAAATATGCGCCACCGAACCGCACTTTTTAGCCGACCTGGGACTGGATAAGCATCTTTCGCCCACGCGCAGCAACGGCCTGCATGCCATGCTTGAGAAAATTTATCAGGTTGCACAACGTAGTTAGTGACGTATAGACGTTAGAGGCGCATAAACGTCAGTAACGCATCAACGAATAGGGCGCTAGCATTTAGCGTGAATGGTGGTCACAGCAAGAGGGCGGAGACGCTTGCTTGTTGTTCTCCTCATCGTCTTCATGGCAAAGCTGTTCGCTACGCCCGCCAGGAACCGGATCCATACCGCCGGGATGGCCAGGGTGGCATTTCACAATCCGTTTCGCCGCCATCCAGCCGCCTTTTAATGGCCCATGCACCTGAATAGCTTCTATCGCGTAGGACGAGCAGCTGGGCCAAAAACGGCAGCGCGGACCCAGCAAGGGGCTGAGTGTATATTGGTAAACTTTCACACAGCCGATCATGAGCTTCATCACCGCTGTTCTTAACAAGCCGCTTAAACTGGAACCCATCACTGACCTCCAAGAGACATCACTAAACTCCGCCTTTTTTAGCGTATAGCTCATCAGGGTCTATCAGGGGGAGGCTATTAATCGACGCCTGGGTTTCATCGACGGCAATGTAGAAGCAGCTGCGTCGCCCAGTGTGACAAGCGGGGCCTGTTTGTTCCACTTGAAGCAGTACCGTGTCGCCATCGCAATCAAGCGCAGCGGAGATGAGTTGCTGCTGCTGGCCCGATGACTCACCCTTACGCCACAGTTTTTCACGGGAGCGCGAGTAATAGCAGACACGATGAGTGCTTAATGTCTCTTCCAATGCTTGGCGATTCATCCACGCCATCATCAACACTTCTTTAGTGTCGTGCTGCTGGGCAATGGCAGGAATCAGACCAGCGGCATTAAAACGCGCCGCCAAAAGCAGGGTAGATGTAGCGGGTAAGCTATCTTCTGGCGTTGCACGCTCTAGCTGTTTGAATAGCGCATCCGGTGCGACTTGGTCAAAACGGGTCATACAATTTACTCGCTTGCTGTTCGACAGTCCTGGCAAAGCCCCAAAAGCTCAATGGTTTGGCGCTCAACCTTAAACCCTTGCCGTTGCGCCAACCCCGCCAACTGTTCGCTAATCTCATCTAAATGCAGCTCTTCCACATAGCCGCACTGGCGGCAAATAAGCAGCTGAAAACCATGCACGTGTTCAGGGCAAGCGCACGCCACATAGGAGTTTTGCGACTCAATACGGTGTACGAGCCCCTGATCAATTAAAAACTCAAGCGCGCGATACACCGTCGGTGGGCGGGCCGCTGCGTGTTCGGTGGAAAGCTTATCTAATAGATCATACGCTTTGAGTCCACCGCCATTTTCGGCAATCAGCTCAAGTACTCGCCGCCGGATAGGAGTAAATCTTACCCCACGAATATGGCACTGGGATTCAGCCTGTTGCAGTAGTGTATTTGCGTGGTTCATGGGCAACTCATTGGACGTTATTAAGCTGTGCTGTTACACACCAAGCTTTTACACCTTAGGCTCTGTACGAAAACTCCTTGCGCTCAGCGACTTTTCGCACAAATCCTAGCTTTATATATGACTGAGACCTTTCTTTATAAGGCCCAGTCTACGCGCTAGCAGAGGAGGTGTCAGAGCTTTTATCCGCGCTGTCTACCAGCTCACTTTGGCGGGCAAAATGGTGTTGGGCAAATGCCACTCGCTGCTTGACGGGCACACCGTCAGGTTGGCGCTCAATAAGGTCAAGCCGGCGACGCAAACCTTCACCATTGGTCATTTGAATCGCCAAACCAGGGCGGGCGTTGAGTTCAAGCAACATGGGGCCATGCTCGCGGTCTAGCACCATATCGGTCCCCAGATAGCCTAACCCCGTCATTTCATAACAGCCTGCTGCCAAGTTGAGCAGTGTTTCCCACTGAGGAACCACTAGGCTTGCTAAGTCATGGCCTGTGTCAGGGTGACTAAAACATGGTCGATCAAATTGAACCGCACGCAGTGCAACCCCTGTGGCAATGTTTAAGCCTACGCCAACCGCGCCTTGGTGCAAGTTCGCTTTGCCATCGGATGCAGCGGTAGAGAGACGCATCATGGCCATCACGGGATAGCCTTTAAAGATAATAACCCGGATATCAGGAACACCCTCATAAGTGTAGTCCATCAGGCTTTCATCAAAATTAATCAGTGTTTCAATCACTGCTACATCAGGGGAACCACCTAACGAGTAAAGCCCTGAAAGAATATTAGAGACGTGCCGCTCAATATCGACAAGGGTCTGCTTCATACCACTTGGCTTGATAAAGTTATTATCTTCGACCTTTTCTATGACCAGAATGCCTTTGCCGCCGCTGCCTTTGGCAGGCTTAATAACAAAGCCTGCGTGGCCAGTGAGCATTTCACCGATGTGCTTAACCCCAAATTGAGTGGTCACGGTACCAATCAATTTTGGCGTCGTGATTCCATACTGTTGAGCCAGCAATTTGGTCTTGAGCTTGTCGTCGACTAGCGGGTATAAGCGGCGATTGTTATAGCGGCCAATATAGCGAATATTGCGCCGGTTCATGCCAATGATACCTTTGTCGCGCAAACGCGTCGGCCAGGTCCAATTTTTCAACCAACTCATGATGGTTTCTCGTCATCAGTAATTGGTTTGAAGCGGCGTAACTCTAATAGCCGATACCCGGTGTAATTACCCAACAGCAAAATCAACGCCATCAAGATCAATTGAACACCCAGGAAGTTGAACGTGATGTGACGTATCCACGGGTTATTCATCGCCAAATAAGCAAGAACAGCCGTTATCAAGCTACCGCCACCCTGGATCAACACCTGCTTTGGACCTTCCTCCTCCCAAAGAATCGACATCCGCTCAATGGTCCAGGCAAGGATGATCATCGGGAAGAACGTGATCGTTAACCCTGCACTGAGCCCCATGCGGTAAGCCAGCACCGTAAAAATAGAGATAATCGCAATCACCGTTATGATGACCGCCGACACCCTGGCCACCAACAGCAGATTCAAATAAGACAGGTAGTTGCGAATAATCAAACCAATAGCAACGATCAGTAAGAAGCCAATAAGGCCCGTCAGAAGGGTGGTCTGAATGAAGGCGAGGGCGATCAATACCGGCATAAAAGTACCGGATGTTTTAATACCGACAAACACACGTAAAAGGACAACCATCAGCGCACCAATAGGAATCAGCAAGATCGTTTGGAATAACGCTTGCTCTTCCAGCGGTAAACTGTGAATGGAGAAGTTCAGCAGCGTGTCGTCAGAGTAATGGTTACGAACTGCCGCTGATGCCGGCTGGTCATGGGTCATCATTGAGAAGGTCACGCGTGAATTGGTGCCTCCCTGTACTTCCAGCACTGCGCGGCCGCCGGTTTCCCACAGTAAAAGGTTATCCGGCCGTCCTTGTTCGCCCGTGATAGGGTGAAAGATTGTCCACTCGCTGCCGTCTTCGTTAAACACCTGAATCCAGCTGCTTAGGGTTTGCCGGCGGCGACCATCTTCCAGCATTAAACCACTGACTTCCCGCGCAGAGACGTCCGCTTGATTCAGCAAGCGCACCACCAGGGCGGCGGGGTCTTCTTGGGTCAATAATAGACGAGCATTCTCTCCCTGCCGGTTACCGTTTACATCACGAATCAACTCCCGAGCAAACGTTGCGTTATTAGCGCTGCGGGCCCAGGCCTGATCAATCAGCTGGCTGGCAGCGGAGTCATAGGGACTTTGCCAAGGCGTTACTGATGTTGGCTCAGGCGGTGTCTGTACTGGGGCACGCGCGTCCTGGGACACCAGCATTTGCACAGAGTAATACAACTGTTGGCCACCTGAAGCGTTTCTAATCGTCCACTGGGCAGAGCGGCCTAACTCGTCCGCACGATAGGCCAGCCCGTAACCTGATGAAGCTGTGTTCTCGGTTAATACACGGTAGCCAGCTTGATGAGAGGGCAGCGCCATATCGACTTGGACAGGGCCATCCTGACCATTAAACGTAATAACAGCTTCAATTTCCCACACTTGGCGCTGCTCGCCGGGCAGCCAAGGTATTTCAAACTGCACATGGCGATGCACGCTGGTGGCGATACCCGCCACCAGCAGAAAGCCGACAATAATATAAAACATTAACCGTGACATGGAGATTCCTTTCTGCGTAAAACGCCAGGGGTGAACAAGTTATTCTTCGCTATCGTCGTCATCAACTGCTTCATCTTCGGCAGCTTGTTCGGCTGGCTCGCCACCCGGGAACTCTGGGCGATCGTGTAGATAAGTTTCAGCCACATCGATTAAGGCGATGTCTAGCAAAAAACGTCTACCGAGCAGGACGGGGTAATCTAAGTGGGAACGATCATTGAGGGTAAACTCGACATTTTCACTAATTGGACCTAATGTCATTAGTAGGGAAATAACAGGGCGCGAAGCCTCACCTGAGGCTTGAACAATACGTACCCGACGCTCAATGGGGGCTTCTATCCACTCACCACGCACAGATTCAACGACAACATCGTCATCGGTCAGCGCTAGCTTGAAGCGCACCCAATCCTCACCGTCACGCTCGAAACGCGTAATGTCGGATGCAGATAGTGACGAGGTGTTGGCACCCGAATCAACGCGTGCCTTTAAATAAGTGCCAATGCTTGACAATCCCACCCACTCACTGCGACCTACCAGGGTTTTGGTGGTCAAGACATCATCAACGGCACACTCTTCACGTATAACAACGGGCTCTTCACTGCGTGTGTCTAGCTGTTGAACATCTTGACGCAGATAGCGCAGGAGGCTGCCAACTTCACGCACATCGGCGGTCAGCGCCTGCTGCTGAGTTAACTGACGCGTCTGCAATTCAGAGTGGCTATTACATTGCTGAGTAAACTGACTTTCCAGTTCCAGGATGCGAGCATTAAACGATGCCTCGCTTAATGGCGGTGGTTCATTAGATTCCGGCTGGGTTACAGCACAGCCAGCGATCGAAAGCGACAAGCCAGCCATTAGCCACAAAACACCTGGGCGCATAACAGGGGATATCCTTAGACAATAAGTGGAAGAATGATAAGGAGAAGGAGGACTAGTGTCCAACGTCAGAGAGTTTTTTGAACATCCATCCATCTGATTTAACATAATATATATTAAGCGAACCCAGCGAACTGACAGTAGCCATGCCGGATTGGGTGTTTTATGCTACGAGAAATCTCTACCATCATTATACGGCAATTAACATTCATACAGGAAATGCCTACATGACTCGATCACTGCGTTTTGCCTGTTTCACCCTTCTACTCCTGTTGGTTGGCTGCGCCGGTGTAGACATTGAAGACTACGCTGAATCTGAACCCAGGCTGGATATAGCCGAATACTTCACTGGCACCACACGAGCATGGGGCATGGTGCAGGATTACTCTGGAGAGGTACAGCGACGTTTCACCGTAGACATAGAAGGTACCTATGAAAACAACACGCTAACCTTAGATGAAGCCTTTGTATTCTCGGATGGCGAGACCGATCGTCGAGTTTGGACATTCGAACGAATCGATGAACACCACTGGATTGGCACCGCCAATGACGTACAAGAACCCGTTGAGGCTCGTCAGTACGGACACGCGTTTCACATGCGCTATCCACTGGAAATTGAAATCAGCGGCCGTATGATCACTTTCACCATGGACGATTGGATGTATTTGCAGCCAGATGGCCGATTAATCAATAGGACATCTATGCGTAAATTTGGTTTGACGCTTGGCGAGATTACGCTAATTTTTGAACAAACCGGGCCATCGTAATGGCGTAAAGTGATGAATTAAGCCGCTGTACGTAAAACAGTATGTAAAAATCAGTACGCAAAAATCAGTGCCTAAAAAAAGCAGCCTGCTCTTGGCAAGGCTGCTTTTCCTTTTCTACATCTTTTGCATGAAGTTACTCAGATGGCGCGTAAGAACCGTCTTCCTGGTGAACTTCATTGCCCGTAATAGGCGGTGTAAAGACACATGCTAAATGCATGGTTTTATGTGCACGAAGAAGATGCTCATCATGCTGGTCAAGAATGTAAATATCGCCAGGCTTGATAGGCCAGATCTTGCCATCAGCAAGCGTTTCTACCTCACCTTCCCCTTCGATACAGTAAACCGACTCGTAATGGTGCTTGTAGTGAATATGTGTTTCTGTGCCCTCAAAAATGCGTGTAATGTGAAATGAGAAGTTTCCACCATCACTGGCTAACACCAAGCGTGTACTGTCCCAGTTTCCATTTTCAGCGGTTACCAAACGTTCGGTCTGGCGAGCTTCTTCGATATTACGAACGATCATAGGGAGTACTCCGTTTGAAGCGGCTAGAAATAACCAACCGCAGTATCCTTTAAACTGAAGGCACTGAGCTAGGAAACCTCTGACTAACGATTGCGCTTGGCCGTACTGCATTAATCAGAGGCTACCGAACTGCTTACTCAACCTTCATCGTAGCGACAAATTACTCACTGGCAACAGCTTTAACACACATTTCGAGAATATCCAGGCCTTCCAGCAGGTCTTCGTCAGTGATAGTCAACGGACACAGGCATTTGACCACCTCACCGTCTTGACCGCTGGTTTCGATTACCAGGCCGTGCTCGAATGCTTTACTGGTGATTTTGTCTGCTATGTCACCCGATACTACGTCAATGCCACGCATCAGGCCGCGACCACGCTCAGAAGCTGGCATACCATTTTCAGTCAGCAGTGCCGCCAGCTTTTGAAAGCGTTCCTCCACAATACGCCCTTTACGACGGACGTCACGCTCAAACGTATCATTACTCCAGTATTTTTTTAACGTTGCGGTAGCAGTGACCATTGCCAAGCTGAAGCCCCGGAACGTTCCGTTGTACTGCCCGGGTTTCCACTTATCTAGCTCAGGACGCATCAACACATGTGCAAACGGCAGGCCAAAACCAGAAAGCGATTTCGAGTTGGTAATAATATCAGGCGTAATGCCTGCATGCTCAAAGCTAAAGAACTTGCCCGTACGACCACAACCTGCCTGGATATCATCCACGATCAATAGGATATCGTGTGCCCGGCAGATGCTTTCTAAACGCTTCAACCAATCCAAGCCTGCGACGTTGATACCGCCCTCGCCTTGCACTGTTTCAATGATGACCCCTGCAGGAACATCCAGACCACCAGACTTGTCACCAAGCAGTTTTTCAAAGTAGTCCAAGGTGTCGGTGTGCTCACCCATGTAACCATCGTACGGCAAGAAACTAGCGCCCTGGGTAGGAATACCCCCCGTAGCCTCTCGGAACTTCCGATTGCCTGTCGTCGCCAACGCGCCCATGGTGACGCCGTGGAACCCATTGGTGAAGGTCACAATGTTGTGCCTACCTTTAGCTACTCTGGCCAAACGTATAGCGGCTTCTACCGCATTGGTGCCGGTGGGCCCAGGCAAATGCACTTTATAGTCTAGGCCGCGCGGTTTAAAGATGAGTTCTTCTAACGTCTCTAAATACTCGCGCTTGGCATTGGTCCACATATCCAAGCCATGAACGACACCGTCAGTCGCCAGGTAATCGATCATGGCCTGTTTCATGTGCGGATTATTGTGGCCGTAGTTTAGGGTGCCCGCGCCGGCCAGGAAATCAATGTACTCACGACCGTTCTCATCGGTGAGGCGCGCATTTTGCGCTTTAGTGAACACCACCGGAAATGAACGTGAATAAGTACGCACATTGGATTCCATGCGTTCTAGCGTCTGGGTCTGCATTTGCGACCTCCTAGGTTGATCAATATGCCTATATGCAGGCGAAAATAGCCCGAAGCAACATGAGCGGGAAAACAGAAAATCTAGGTAGCGATAGCTAGCTAATTAGAAGCGGCCTGTTTGAAAGGGACCAATACGGACCAGGTTTTCCGGATCATGCTCTCCTCCGAGCTGTTCGGTAGAAAAGTATTCACGGCTATTAAGAGGAGCATGCCAGCGCGCCGCCAAGCGGCGAAACAAGCCCCATGAGGCCAAGTTGTCGGGTGTAATCGTTGTTTCTAAATGGTGTACGTCATCGAGCTCAGGGCGGGACATAATGGCTTCAACCAAGCGTCTTGCCAGGCCCGTACCACGGGCTTTTTCACCCACCGCAACCTGCCATAAGAAGTAGGTATCTGGTGCATTGTCTTTCACATAGCCCGAGACGAAGCCAACGATTTCACCCTCTTCGTTGGTCGCAACTGCACATGTGTCGCGAAACTGCGTAGCCAATAACAAGTAAGCGTAAGCAGAGTTTACGTCCAATGGCGGGCAGGCCTTCACTAACTCATAAATACCCCAGCCGTCATCTGCATTGGGCTTACGAATGTACAAAGGCGTTTCCGCATGACCAACCACTGCATCTGCCACTGTTGGCCGCGCAAGGTCAGCAGAGGGAGTAAAAGGTGGCGTGGGTATACTCATAGTTATGCTTCGCAGTGGCGAATTTGGTCCCTATTATAACAGCTGATTATGAGCAATTCAAAAGCCATATTATTCAGCGCCTCAATTTCCATAATTTTTTGTTATAGGTAGAGAGGGTAAGCCATTGCCAGTTTAGGCTGGCGATGCTACCCCCCACCTCTTCTATACAGGCTTCTCGTCAGGTCTGGCACAAATTCTTACAGGCAGAAATGCTTAGGTGCGGGTTAATGTCCGCAGCGTCACAAACTCCTCCGCGCCAGTCGGGTGGATACCTACCGTGCGGTCAAAATCGTGTTTAGTAAGGCCCGCCCTTACAGCAATGGCTATCCCCTGTATGACCTCTCCAGCCTCCTCGCCAACCATATGCGCACCCACCACAACATCGGTGGCATCATCGACAATCAACTTCATTAATGTACGTTCTTGGCTACCCGATAGGGTGTGCTTCATAGCGCGAAAATCTGTGCAATAAACACGAATATTAGCAAATTTTTCCCGGGCCGCTTCTTCAGAAAGCCCCACTGTCCCTATGTTTGGATGGCAAAAAACGGCGGTAGGAATGGTGCTGTAATCCAGTGACTTAGGTACCGTATCGGTAAAGTGATGATCGACTAGCTGCATTGCTTCAGCCAGTGCAACCGGCGTTAACTCAGGTCCTGCAGTTAAATCACCTAGCGCAAGTACCGACGGTATTGCTGTCTCAAAACGCTCATTAACGGGCAGCTTACCTTGCTCGTCTAGCGTCAAACCAAGCGTCTCGAGCCCCAAACCGTTGATATTTGCTTTACGGCCAGTGGCAGCAAGCACGACGTCTACTTCGAGCACTTCACCCGACGTCAGATAAACGTTATAAGCATTTCCTGTCGCCTCAATACGCTCAATATTGGTGTTGAAATGAAGATTAACGCCCTTACGCTCCATTTCAGCACAGGTAAATTCGCGTACCTGTTGATCAAATCCTTTCAAAAACAGCTCGCCTCGATAGATCAGGTGTGTCTCGCTGCCCAACCCGTTGAAGATGCTCGAGAACTCAACGGCAATATAGCCTCCCCCCAGCACCAGAAAACGCTTAGGAAAAGTAGCCAGATCAAAAATCTGGTTTGAATCCAACGCGTGTTCGCTGCCCGGGAACTCAGGAACCCAGGGCCATCCACCCGTCGCCAGCAGGATCTTCTGTGCGGTCACGGTGAGATCACCCTGCCCGTTCTTTAATACAGCGGTATGGGCGTCAACAACCGTTGCGCGGGCGTTAAACAGTGTGACCCCAGCACCTTCGAGCAAGCGCTGGTAAATACCGTTAAGACGCTTAATTTCGCTGATCTTATTGTCGCGCAGGGTTGCCCAATCAAAACGAGCAGGCTCCGGCAACTGCCAACCAAAGCCAGCTGCATCATCAAAACTGTCATGGAAATGTGCCGCATAGGAGTAAAGTTTCTTAGGCACACAGCCAACATTGACGCAGGTGCCACCTAGGTAGCGATCTTCTACAATGGCGACGTTCGCGCCGGTGGCTGATGCCATTCGGGCAGCACGAACGCCACCCGAGCCGGCACCGATAACCAGAAGGTCATATTCGTATTCAGAAGCGTCTACCATCAGTTATTCCCTTTCTGGGTTTCAAATACAGTTTCAAATAC
>NZ_REBQ01000198.1 GCF_007692655.1 Halomonas sp.
AGCCGTCTGGGTATACATGACCAACCTCCGTATTTGGTATCGTTGTTTATTCCTGACGACGCCTCTACGTGAGGCGTTATCAGGGATACGGTGTCTGGCGTTGTGTTTTATTGTTTTGGTGACTGCTACGTGGTTTTTGGCAGACTACTCCTCCGCGAGCATGCTGCGGGCGATGACTACTTTTTGAACGTCGGAAGCGCCTTCATAAATTCGCAGCGCACGAATTTCCCGGTAGAGGCTTTCGATAATATGACCTTTACGAACGCCGTCACCGCCGTGGAGCTGTACCGCCTGATCAATCACCTGTTGGGCCTGATCGGTGGCAAACAGCTTGGCCATGGCCGCTTCGCGAGTTACCCGCTCGGCGCCCTGATCTTTAGTCCAGGCGGCGCGATACACCAGCAGGGCGGCGGCATCCACATTGAGTGCCATATCGGCCAAGTGACCCTGCACCATTTGCAGATCGAAAAGGGTAGCGCCAAACAGCTCGCGAGAGCGGCTGCGAGACAGTGACTCTTCCAGCGCACGGCGGGCGAAGCCTAGCGCGGCGGCGCCTACCGTGGAGCGGAAAACGTCCAGCACTGACATGGCAATTCGAAACCCCTGACCCGGCTGGCCGATCAGGGCGCTGGCAGGCAGCACCATATCGTTAAAGCCCAGCCTTGCTAGTGGATGCGGCGCCACCGATTCCAAGCGTTCACGAATTTCCAGCCCTGGGGTATCAGCAGGAACCAAAAAGGCGGAAAGTCCTTTGGCGCCGGGGCCTTCACCGGTGCGGGCGAAGACCGTATAGAGATCGGCAATACCACCGTTAGAGATCCAGGTCTTTTCGCCATTCAAACGGTAGCTATCGCCGTCGCGCACGGCGGTGGTATCCAGTTGGGCTACATCAGACCCCGAGCGTGGCTCGCTAAGGGCAAAGGCGGAAAGGGCTTCTCCACGGCGCGTTCTGTCCAGCCACTGCTTCTGTTCATCGCTGCCATACAGGCTGATCGCACCGGTGCCCAAGCCCTGCATGGCAAATGCGAAATCTGCCAGACCGTCGTGGCGGGCCAGGGTTTCGCGAATCAGGCAGAGGCTGCGCACATCGATATGCTCACCCGCAGTGCCTTTTAAAAAGCCCGCTTTGCCCAGGTCGCGCACTAACTGAATACAGGTGGCATCCACATCGCTGTGGTCGCGGGGCAGCTCTGCGCGGCACCACGCCTCAAGCTGCTCGGAGAGTTCGCGATGTTTAGCCTCAAAGAAGGGCCACGTTAGAAAGCTTTTGTCGCTCATTAGTCCCCCTTAAACTCAGGTTTTTGTTTGGCTACAAAGGCGTGGTAGGCGCGGGCAAAGTCATTGGTTTGCATGCAGATCGCCTGGGCCTGGGCTTCCGATTCGATGGCCTGCTCCAGGCTCATGGACCACTCCTGGTTTAACTGGGTTTTGGTAATGCTGTGGGCAAAGGTAGGGCCGTTAGCCAGGCGGGTAGCGTAGGCGATGGCGTCCTCTTCAAGGGATTCCGGCTCGACCACTCGGTTGTAAAAGCCCCACTGCAGGCCCTCTTCGGCGCTCATGCTGCGGCCGCTGTAGAGCAGGTCTGCCGCACGGCCTTGGCCGATAATGCGCGGCAGCATCGCGCAGGCACCCATATCGCAACCCGCTAAACCCACACGGGTGAACAGAAAGGCCGTGCTGGCGCGGGGGGTGGCAAAGCGAATATCCGAGGACATGGCGATAATCGCCCCCGCCCCCACGCAAATGCCGTCCACAGCGGCAATTATCGGCTTGCCGCAGTTGAGCATGGCTTTGACCAAATCGCCGGTCATGCGGGTGAATTCGAGCAGGCCTTTCATATCCTTGCCTACCAAGGGGCCGATAATTTCATGCACATCACCGCCGGAACAGAAGTTCTCACCGTTGGAGGTAAACACCACGGCGTGCACATCCGAGGCGTAGACCAAGTCGCGAAAGGTATCGCGCAGCTCAGCGTAGCTCTCAAAGGTCAGCGGGTTTTTGCGCTCCGGGCGATTGAGTCGAATCACGGCGACTCCGTCTCTCATTTCCCAGATAAAGTGCTCGGGGGTTAAGCCAGCCATACTCTTCATATTGTTGTTCTCGCCTGTCGGTGATTAATGTGCATCGTTAGGAGTAGCGGGTAAGCGGTGCAGCAACTCGCCGATATGGTGGGCGTCCTCTTCGCTCACCCCCTCAAATAGCGCATTGATCCAGCGCTCATGCTCAACGGCCATGCCTCTAAAGGTGTCTCTACCCGCCACGGTCAGGCAGACCCGCGTAGCGCGGCGGTCGCCCTCAATGGCAATACGCTCCACGGCGCCATCCTCCACCAGGCGATCAATAATGCCGGTAACGTTGCCATTGGAAACCCGCAGCCGCTTGGAGAGCTCGTTCATTTTCAGACCCTCCTCGGCGGCATACAGGGCGGCCATGACATCGAAGCGGGGCAGCGTAGAGTCGTGCTCGGTACGTAGCCGTTCACGCAGCTCCGACTCTACCTGGCGGGTAACCCGCAGCATGCGCAGCCATAGGCGCAGGCGCTCCTTGCTTAAGCTGTTTTTTCCTAGACTTTTTCCTAGACCCTCGGCGGTCATACCTCTCCTCCTGAGATTGAGATTGCCTGTCCGTTTATCGCGCCGCTGTTAGGGCCGCATAGCCATAGGGCGGTGGCGGTT
This sequence comes from Halomonas sp., assembly GCF_007692655.1. GTDB lineage: Bacteria > Pseudomonadota > Gammaproteobacteria > Pseudomonadales > Halomonadaceae > Vreelandella. Next base: position 2,676 of record NZ_REBQ01000198.1, read on the forward strand.
ACTTCGGCGGGTGTTACTAAGCGTCCGGTAGGATTGGTGGACGCAAAGTGGGAAGCGGCCTGTTCGGTGGATTGGCCGGTTTTGGCCACAATATTATCGACGCTTGCTGCCAGTAAGGGGGTGTCGGTAAACCCAGGGCAGAGCGCATTAACGGTGATATTTCGAGTCGCCGTCTCGGCAGCCAGCGAACGCACCAAGCCCACTACGCCATGCTTTGCCGCGCAGTAAGCGCCCACATAGGCGTAGCCTTTCAGGCCAGCGGTAGAGGCCACGGCGATCAGTCGCCCGCCGTCATTTAACTGTTTCAAGCCTTCGCGCAGAGTCAGAAATACACCGCTTAGATTAACGTTAAGCATCCGCTGCCACTGCTCAAAAGACGTCTTGGCGAGCGGCGCGCTCTCTGCGGCGCCTGCGTTGGCGATGACAATATCGACCCTGCCGATTTCCTCAAATAGCGCCACCATGGCGGCTTCATCGGTGACATCGACCACGGCGAAATCAAGGTGACTATGTTGATCCGCTACCGATTGAAGGGCGCTTTCGCGGCGGCCGGTAATCGTGACCTGGGCGCCTGCTTCGGCAAAGGCCAAGGCCATATCGGCACCGATACCACTGCCACCGCCGGTAATCACCACCCGCTTGTCTTTGAGCTGCGTCATACCCAACCCTCACCACGCTCAGCCAAGCGCTGCAGTTGATCTGCACCTGCCCGATAGGGTGCTGGCCACTCGACTTCCCCATCCCCCAAACCAGCGGCAACGTGGAGCAGCCAATAAGGGTCAGCCAGGTGAGGACGGGCGATACAGACTAAGTCCGCACGCCCAGCTATCAGAATCGAGTTCACATGGTCGGCCTGATAAATATTGCCCACCGCCATGGTGGCAATCGATGCCTCGTTACGGATCCGATCAGAGAAGGGCGTTTGGAACATACGCCCATACACCGGTTTGGCTTGAGTCGAAGTTTGCCCGGCAGAGACATCGACGATATCCACCTCTGCCTCCCGTAGCCGTTTGGCTATCTCCACCGCGTCGTCGGGGGTAATGCCTTCATCGCCGCACCAATCGTTGGCAGAAATGCGCACCGAAAGGGGCTTATGGGCGGGCCAAACGCTGCGCACGGCGTTGATCACCTCAAGTGGGTAGCGCAAGCGGTTGTCCAGCGAGCCGCCATACTCATCGTCACGATGATTGGTCAACGGGGTAATAAAGGATGAGAGCAGGTAGCCGTGGGCGGCGTGAATCTCGATCATATCGAAACCTGCGCGGTCGGCCATCTGGGCGGCGCTAACGAACTCATCGCGCACGCGGTCCATATCGCGCCGATCCATGGCTTTGGGCACTTGGTTGCGCGCGGACCAAGCCAGTTCAGAGGCTGCCATTATTGGCCAGTTACCGTCGGCAAGGGGGGCGTCCATCTCCTGCCAGCCCAGCTGGGTAGAACCCTTCGCGCCGGAGTGGCCGATTTGGGCACACAGCTTGGCTTTGGTTTCCGTGTGAACAAAATCACATAGCCGCTTCCACGCCGTTTCATGTTCTGGGGCGTAGAGCCCTGGGCAGCCGGGAGTAATCCGCCCAGTGGGGCTAACGCAGGTCATTTCGGTATACACCAGGCCCGCGCCGCCTTTGGCCCGCTCGGCGTAGTGGCTAAAGTGCCAATCGGTAGGGCAGCCATCTACGGCTTTGTACTGGGCCATAGGCGACACCACCACGCGGTTAGTCAGCGTCATATCGCGCAGTTGGTAGGGGGCAAACATTGGCGCCCGGGCGCTGCCAGGGTTGCCCGCCTGGGTCTGAAACCAGCGCTCGGCGCTCTCCAGCCACTGTGGGTCGCGCACCCGCAGGTTCTCATGACTAATACGTTGGGAGCGGGTAAGTAGCGAGTAATTAAACTGCACCGGGTCGAGATCCAGGTAGCGCTCTATCTGCTCAAACCATTCGGTGGAGTTGCGCGCCGCGGACTGCAAGCGCAGCACCTCGAAGCGGCGCTCCTCTTCGTAGCGAGCGACGGCGGCTTGCATGCTGCTTTCACTGTGTAAGCAGTTAGCCAGCGAGATAGCGCTTTCCAGAGCGAGCTTGGAGCCCGAGCCAATTGAGAAGTGGGCAGTCGCCGCGGCATCGCCCATCAGCACGACATTCTCGTAGCTCCAGCGTTCGCAAAGTACCCGTGGAAAGTTGATCCACGCCGAGCCGCGAATGTGGTTGGCGTTGGTCATCAGCGCATGACCGCCAAGATGCTTGGCAAAAATGCGTTCGCAGAGTGCAATGGACTCTTGCTGGTTCATCTCGCCAAAGCCAAACGCCTGCCAGGTGGCTTCACTGCACTCGACGATAAAGGTCGCGGTATCCTTATCAAATTGATACGCATGGGCCCACACCCAACCATGTTCGGTCTTCTCGAAAATAAAGGTAAAGGCGTCGTTGAAGGTCTGGTGCGTGCCTAGCCAAACAAATTTACACGCCCGCACATCAATATCGGGTTTGAAATGCTCAGCATAGGTTTGGCGGGTGCGGGAGTTAAGGCCATCGGCAGCCAGTACCAGGTCATACTCTTGGCGGTACTGCTCAATGGAGGCTTCAGTGGCATCGGTTTCAAAGCGCATCTCAACGCCCAGCTCCCGGGCGCGCTCTTGCAACAGTATCAACAGCTGGCGACGGCCGATGCCGCAGAAACCGTGGCCGGTAGAGACCGTTTTTACGCCCTTATGTACAACCGCAATATCATCCCAATAGGCGAAGTGCTCCCGAATGCGTTCCGCGCTGACCGGGTCGTTCGCGGCCAGGTTATCCAAGGTTTCGTCTGATAACACCACGCCCCAGCCAAAGGTATCGTCTGCCCGGTTGCGTTCAATAATCACAATCTCGTGGGAGGGGTCATGTAGTTTCATGCTAATAGCGAAATAGAGGCCGGCAGGCCCTCCACCGAGGCACGCGATTTTCATTTTTATTCTCCATAGGAAAACCTACTCTTTTTTGAAGGTAGAAGAGGCGGGTATAAAATTCAAGCATAAACTGTTTAGGCTTAAACTATATTTCCTGCAGGGTGCGTCTGTGGGGGCCTGGTACTCAACATGCGCAGGGCACGTAATGTTCATCGGGAGATCAGTGCATTCAACAGGCCTTGGTTATAGAACAAAGTGTTATGATTAATAAATGTTAAGTACCAAGTAAACCATGCCTGCTGGGATTGACAGAGGTAGGTTGAGGCGCGAACCTAGGCCTATTCATAAGACTGAGTGGCTAAGCGCAGGTATAAGCGCATATAAAAGTTTCGTACTTATAAAAGTATCGCTAAGGAGAAAGCCCCATGCTCGAAGATTGCAAAAATGCCCTGGAGCGCTGGGGGGGCGTGCACGTATTAATCGACCGCTGGCTCGACCAGCGTCGCCAGCTGTTAATCAGTTTTATTGAACTGAAAGAAGCCTGCGATGCAGAGCTGGAAGCGGTAAGCAAAGCGCCTATTGATACGTTCAGTGAAAAGTTAATGGACTACATCAGCGCCGGTCACTTTGAAATTTATCCGCAGCTTTCAGAAGAAGCCAAAGCGTTTGATGACGAAAGTGCGCTGGTGATCGCTGCGAAGCTGTTAGAGCGTTTAGAAATGTCCACCGAAATGGTGTTGGAGTTCGATACCGACTTTAATGACGAGGTTAGCTGTGCAAAAAATATTGCCCTGCTACCCGCCTGGATTGACCGCCTGGCTCGCGGCCTAACCGAACGTTTTGCGCTAGAAGACCAACTGATCGCCCGCTTACACGCAGCGCACAGCCCGCAGAATACCAAAGCACCCGCTTAATAGTTAAAAAGCTCTCACCGAATAGCTGACTAGCGCCGCCATGCGGCGCTGTTTCCTCTTGGTACTCCCCTTAACCCCGGCACCGCTATGCGCTGTTTCCGCGCCGGGCCGCCGCTGCGGGTGCGCTTTGCTTACCACGCGCTACGAAATTGTGCCTGTACGGGGAAATGTGGACATATGAATTTCTGTAGCCCATGCAAAAACGATGGGGCACGGATTCATCATGGATGCACATTAAATGGTTAATGAACAAACCGTAGCGCGTGGTAACGAGGGTGCGAGGAACGAGCATCCGAGGCACCCGCGGGAGGCGGCGGAACGACGCCCAAGGGCACCGTACCAACCTCGGCACCACATACCAACCTCGGCACCACATACCAACCTTGGCACCGCTTCGCGCTGTTTCCGCGC
>NZ_REBQ01000239.1 GCF_007692655.1 Halomonas sp.
CCCACGCATGAAGAGGCCGCATTCTACGCAAATGCGCCCGGCTTGGAAAGCCTGATAGCCAGAAAACTCACAAGCCGTCAACCTCACCAAGCGCGTCAACACTTTATATGGCCGCCCTAGCGACGGGGCAATCCGCCAGGGCCACCCATGCCGCCCATGCCACCAGGGCCACCCATTCCTCCTGGGCCACCCGGCCCACCAGGGCCTCCGCCGCCCATCATGCCGGACATACCGCGCATCATTTTTTGCATGCCGCCTTTCTGGCCGGCTTTCTTCATCATTTTCTGCATCTGCTTGTGCTGTTTGAGCAAACGGTTCAAATCAGGCACTTGAAGACCGGCACCCGCCGCAATACGACGCTTGCGCGAGCCGTTGATAATATCGGGCTTGCGGCGCTCTTTCGGAGTCATCGAATTAATTAGCGCTTCGAGCTTGCCCAGCTCTTTCTCAGGACCGGGGCCTTGGGCCATTTCAGCCATCTGCCCCATCCCGGGCAGCTTACCTAACAGGCCACCCATACCGCCCATTTTCTTAAGCTGCTGAAGCTGATCACGAAAATCTTCCAGGTCAAAACCATCACCCTTCTTGACCTTTTTGGCTAGCTGTTCGGCTTTGGACTTATCAACCGTACGCTCAGCTTCCTCAATCAGCGACAGCATGTCGCCCATACCGAGTATGCGCGACGCCACCCGGTCTGGATGGAATGGCTCTAATGCATCAACTTTTTCACCGACACCCATAAACTTGATGGGCTTGCCGGTAATATGGCGTACCGACAGTGCCGCACCGCCGCGAGCATCACCGTCGGCTTTGGTCAGGATGACGCCGGTTAAGGGCAACGCTTCGCTGAACGCTTTAGCCGTATTGGCAGCGTCTTGCCCCGTCATCGCATCGACGACAAACAGCGTTTCCTGGGGCGAGACTGCTTTATGCAGCGCCTGGATTTCCGCCATCATGGCTTCATCAATGGCGAGACGGCCAGCCGTATCGATGAGCACCACATCGTGGAACTGAATCTTAGCGTGCTTAATAGCCGCTTCAGCAATCGCTACCGGCTGTTGATCAGAGCGCGAGGGGAAGAAATCCACCTCGACCTCTTTCGCCAGGGTTTCCAGCTGGTCGATAGCCGCCGGACGGTAGACGTCGGCCGAGACGACCAATACCTTCTTTTTCTCGCGCTCGCGCAGGTAGCGGGCCAGCTTGGCCACAGAAGTGGTTTTACCTGCGCCTTGCAGACCGGCCATCAATACAACGGCGGGAGAGCCTTTAAGCACAAAGCCGTCGTTGGCTTCGCCCATAATCGCTTCCAGCTCTTGCTGGACGATTTTGACGAACTGCTGGCCTGGCGAAAGGCTTTTAGAGACCTCTTGGCCTACCGCCCGCTCGCGTACGCGCTCAATAAACTCCTTGATGACCGGCAGTGCTACGTCGGCCTCAAGCAGCGCTCGGCGCACTTCGCGCAGGGTATCTTTAATATTGTCGTCAGTCAGGCGAGCCTGACCCTTAATCGACTTTAACGTCTGGGAAAGACGCTCACTTAGATTCTGGAACATGGGGCCTCTCTGCCTCCGTCACTGCCGTCGGCGCGCACGCCCTGGACTATTTAGTGAAAAGATTATACGCGCTCACGCCTTGAGTCTCCATGGGGTGAATCAGCGATACCGCGCCATCGCCATTACTCCCCTCACTAATTGCTCTAACGTTAGTTACCAGCGGCTGGGCGACGCCGCTTGGATTCGTTATAGTAGATCTATTAGTTATTGTCGTAATCACACTCAAGTTCGTTCGATTTTTCACAGCAACGCGCTGCAAGGCGCACGGATAGCATCATGCAGGCGCTCCCTTTCGCCACGATCGCTTTTATTTTTTATGTCGCTGCCGCCATCTGGCAAGGCATGACTCTATTTCGGCGCGTACCCCCCCGCCAGGGGATGGTGCGCTTGTTAGCCTTGTTAGGCTTACTGCTGCACATTCCCGTGGTCGTCAAACTGGTGGGCCAATCCCCCGGCCTGCTACCAGGGTTTACCATCAGTGCCACGCTCTTGATGGCGGTGGCAGTCAATGTTGTGCTGGTGGCCAGCCTATTTAAACCGGTACTTAACGCCGGCATTGCGCTTTTCCCACTGGCTGGCATTGCGCTAATCGCGGCCACCTGGCTACCTCACCAAGGCGGCCATACTGGCCTGACACCGGGCATTTTACTGCATGCGATAAGTTCTGCCCTGGCATTTGCTGTGCTTGCGATTGCGGCTGTCCAAGCGGTACTGGTCGGCCTACAGAATCAGGCGCTGCGCCATCACCATATTCGCGGCATTGTGCAGTCACTACCGCCGCTGACCACCATGGAACGCGTACTGTTTGAGCTGGTGTGGGCAGGCATTGTGCTACTAACGCTGTCTATCGCGAGCGGTCTGATTTTTCTCGACAACTTCTTTGCTCAGCATTTGGCGCATAAAACCGTGCTATCACTGTTGGCATGGTTGATATTCACAATGCTATTGATTGGCCGTTATCGCTTCGGTTGGCGCGGCATGCGCGCCGTGCGCTGGACACTCGGTGGATGTGGCCTGCTTGTGCTAGCCTATTTTGGCAGTAAGTTCGTCCTTGAGGTTGTACTCAACCGATAGCGGCTCGACTGTTAAAGGCGCGTGCTCGCGCCTTTAGTTGTCTTGACACACCACTCGCTACCTTCTACAAATCGAGCCTAATACGCCACAAAGGACTTTTCGACTTGAGCGACGACTTCCCCCTGGGGTTACTGTTCGGCCTGCTAGCCTTACTGATAGTACTTTCTGCGTTTTTCTCCAGCTCTGAAACCGGCATGATGTCGATTAATCGCTATCGTTTGAGCCATCAAGCCAACAGCGGTGACCGTCGCGCCAAACGGGTTATGCGTCTGCTCACCCGGCCAGATCGCCTGATCGGCGTTATCCTGATAGGCAATAATTTCGTCAATAATTTAGCAGCATCAATTGCCACTATTATCGCGATTCACTTCTTTGGCGATGTGTCTGGCCCGGCGATTTCTACCGCCCTGCTGACCATTACGATTCTTATCTTTGCCGAAGTAACCCCCAAGACCTATGCGGCCATCAAGCCGGAGCGGATTGCTTACCCCTCCTCCTACGCCCTTGAGCCACTGCTAAAGCTGCTATATCCATTGGTATGGCTGGTCAACGCTGTGTCAAACAGCTTGCTCAAGCTGATCGGGGTTAAAAGCGTCGACAGCGGTGGCGACAGCTTGACCCGCGACGAGCTGCGTACCGTTGTTCACGAAGCTGGCACGTTGATTCCCTATCGCCACCGCGCGATGCTGCTGTCGATACTCGATCTAGAGAATGTCACCGTGAACGACATCATGGTGCCCCGCCACGAAGTACTGGGTATCGACTTGGATGACTCCCTCGAAGATATTTTGACCCAGATTCGTACCAGCCAGCACACCCGCCTGCCGGTCTATAAAGGCGACATCAATAATATTATTGGTATGCTGCATTTACGCAACGCTGCACGCTTTCTTTCTCGTGACGAGGTCACCAAGGCATCGATTGTGCAAGAGGCTCGCGAGCCCTACTTCATTCCCGAATCAACTCCGCTGCATACCCAACTGCTCAATTTTCAAAAGCAGAAGCGCCGCATCGGCATTGTGGTCGACGAGTATGGGGACGTGGAAGGGCTGGTAACGCTGGAAGATATTCTGGAAGAGATTGTCGGGGAGTTCACCACCGACGTGTCTGAAGATGAAGAGATCCATCAGCAAGACGACGGCAGCCATGTCATCGAAGGCACTGCAAATATCCGGGATATCAATAAAATGCTTGGCTGGCAGCTGCCTACCGATGGCCCCAAAACTCTCAACGGCCTGATTCTTGAGCACCTCGAAGCCTTTCCCGAAGGTCCTGCATGCCTTCAAATAGGCAATATGCGCATGGAGATTCTGGAGATTCGCGACAACCTGATTACGTCCGCGCGCTGCTGGCAAAAGCTGCGAGTGCCACGCCGCTAACCCATTTGAATCAGTGCAACAAAGAGAGGCTAGCGGCCAGCCAACTCCTGATCCGCGGCTGCTTTTAGCGCTCTCACCCGGGCTTCGAGAAATAGACATAGCGCCATCTCATCGGCATCAAGGCGGTTTAGCGCTGGCCCAAAGTGCAAGCTCACTGGCGCCCGAAAACGCTTGGGGTACTTCTTAAATGCCTTACCGCCGTGATGAGACGTCCACGACCCCCACAGACCTGCTAGTCCGGCTGGAATGACCGGCACGTCGTCCCGCGCCAGGATCGTCTCTAAGCCGCGCCTAAAGGCGTGAATCTCACCGTCTGGCGTCAGCCTTCCTTCGGGGAACACCATCACCACTTCACCGTGGCGCAGCGCTTCACTGACATCATCAAGGGCACGCCTGATAGCGCCTGGGCTACGCCGTTCTGACTCAATGGGGATGGCGCCGACTAACTGAAACCACCACTTTAACCAGGGCGAATCAAAGATTGGCTGATCCATCACAAAGCGCAACGGACGAGGGCTCGCGCCGCCGAGCACCAAGGCATCCATAAAGCTTACGTGGTTACACACCACCAGCGCGGCCCCTTGCTTGGGAATGTGCTCGCGACCATGCACCCGCAGCCGATAGCAAAGGCGCATTGAAATAAAAATAAGCCAGCGCAGCACCCGGCGAGCGGCAGCAACCCACCCCCTCACGTCGCCACCTCACGATGACGAAGGCCCGCCAAGATGGTACTCATCAGCTGATCCAGCAATTCGTCCACTTTTAACTGCTGCCCCTGCCAGTAGCCCAAACGCTCGTTAAGGCCCAACTGAACAAGACCATGAACACTGCCCCATAGGGTGCGACCTAACCGACGGGCTTCAAGATCATCCAGCGCGGGCTGATAAGCCTTGAGCGACTCCTCTACTTGCGTAAACAGCGCTTCAATCAAATCGCTTTGCCGCTGATCAAGTTCACCCTCTTGTGCCAGTGGGTAATCGAACAACAGCTGCCAGCGGTAACAATCCTGCTCGGCAAATAACCAGTAGGCATGGGCTAGCGATCTCAGCCATGGCTCTGGGGCATCGTCTACCAGACTGGTAATGGTGTGCTGCAAACGTGCCAAGGTTTCAACATTGACGTGCTGCAACAAGTTATTAAAGCTGCCATATAGCTTTAGCAGCGTACTGGGTGCACAGCCGACGTCTCGCGCGAGGGCACGCAGTGAAAGACCATGGACTGGCTGCTGAGCCAACCACTCATCACAAGCGTGCATGACCTGCGCATGGAGGGCATCGGGCGCATGCTGTCTAGGACGGGCCATGGCGATCTCTTAAGGTCAACGGCAAACGAGGAGGAATGCCTCACTGCACTTTAGCGGGAGTAAAGGATGGTATAGGATACCTTACATCGAACACTGTTTTCGACACTAAAACGCTACATTTCGCGCTTTATTACGTGAAGTCCCTCACTATATCGGTACACTTACGCGACGATTTTGCTTGAGGAGAGAGGTATGACGGGGCGATTGCATGTACAGAACTTACCACTGTCCCGTTTTTTGCCGTCCCTTATTAACGCTGAACCACTAATAGAATCACCTAATTTAGCGCCTCGCAGGCCGATTTCCGCGATTCGCCTTGAGCAGGGAGCGTATCGGCTGGCCTCTATTTTTTGGGGGCTCACCCCCCCTTGGCTGGAAGTATTAGATCATGCGCCTCACTGTGCACGCGCCGAAACGCTTGCATCGCGAGCGATGTTTCGCGACGCCTTTAGTGCTCGCCGCTGCGTTATTCCGGTCAGCGGCTTCTATCTATGGAAAACCCAGCCGCGTAGCAAACAACCCTATTTAGTCACCCAGGTATCAAGGGCACCTTTGCTGCTGGGTGCTTTATGGTGCCGCTACCACACGACGTTAACCTCGTTTACCGACTCGGCCGCACTGATTACGGTGCCTGCAAACCTTCTGCTGTCACCGCTAACTGACCGTCTACCGGTGACGATTCCCAGCCATGCACTGAGCGCCTGGCTGGACCCGGATACCGATCCAGAAACACTGAATTCGCTATTAACGCCTGCGCCTTTGGAACTGTTGGGCGCTTTTCCGGTATCTAAACATGTAAATAACCCTGCCTATCAGTCGTCGGTCTGTGCCCATCCCACTGGGCCGATGCTGCGCTGGGCTGTGTCTCAGGAGCCGTAATGTTGCGACCCTCAAGCTTAATGCGCTGGCGTCACCTGCCCCAGCGCACCCTAATCGGTATCATCGCGAGCCTCTGCATAGCGCCGCTCGCGCTGGCCTCTAATGATGATCCAGTGGCCGAGGTAATCTCCCCCACCATTAGCCCTTATGACAGTCGTGACTACCGTGTTCTGACGCTTGAAAATGGCCTCAATGTGCTACTTGTTAGCGATCCAGAGGCTGATAAAGCGGCAGCGTCTATGAATGTCCGCGTCGGCAGCGCTCAAGACCCTGATGACCTACAGGGATTAGCGCACTTTCTTGAACATATGCTGTTTTTAGGTACTGAGCCCTATCCCGAAGCCGATGGCTATCAGCGCTATATTTCCAATAACGCAGGCTCCCACAACGCCTTTACCGCTCAGCAAGATACCAACTACTTCTTTGATATCGAACCATCTGCGCTGCCGGGAGCGCTAGACCGCTTCAGTGAATTTTTCCTCTCCCCGCTGTTTAACGCAGATCAACTAGAGAGTGAACGTAATATCGTTCATTCCGAGTATATGGCACGCATACGCGACGAATCCCGGCGTGAAAACGATGTGCTGAACCAACTGCTAAACCCAGACAACGCAACCACAGGGTTTGCCGTTGGTAGTCGCGAGACGCTAGCCAACCCGCCGGAAGGCGAGGCAACACTACGCGAGCGAG
>NZ_REBQ01000059.1 GCF_007692655.1 Halomonas sp.
GGGTAACTTACTACGTTGAGTATCTCTTTCAAAGTGAGCTCAGCTACGGAGCTTTACTACCAATTTAGTCAAGATTCCCCACTTATTCTGTAAATATTTACTCAGAGGGCGCGAACCTCATACTTATACAGAAGTCCTACGGATAGAAGATTTTAGATAAGGAGCAACATGATGAGCACGACCGATGACCGTTCCACAGAGACTGAGCAGAAGCACTTCAAGCCCCGAGGGTTATCCGACCGTATCGCTTACCGGCTTGTCCGCTTCATGCGCTTTTTCGCTGATGCTTTTTTTGCTGGCCGTTACGGACATAGAGCGGTGATATTAGAGACGGTTGCCGCTGTGCCCGGAATGGTGGGTGGGGCTGTACAACATTTACACGCTCTGAGGAAAATCAAGGACGACGACGGCTGGATACGCACGCTGCTTGACGAAGCAGAGAACGAGCGTATGCACCTGATGACCTTCATAGAAGTTGCAAAGCCCAACCGTTTTGAACGGTTTTTGATCTTTATCGCACAGGGGGTCTTCTTTAACCTGTTCTTCCTGCTGTACCTGATTTCAAGTAAAACAGCGCACCGCGTGGTCGGCTATTTAGAAGAGGAGGCTGTTTACAGCTATACAGAATATTTGGAAGGCATTGACCGTGGGGAGTACGAGAATATACCCGCACCGCAAATCGCCATTGATTACTGGAAACTACCCGAAGACGCCCGGCTACGTGACGTCGTTATCGCGGTACGTGCTGACGAAGCAGACCACCGCGACACCAACCACGACTTTGCCGACCAGCTGTCGAAGTAAGCGGCCTAGCTTTACTCATCTGGTCAGGTTCACGGCTTTACTTGAGATTATTGATGGCGGCTACTGAACATAGTAGCCGCTAACTCTCCAGTAATCGCCGTCCAAATGCGGCGTAACGGTCTCAATTCTCCGGGCGTTGTTTGCAAACCGAGTTTGGAAGGTAAAAATCATATAGTCGCCATATGGTGCGCCGGGCATAGACCTTTCGCTGGTCACTCGCAAACGCTGACGGGACTCTACCGGTCCAAAATCGCGACGAGCGGCACCAATCGTGCGCTCAAGCATGCTGGGAGACAACGGTATTTGCAGCAAGGGAGAAGAGCTTTCCCAAGCTTTCTCATACAGGCCGTTATCGATAGCCTCCAGCCATGCTAACGCCGCCGCTTCCGCCGAATTGCTGTTTGAGTGCGCGTGGGCGGATAGCGTCATCAATACGATAGAGAGGAGGTAGGCAATCTTTTTCGGCATAGCAGGCTCTCTTTGCATTTTTCAGCAGTCAGAGAAAATTGAGGGACTAAGTGATATATCGGTAGATCCCGAGATTTCTTTAACTGCGCCGTTAAGAGATTCACCTAGCCTGCCATGCTTGCTGCCCGAAACGTCTACCCAGCTGAAGCTAATAGCCCACGTAATGCCCCAGCACCAGCGCCGCCCAACACATGACGTAGACCAGTACGAGCAATGGCGTAATTACGCGTAGCCACTGAGCATAAGAAACCTTGCCCAATGCCAGCATAGCCAACGTCCCTCCCGAGGTGGGGACAATAAGGTTAGTCAAACCATCACCAACCTGAAATGAAGTAATCATTAGCTGACGGCTCATACCAATGAGGTCCGCCAACGGAATCAGAATGGGCATGGTAACCAATGCTTGGCCGGATCCCCCAGGAATGAATAGGTTGATCGCGCCTTGAATAAGGCTAGAAGCAACGGCAGCCATGGCAGTGGGCATATCACCGACCAAGGAGCTTAATGAATTCACAATGGTGTCGATGATTTGTGCATCCTGCAACACCACTTGAATTGACGCTGCCACACCAATAACCAAAGCACCCGCCGTTACGGATGAAGCACCTTCCATCATCTGCCTGACCAGCGCATTGGCACCAAGACCATTCGTGAGCCCAATAACGATAGCCATCAACAGGAACATGGCGGCAATTTCGTTGATGTACCAGTCACGGGTAAAAACACCGAACAGCATAATAACCAAGCCGGTAATGAAAATGGCCAGCGTAATGATGTTGTTTCGGGACAAGGTGTAATCTTCAAGCCGTTTATTCAACTCGGCAGGATTATCATCTTCATATTCCATGTTGACGACGTAACGGCAGATAAAAAGCGTTAAGGTTGCCAAGCACGCGACAACCATCAGAGTACGCAACCACCAGCCTGAAAAGGTCGGCAGCTCACCAATCCCCTGGGCCACCCCGACGGTATATGGATTGATGGGAGATAGTGCAAAGCCGATACCAATGCCCCCTACGGCCATCACAACGCCGACTAAACGAGAGCAGCCAATGGCCGAGGCTATCAGCACGCCAATAGGCACAAGCGCAATATTGTTTTCGAACCCTACAGCAACGCCAAAAAAGCCATATATGAAGGTGCCAGCGGCAATAATAAGATTGCGACTCTTGGTGCTGTTTTCAGCCCCAACGCGATGAACGGCGACGCCAATGGCATTTTCTAGCGCACCTGTGCGTTGCAAAATATGAAATAGGCCACCAGCGATAAACACAATAAATAGAAATTGTGATGCGTTAATCAGGCCTTCTGGAATGGCAACGAAAATTTTGAAGAAATGTAGATTGGCAACATCCGGCAAATACGCAAAAGACTCTGGAATAACGGTTGTACGCCCGTCTACGGTCTGACGCTCAAACTCACCCGCAGGCACAATAAACGTCATCAGGTAAGCGGCAACCAGAATGAAGAAAATCAGCACCATAGGTTCCGGTATCTGCTTATACCACTTACCTGATTCAGGTGCTTTTTTGTCTGAAGTTGGCTGTTGTTGGCTCATAATCAACTCGTGTGGTGGTGTTGGGCAAGTCGCTGACAGGTGTTCGTGAGGACTTCAATGGCAGCACTAAGGTCTTCAAGTTTGATGGCCTCATCGGGATGGTGGCTGATACCGCCTCGACAGCGAACAAACAGCATGCCGATATCACACAGGTCGGCCATGGCCAGTGCATCGTGGCCTGCACCGCTGAACAACACTCGCGGCTCAATCCGCGCATCCTGAAGCGCGCTATGCATGGTATCAATCAGCCGTTTGGAACAATGGGCGGCAGGTTGCTCATAGGTTTGGCAGTGGTCAAAGCCAAGATTCAGCGCCTCTAGCGAGGTGTTTATCTGGCTGAAAAGTTGAGCTCTTGCCTGGCGGCGAAGTGAGTCATCCGGCGAGCGTAATTCAATACTAAGGGTCGTCGTTTGAGGGATAACATTGACGCCATTGGGAGCATTCTCAATCTTACCCACTACCCCGACGAGTTCATCGGTATCTTTGCATAACCTATCGACCAGCATTATTACCTCGGCCGCGCCTACCAGTGCATCCTGCCGCATATGCATCGGCACAGTCCCCGCATGGCCAGCCATGCCTTTCACGGTAACCTCATGGCGCTCAATGCCGGTAATCGCGCTAACCACACCAACGGCTAAGCCAGCCTGTTCAAGCTGCGGGCCTTGTTCAATATGTGTCTCGATGAATGCGATCACATCATCAGGAAGGTAGCGATCTGCATCAATGCGCTCAATATCACAGCCAAAATCAGCCAGTGCCTTTCCAAGTGTTACGCCTTGACCATCGCGAGCTTCAAGCATCCCTGGTTCGAACGTGCCAGCCAGCACCTTTGAGCCAAGCAAGGTAGAGCTGAAGCGAGTACCTTCTTCGTCACTAAACGCCACTACATCAATGTGAAATGGCAGGTCGATGGCGTTTTCATGCAGATAACTAATCAACGCGAGGGGCAAAATAACGCCCATCATGCCGTCGTACTTGCCACCATTAGGAACGGTGTCCTGGTGAGAGCCGAGCAATAGCGTGCGGGCATCATCCTGTGAACTGGGATAGCGCCCGATGAGGTTCGCCCCGTTATCCATCCGCACATGCATGCCCAGGCCTTTCATCCACGCTGCGAGCTGATCAAGTAAGGCACGGTGTTCAGGTGTGGCGCAGCGCCGAGTGACACCCTCCTTTTCGACATTGCGTGTTTCACTGAAACGGGCGGCGTCTTCAAGCCAGTCCCACGCCTGTTGGCCAGCCTGATCCAAAGATAGCGTCATGGTTGCCTCAAGAGTTTATTGTTTGTTAAGCAGCACCCTGCTATTTATCATGATAAATAGCCTAGAAGAGCTTAAGACACGCTGTCAAACCCTGAAAGGGGCAAACCAGGAGGGATTTTGGCTGAACAATAAAAAAACAGCGTCAAACTAAAAAGTTAACACCACTATCTCTGACGATTAATAGCGATGGGGGTAGTCGGCGGTAGGCAAGCGCGAAAGAAATGCCTGAAAATCGCTATCCTGCTGAATACGCTGGTGCAACTCACTCAAGGCAGTAATGGCACTAGTGGCATAATCTATTCGTAAATCATAAGGTAAGCCGCCTGGAGCGCGCACTTTCAGAGCTGCAGAGAGAGTGCCACGATGATCCCCGCCCTGCTCCTGAGCTGCACTCAGCGCGGCAATCAAAGCGGTAGCCATGTCAACACGCTGCCGGGCCTTAAGGTAGGTTGCTTCCATGACGGGAAGGACTTCTCGGTTGGCCAGCATATTGCCAGCAACCAGCAGACCATCACCAATGCGCATCTCTGCGACGGGAACGTTTTCATCGCCAGTCCAGCCTGCGGCAACTCCATATCGATCCATCAAAGCAAGCTGTCGCCACGCAGCGCCTTTATCCTGCTGTTGCAGGCTACTGATAATGTCAGCTACCTTTTCACCTTTGGCTAACCGATCAAGGCCTTGTTCTGCACTGAATACGTTAGTGCTAAAACCTTGCGTAATCGCTGCGCCAACACCTGGAAGTAAATGGGGTACAAACCCTCCAAGCGCAGGGCCTCCAGTGGCGCATGCTACGCCGAAGGTACCCGATGGTTTATCAAACGCGATCAAGCTGTAGGTCATGATGGGTTACTCGATTCTCAAATTGAAGTGGCGTATAAATTTATCATTATAATCACACCCCGCCTCTCTTCTATCGGCTTCACAAGACTGCACAGGAGACGGCGTTTGCTAGACACAACTCCACTTCAAGGGGATGATTCTGACGAAAACGGCCTCTTCCAATGCGAGCTGAGACAACAATGAAGCAAGCACGCCAGTCTGCTAAACCTAAGCGTAGCGAAGTAATCAGTGAGGCGCTCAAGGAGTACATTGCACAACATCATTTAAAACCCGGTGATCGACTACCTCAGGAGCAGGAGCTGATTAAGGCGCTAGATGCGTCCAAAGGCACAGTGCGTGAAGCGCTCAAAGGTCTGGAGGCCCAGGGGCTAATTCAAACCCGCACAGGTCCCGGGGGTGGAGCATTTATCAATGAGGTAAGCGATGATCGAGCAATGACTCTGCTGGGCAACTATTTTTTCTTTCGCTCGCCCACCATTCACGATATTTATGAAGCACGTAAGGCACTTTGGCCAGCCTTAGTCAAAAGCCTTGAGGGCGTACTTGATGATGACGCCTTTCAACAACTGGCGTCAGTGATGACATTTTATGATCATCCTCCGGCATCTTTAGAAGAAGAGCGCGAGCAGCGTTTCAAGGAATTGGAATTTCATCTGGTGCTGATTGATTACTGCCCCAACCCCTTACTGGCGTTAATGTGTCGGTTTCCGGTGCGCCTGCTGATGAATATGACGGTCTGCCAGCGAATCTATGAACAGCCTAACCCGGAGCTACGGCGCCGAGGCTATGATTACCAGCGTCAGTTACTAGAGGCACTGCGTGAAGGAGATATAGTGCGGGGCTGCAAGATTGTCAGCGAGCATATGCAAACCGCCCAAACACTCATGGAGGCAAAAGAAGCGATGTTGGAAAAATCCTTCTTCAAAGCAGGCGCTGATAGTGACATTGATAGCAATCGTGATTATCTCGCGCTCACTGGGTATGCTGAAGCCAAAAGGCGCCCAGAACAGAGCGGCGGAAAGTAACCCACTTAGACTATCGGCATTTTTATAAAATAGGAGACGGCTTTTTTTGCATGCCGTCTCCTCCCCTCGCTTCTCAAACCCTACCCGCTCGTTTACTATGCGCCACCCGCAAACTTACAGTGACCAGCCTAGGCGACTATGTCGATAAATATGCTGAAAAACCAAGTATCCGACAACGCACTCTATACCGATCTTTCTGGCTACTACGACTTAATGTGCGCGGATATCGACTACCCAGCACAGAGCAACAGCATTCATAGGCTGCATCAAATTTTTGGCAACAACGGGTCCACCCACCTCGATTTAGCCTGCGGTACCGGCCCACATGTACGTCATTTCATTGACGTTGGTTACCAAAGCAACGGCCTAGATATTAATCAGCCTATGCTCGATATCGCCGCAACGCGCTGTCCAGAAGCCCAATTTACGTTGCAAGACATGGGTGACTTCGAGGTAGATAAACCCCAGGACTTAATTACCTGCTTTTTATACTCGATCCATTACAACGACAGTATGGAAAAGTTAAAGGCATGTATTACCAGTGTGCATCGGGCGCTAACATCAGGCGGTATGTTTTGCTTTAACGCGGTGGACAAAGACAAAATCAATAACGATTTATGTGCAAAACATACCGCCCAACAAGAAGATACGTTCTTTACTTTCCGTTCTGGATGGCACTACAGCGGGCATGGCGAACAACAGTCGCTGAAGCTTAGCATTGAAAAAACAAACGCTGAAGAAACGCTGGTATGGAATGACGAGCACCCCATGGTGGCCGTTAGCTTTGCGGAGTTAATCGCCCTCTTGGAGCCACACTTCGAGGTTCATGTGTTTGAGCACAACTACGACACCAT
>NZ_REBQ01000123.1 GCF_007692655.1 Halomonas sp.
TTAATGATTATCCCTAGGCGGATGCTGACGAGCCACGTCTCGATACTTGGTGGCGGGCTCCAGCGTCATACCGCGATCCAGCGGCTCCACCATGCTGCGCTGAATCTCCTGCCAGGGCGTTTGGTGGCCTGGGTAACGATAGCCGCCCTGCTGGGCTAACCGCGCGCGGCGTGCTTCCAGCTCACTCGCCTCGATCAGGAGCTGTACTTCGCAACGTTTGAGGTCCACCCGCAGACGGTCGCCGCTCTCCAGCAGCGCCAAACCACCACCCGTGGCGGCTTCCGGGGAAGCATTGAGAATCGATGGCGAGCCAGACGTGCCCGATTGGCGACCGTCGCCCAGGCACGGCAGCGACTCAATACCCTGCTTAATCAGCGCCTCGGGTGGCTGCATATTCACCACCTCCGCGCCGCCGGGGTGGCCAACCGGACCTGCCCCGCGCATGACAAGAATTGTGCGCGCATCAATATCTAACGCCGGGTCATCAATACGGGCGTGGTAATCCTCGGAGCCATCAAATACCACCACCTTGCCTTCAAAGGCTTCCGGGTCATGGGGATCATTCAGGAAGCGCTCACGGAAATCCCGGGAGATTACGCTGGTTTTCATCAGCGCTGAATCAAATAGATTACCCTTGAGGTTAAGGAATCCCGCGTGATCTACCAGCGGATCGGCGTAGCGACAAATGACGTCCGTATCCTGAGTTTCACGGCCCTGCAAATTATCACCTATTGAACGGCCATTGACCGTCAGCGCCTCACCGTGCAATTTCCCAGCGGTGTTTAATTCATGCAGGATCGCGGGCACACCACCGGCCCGGTAAAACTCTTCACATAGGAAAGCACCCGCGGGCATGACGTTGGCCAGCAGCGGTATCTCATGGCCCAGGCGCTGCCAGTCATCGTTGTCTAGCTCGACGCCCGCATGACGGGCAATGGCATTGATATGTACCGGCGCGTTAGACGAACCACCCAGCGCCGAACACGCCACGATGGCGTTCTCGAATGCTTCCCGGGTCATAATATCCAGCGGGCGCAGGTCTTCCCACACCATATCGACAATCCGCGTGCCGGTGTCATAAGCCACCATCGCCCGCTCTTTGTAAGGGGCGGGGATCACCGCCGAGCCCGGCAGGCTCATGCCCAATACTTCAGCCATGGAGTTCATGGTCGACGCCGTACCCATGGTGTTGCAGTGGCCAATCGAAGGCGCGGAGTCGCTGGCCCGGGAAAGAAATTCGGCGTAGTCGATATCCCCCGCCGCCAGGCGCTTGCGTAGCTCCCAGATAATCGTGCCCGAGCCTACCCGCTCGGCACCGCGCCAACCGTTAAGCATCGGCCCACCGGAGAGCACAATGGCAGGAATATTGACCGTTGCCGCCGCCATCAATGCCGCTGGGGTGGTTTTATCGCAGCCGGTGGTCAGTACCACGCCGTCTAACGGGTAGCCGTGGAGCACCTCCACGATGCCTAAGTAAGCAAGATTCCGGTCTAGGGCGGCGGTGGGACGGCGTACATTCTCGTGGATCGGGTGCATGGGGAATTCAAACGGCACGCCGCCTGCGGCACGAATACCGTCTTTTACCCGCTTAACTAAGTCAATGTGATGGCGGTTACACGGTGTTAAATCTGACCCTGACTGGCAAATACCGATAATCGGCTTACCGCTGGTCAGCTCATCCAGAGTGATGCCGTAATTAAGATAGCGCTCAATGCAAAGCGCCGTGGTTCCAGGGTGATCAGGGTTATCGAACCAGTAACGTGAACGCAACTTTTCAGGGGTGATCCGGTGGGGATTGGCCATGGTCTCGCTCCATGCCTAATGGAAAACAAAACGAACGTTAGTAAGCGCAACGTGGCCACTAACATTGTCGATGCAGTTCCCCCTATACGCTTGCAGGGAAGTCGCTATGACGGTACGCCTTCCCCCACGCAGAGTCGATACATACAAAAGTATATGTTGAACATATGCCAAAAAAGCTCCACATTTACATAAGGGCTGCGGTGCTCACCCGCGCTATCGTGGTAAATGGGTATCGTTTGCATACAGTAAGTTCACACAACAATTCCAAAACACAGTTCTAAACAAGAGTTTCAAACAGCAATTCCACACAACAACAATAGCAACCACGCTGTAGTCGCGGGAACGATGCCCTTAGCAAAGCGACTTACAGCACGCCAGGAGAGTGACGACTATGCATAATCTTTGGAAGCGCACCCTATTAATAACCGGTGCCACGCTGCTCAGTTCAGGCATGGTTTATGCGCAAACGCCTGACTTGTCCGACCCGCCAGAGATTGAAGGCGATACCGTGGGGGATCACGGCAGTGTCACTCTACGCATGGGACTTGGTTTGGCCGAAAGCTCCCCCCAGTACATCTCCAGCCAGTACTTTGCGGATATCCTCGACCAGCGCAGCGAAGGACGGATCAGCGTCAATATTTTCCCCAACAGTCAGTTGGGCGATGACGTTCAGATGATGGAAATGCTGCAGACAGGCACGCTGGATATGACCTATCCCTCCTCCTCCCCCGCCACCGGTTACGTGGCGGAACTGGCCGTTTTTGATCTGCCTTTCTTGCTGCCTACTCGTGAAGCAGCCATTGAAGCCATGCGCAGCGATGCCGCCCAGGAGATGCTGGATGCGTTTGATGGCACCGGTCTGAAAGCCTTGGCATTCTCAGAAAATGGCTTCCGCCAACTCTCCAACAGCGCGCGGGAAGTCTCATCTCCTGAAGACGTTGCGGGTTTAGACGTTCGCGGTTTGTCCGTTCGTACAATGGAAAACCCTGTACACCTGGCCATTTGGCAGGCACTGGGGGCGAACCCAACCCCCATGGCCTTTGGCGAGCTTTTTTCCGCCATGGAGCAGGGCGTTGTCGACGGCCAGGAGAACCCCTGGAGCACCATCCTGACGTCCAACTTTCATGAGGTACAGGATTACGGCTCTGAAACACGCCATGTTTATACGCCATTTATCAAAATGATTTCTGAACGCACTTGGGATCGTCTCGACCCCGAATACCAGGCGCTTGTTCAAGAGGCTGCACTGCAAGCAGCGGATTACGAAATCCAGCTTTCGAGCGAGTACGACGACTGGGCGCGGGACCAACTCGAAGAGCGTGGCATGCAGATCACTCGTTTGGATGACGAGCAGATTGCCGCCTTCCAGGAAGCTGTACAGCCTGTTTACGAAGAGTGGGCACCACGTATTGGCGAAGACCTAGTTGCTGAGTTTCAGCGTATCGCCGAATCGACAATGACGGAGTAGGGACTCCCCCTATCAGGCAAGAGGCTGACGCCTCTTGCCTTTTTCTTTATTCGCCTCTTCGGAGAGCACATGGATATTCCCAACGCCCCTGTTCCTAATACCGCAGACATTCTTGCAGACCCCCAACGTTATCCCCTGGAGATTGATACCGAGCAACGCCGTGGTCCTGCACTATTTCGCTGGTTAACCCTGGCAATGGAACACATTATCGCGGCCATATTGGTAGCACTCATCGTTTCGGTGTCGGCCAATGTGATCGGGCGAGCCTTGTTAAACCACTCCCTGCCTTGGGCCGATGAATTGGCCCGCATGTTGTTTATCTGGTTGATTTTTATCGGTGCTGCAGCGGCCTTTGCCCGCTACGAGCACATTGCCGTGGATTTTTTAGTACGCAGGCTTAAGCCACGCGCTGCTCATTTGCTGTACTTATTGCAGCACCTGATCATCACCGCGCTCATGGGGGTCATCATCTGGGGTGGTTTTCTTGTGATGTCGAGATCCACCGGGCGCACTGCAATTCTTGGCGTGCCATGGAACCTCGTCAATGTCTCATTGGTGCTATGCGCCGTGTTTATAGCCGCGGTGGCTATTTGGCGTGCCTGGCAGAGCATCCAACAAATACGTTCGCCTAATGCGACCTCTACCATCAATGGAGGTCGTTAGACCATGTTATGGATTTTCCTGGGCATTCTGTTCGCCTCCCTGGCATTAGGCCTACCTATCGCCTTTGGCCTAGGCGTGGCGGCCGTCGTCATGGCGATAATTTCAGATATTCCGCTCTCCATCATGATCGAACAGTCGATCCGCGGGGTTAACAGTTTTCCACTGCTGGCCATACCGTTCTTTATTCTGGTCGGTGAAGTGATGAGTAACGGCGGCATTGCCCGTCGCTTAATGGAACTTGCTGGCGCGCTGGTGGGGTTCGTGCGCGGGGGGTTAGGCCAGGTAGCGATTACCGGTTCGATGTTTTTCGGTGGCATCAGTGGTTCCGCCGTGGCCGATACTGCGGCTACCGGCGCGATGATGATCCCCTCAATGAAACAGCAGGGTTACAGCGCCCCCCAAGCCACCGCGATCAATACCGTCTCGTCGGTGATCGGCATCATCATTCCCCCCTCTATCCCGCTAATTCTGTTTGGCATCGTGACCGAAACCTCGATTAGCCGTCTGTTTATTGCAGGCATCGTACCGGGACTATTGATCGGTTTTGGGCTAATGGCAACAACCTTCATTATGGCCAGTTTCGGGCAGGCCGGGCAGACCCGTAAGTTCCGCCTGGATGTATTGTGGGAGGCTTTTAAGGCTGCATGGCTGGCCTTGGTGCTACCGGTGATCGTGATCGGCGGCATTATTGGCGGCGTCTTCACCGCCACTGAGGCCGCTGTCGCGGCGCTGCTCTACTCGCTGTTTATCTCCTTAGTGGTCTACCGCGAATTTAAGATTCGTGAGCTGTGGGGCATGTTGATTCGTACTGCCCGATTGACCGGCATGGTTTTGCTACTGCTGGCATTTGCCACCGTTATCGCGTGGTTCTTAACCATCAATATGGTGCCACAAACGCTGGTTATCCAAGTTCAAGCGATCACTCAAGACCCCTTCCTTTTGCTGCTGATCGTCGCGGGCCTACTCCTGCTGGTGGGGTTTGTAATGGATTTGACCCCCGCCATGGTGATTATGGCGCCGATGCTAACCCCAATTGTGACCTCCGTGGGCGTTGATCCCGTTTACTTCGGCGTGTTGATGTCTTTCATCCTGGGGATCGGCCTATTAACCCCACCCGTGGGCACCTGCCTCTATGTTGGCTGCGGGGTCGGCAAGGTCTCTATGGAACAGCTCGTCAAAGCCATGCTGCCCTACTATGCCACCCTGATAGTGGTGCTGGTCATCCTAATCGCCTTTCCCGGCATTGTTACCTGGCTGCCTGATCTCACTGCCGTGCGTGGCAACTGATGACCATCTCTAACGCTATCTAAAACCATCTACAGCTATCTGAAAAACTAACCACAACTAACCACAACTAACCACAACTAACCACAACAACAAGGAGGAGGTTACGATGCGATTAATTCAATACCGCGACCAGCAACAGGTTCGGGTCGCGCTGGTGGAAAGTGCCGATACCGTTCGGCCGATTAATATTGAGGGCGGCACCTACGCCTTGGCTCAAGCGGCTATCAGCGCCGGAGAATCTCTTGAGCAGGCAGTAACAGCACGCTTAAGCGATGCGCTTATCAATTATCAGGCGCTAATAGATGAAAAACGTTTGCTACCGCCACTTACCCACCCTGACCCCGCCCACTGTCTGGTCACCGGTACCGGCTTAACCCACCTTGGTAGTGCCGACACCCGCTCCGCCATGCATGCTAAAACCCAAGTGGCGGAGACCGAACTAACCGACTCCATGCGCATGTTTAAGCTCGGCGTAGAGGGCGGAAAACCCAGCGACAACACGCCGGGTGCCCAGCCGGAGTGGTTCTACAAAGGTGATGGCGACTGCATCGTTGCCCCCGAAGCCGAGCTCCCAAGCCCCGCGTTCGCGGAGGATGCTGGGGAAGAGCCGGAGCTTGCAGGGCTGTATGTGGTGGCGGCCGATGGCACCCCCTGGCGGATCGGCTATGCGGTAGGCAATGAATTTTCCGATCACGTCACCGAGCGCTTTAACTACCTGTGGCTAGCACATTCCAAATTGCGCGCCTGCAGCGTTGGACCTGAGTTGCTGATTGGCGAATTACCCGCCCATCTTGAGGGCACCAGCCGCATTGTGCGTGATGGCCAAACGCTGTGGGAAAAACCGTTTCTGACCGGCGAAGCCAATATGGCCCATAGCCTCGCCAACCTTGAGCACCACCACTTTAAATACCCTGGATTTCGCCGCCCTGGCGATGTTCACGTTCACTTTTTTGGCACCGCCACGCTGAGTTTTGCCGACGGGATCCAGACCCGCGAAGGCGACCGCTTCGAGATCACACTTGGCGACTTTGGTAGGCCACTGCGCAATACACTGCGCATGCAACACCCCCATGGTTCAACAAACGTCAACACCCTTTAAAAGGAGGCCAACATGACACTGCAAGGCACACTGCTTATCGGTCAACAGGCCGTTACCGGCTCACAGGCCGAGATTGTCGCGATTAATCCAGCTACCGGTGAAGCATTAGCACCGACATACCTTGGCGGCAGTCACGCTGAGGTAGCACAGGCTTGCCAACTTGCCGAGGCAGCCTTTGATGACT
Source organism: Halomonas sp. (assembly GCF_007692655.1). Lineage (GTDB taxonomy): Bacteria > Pseudomonadota > Gammaproteobacteria > Pseudomonadales > Halomonadaceae > Vreelandella. The sequence continues at coordinate 6,505 of NZ_REBQ01000123.1, forward strand.
ACCGCGAGACCTCTCTGGAAACCCGTGCCCATTTCCTGGAAACCATCGCCGAGGAGATTGAGGCCATTGGTGCAGAGCTTACCGAACGCGGCGTGGCGGAGACTGGCCTGCCTCAAGCACGCCTTGAAGGCGAACGCGGCCGTACCTGCGGCCAGCTGCGGCTGTTCGCCTCGGT
>NZ_REBQ01000070.1 GCF_007692655.1 Halomonas sp.
CACTGGCACTAGCCGCCAGCGCGCTTGGTTTAACATTTGGTGCGCCAGTATGGGCAAGCGATGCTGCCGAACGACTGACAGAGCGTCTTGACCCTATTGAGAGCTATCAAGCGACCTTTGAGCAGCAGATTCTGGACGGTAGTGGCGACCGGCTACAAAGTGCGAGAGGTGAAATGTGGCTTTCGCGCCCTGGCATGCTGCGCTGGGAAGTAGAAGCTCCCTACTCTCAGACAGTCGTCTCTGACGGCGATGATGTGTATATGTACGATCCCGACCTTGAACAAGTGACCGTTCAGGCAATGGATGATCGCGTCTCCCACACCCCTGCGTTACTACTCTCAGGCCGTGTCAGTGACCTTACCGAAAGCTATGAGGTTTTCTACGAGCAGGAGGGTGGTGAAGACGTCTTTACCCTGGTGCCTATCTCTGCTGACACCCTGTTTGAAGAGTTAAGCATGGTGTTCGATAGCGAAACCTTAACGGAACTCTGGATGCAGGATAGTACCGGGCAACGGACAGCGATCACCTTTAGCAACATTACGCTCAATGGCAACATCGACCGCAGCATGTTTGACTTCGAGATTCCTGATGGCACCGATGTTATTCGTGAAGAGTTTTAAGGGTGAGGAGTGAAGGGTTAGAGGTAAAGAGTTGCTGGAGAGTGGCAGTTAATCAATAACCTGCCACTGGTTTAACCATCGGGCGCCTTAGGGCGCCTGATCTGCTTCCTGGTCACGGCTTTCCCGCCACGCCATTATTTCCCCAAAGCGTTTTTCTTGACCGATGCCGCTTGGCTTGAAAAATTCGGCTTTAGGTAGCTCTTCAGGCCAGCAGTCGTGAGCACTGCCTGCTGGGTAGCCGTCGGGCTCACTGTGGGCGTAGCGGTAGCCCTCGCCATGGCCCAGCTGTTCCATTAGCTTAGTGGGTGCATTGCGCAGGTAAGTCGGCACCTCAACCTGGGGCTGCTGGCGCACATACTGCTTGGCCTCATTCCAGGCGCGATCAATGCGGTTGCTTTTGGGGGCCACGGCCAAGTGAATCGCCGCGTGGGCAATCGCCCGCTGCCCTTCATAGTCGCCCAACCGCAGGTAGGCATCCCAGGCGGCAATCACCAGTGGAAGGGCGCGTGGGTCAGCATTGCCAACATCTTCCGAAGCAATGGCGGTCAGCCTGCGTACCACGTCCAGGGGGTCGCCACCGCCCTGCATAAAGCGCGCCATATATAGCAGCGCGGCATTGGGACGGGAGGAGCGTATCGATTTATGGATCGCCGATAGCAGATCGTAATAAGCGTCGCCCTGTTTATCAAAGGCGCTGGCCTGATGGCCAATCACATCTGCTAGCACTTCTTTGTGCAGTACTTCACGCCCCGCTTCCAGCGTTGCAAAATCGCAGGCGGTTTCCAGCAGGCCTAGTGCGCGACGCGCATCGCCGGCGCTTGCATGGGCCAAAGCATCTAATACCTCATCGTCTACTTGAATAGCGCGCTTGCCCAGCCCGCGCTCAACGTCGCTGAGTGCTTGCCGCATTACCGTGGTCAACTCCTCCCCAGTGAGCGACTTCAGCACGTATACCCGCGCTCTAGAGAGCAGCGCTGAATTGACTTCAAATGAGGGGTTTTCGGTGGTGGCGCCAATTAGCGTCAGTAAACCTGACTCAACATGGGGGAGTAGGGCATCCTGTTGGCTTTTGTTGAGGCGATGGATCTCATCTAAAAAGAGGATAACCGGTGACGACATTTGCTGAGCACGCTCCACCACGGCACGAATCTCTTTCACCCCAGCCATTACTGCGCTGAGCTGCTCCAGATGGGCGTGAGAAGCCCGCGCCAATAGCTCTGCCAGCGTGGTTTTTCCAACCCCTGGCGGCCCCCATAGAATCATTGAGCGCACAACACCGGATTCCGCCATGCGGCGTAAGGGTTTGTCTGGGCCTACCAGTGCCTGCTGACCTATGTAGTCGTCCAACTGGCGTGGGCGCATACGAAAGGCGAGTGGGGCATCCTCAGACGGAGCCGCGTGGGTGCTATTAAAAAGATCCATGTAAACTTCCGTTGTCAGTCGAGACGTTGAACCACCAAGTGCTAATGAGAGTCAGTGGTATACCATGGCTTCTCAGGCTACCCTTGGCGTAACCTGCTAATAAAGATACACGTGCTAGGATAACGTTAGGGAAAGCAATGTTGATGACTATTTGTGGGTGGAAAATTGTTGGTGGAAACTGTTAATCGTAATTGTTAATAGTAGCTGTTGATCATAACCACTGATAAAAATTCCCGTTCATGTCGGCACGCTCACGCTAGGATGTGTTGGGCTTCTAAAGTTTTTAAGCAATACTCGTTTCAAGCACCACATGGTTTATGCAACAGATAGCTTATGCAACCCATAGCTTATGCACCATACAGTTTATGCACCACGCGCTTGCAATTGCATGCTGTCAGCTTGAAAGGCACGGTGGCAGGCATGACACAATAAAGGAGACAGTTCGATGTTAAACCAACTGCGTCTAGATCATGCCAACATGGCGAGATTGCTTCATGTGCTTCAGCTCAAGCAAAAAACCTTGGTACTGGGTGAGCGGCCTAATTTTCAACTGATGCGCGAAGTGGTCGACTATATTCTGTCTTACATGGATGGCTTTGCTGCGCCGCTTGAGCGAGTCTGCGTCGAACGGCTAAAAACACAGGCGCCTGAACACCTTGCTCTTACCGATCAGATGGCCAACGATTATCGCGAACTCAAACCACGTCTGCTACGTCTCTCCAATGATATCGATATGATTCTGATGGATAACGTGCTGCCCATGGATCGCTTTGCCGATGATTTAAAAGCGTATTTAGAAGCGCACCGTGCCTACCTGCGCCATGAGCGTGAAGGGCTATTCCCGCTTATTGATGAACACTTTAGTCCAGACGACATGGAAGAACTGCGACAAGCACTGCCTGAAGGTGCCGAGAAAGAGTTAGAGCGCTTACAAGAGGCGTATCCGGAACTTTATGCTGAGCTGCGCGGAGCAGAAGTGCCGGCGGTTTAGCGGCTTAAGGCCTTTGACGTTGCTGCTCATTGCCGTGACTCATTGCTATAATGACAACCGGTAAACTCCCAAGCGGGGCATGCTAAACTAGCTGCCCCGTTTTTATGTGGCGCCGGTTCAGCCAATGGCGCTTACGACGCTGACTAGAGAAGCAAGGACAGTGATGCAGAGCGAGTCATGAAAGGTCCCGTGTTAATTTTTGATTCCGGCGTCGGGGGGTTGTCCGTCGCGGAGTCACTGCGACAACACTACCCCAACACGGCTATGTGCTACGCCTGTGATAATGCCTGGCTGCCCTACGGCTTGCGTGATGATGGCCTGCTGGCTAAGCGCATCGTGGCGGTCTGCCAAGCCGCCGTAGACGCATGTCAGGCCAGCGTGTTAGTTGTGGCCTGTAACACGGCGAGCACCCTGGCACTGGAAAATTTACGCGATCGATTGACCATTCCTGTCATTGGCACGGTACCGGCCATTAAGCCTGCAGCGGCCATCAGCAAGACACGCCATATCGGACTGTTAGCCACGAAAGCCACGGTAGGCCGCCCCTATACACAGCGCTTGATTGATAACTTTGCCAGTGACTGTCTAATAACGCGGGTCGCAGCGGATGCGTTAGTGGTTGAGGCAGAAGCGTACTTGGCAGGTGCGACGCCCGACATGGCGCGCATGCAGGCGGGGCTGGCGCCGCTTTGGGCAGCCGCCACGCCTTCATCGTCTGCTTATCCCGCGCTGGATACCGTCGTGCTTGGCTGCACCCATTTCCCGCTGCTAAAAACATGGCTGGAACAGCTTGCTCCCGTGCCGCTGCAGTGGGTTGACTCAGGCGATGCGATTGCGCGCCGAGTGACGCAAGTAGTTGATGAATTAATCAGCGATCAGCCAGATGGTCGCTGTTTTACCACCGCGCCTGCCACCAACTTGACCGCTGGTTTAGCCCGCTATGGGTTTAAGGCGCCTCAATTACTGGACGTAGGTATGAATATGGGTGCTGAGCATCGCTAAGCACCCTGACGACTATTAATAATGTTGACCGAGTCTAAAAGGAGCCGCCTTGGCAATTCCCGTTGTAGAGCCTGAACGCTATGCTGAGCTGCTAGCCGCTAAACGTGACTATTTGGAAAGTACCTTCGCGTCTTTCGATGCGCCTGAGCTTGAGGTATTTGAATCACCGCCGGGCTACTACCGCCAGCGCTGCGAGTTCCGTATATGGCACGAAGAGGATGATCTCTTTTATGCCATGTTCGAGGTAGACCCTGACAACCCCAAAAACAAACGGGTGATTCGATTAGACCAATACGCGGTGGCGAGCGAACGCATTAATCAGTTGATGCCGCAGCTGCGTAACGCCTTTCTTAAGTCAGATGAGCTACGTCGGCGGCTGTTTCAGGTCGAGTTTTTAACCACGCTATCGGGCGAAGCCCTGGTGACGCTGATTTATCATCGTCCCTTAGGCGATGAGTGGGAGCAAGAAGCGCGGGCGTTAGAGACTGAATTAAACATCATGGTCATTGGCCGTTCCCGCAAACAGCGCATCGTGCTTACCCGCGACCACGTTTGGGAGCGTCTGGAAGTCGATGGCCGCACGCTGCATTACCAGCAGGTCGAGAACAGCTTTACCCAGCCCAATGCGCATATCTGTCAAAAAATGCTCAGTTGGGCGCGTGAAGTGACGGCCCGGCAGGAAATAAACAAAGATCTGGTCGAGCTCTACTGTGGTAATGGCAACTTCACCATAGCGCTGGCCGAGAATTTCCGCCGTGTGCTGGCCACAGAAATTTCCCGCATCTCGGTGGCCAGTGCCAACGTTAACCTGGAAGCCAATGGGGTCACCAACGCGCAAATTGGTCGGATGTCTGCTGAAGAGTTTTCGCTGGCGCTAAAGGGCGAAAAAGCCGGCCGCCGCGTGGCAGAAATGGCACTCGACGACTACGATTTTTCTACGGTGCTGGTAGACCCGCCTCGGTCTGGTTTGGATGAGCAAAGCTGTGAGCAGCTCAGCGAGTATGCGCAGATTGTCTATATTTCATGCAACCCGGCGACGCTGGCTGAAAACTTGAGCATATTGATGAAAACCCACTGGATCGAGCGCTTCGCCCTATTTGATCAGTTTCCGTTTACCGATCACTGCGAGTGCGGGGTGCTATTAAAGCGCCGTGGGGCTTAATAAGCATACGACCTAATGCGTAAACGGTATGAGCCATAAATAACATGTCAAGTGATTAGGGACGCGACGATAGGTAGCGTAAGCTTAGGGGCTAGAATATTGGCCTAAAGGCCTATTGTCCTTCGTTTTTTGGCCGATTAATGGCCTAGGCAGTCGAGGTGATGGATGCACTACGTTGCGATTGAAGAGAGTCGGCAAGATCTTTTGAAGCAGCTTCAGGAACGTTTATACGCACGCCTAGAGCCTGATCGAGCTGCGACCATTGAGGCCTTTGCTCGGCACTTTTATGCCACCTTGCCGGTGGAAGATCTAGTAGACCGTCGTCTGGATGATCTCTATGGCGCAACGCTGTCAATTTGGCAGTTTTTGCAACATCACGATCCGAAAAGCCCTAAAGTGCGGGTGTTTAACCCGGATTTTGAAGAGCATGGCTGGCAGTCGACGCATACGTTTGTGGCCGTTCTCCACACAGATATGCCGTTTTTGGTCGACTCGGTGCGCATCGAGCTTAACCGTCGCGGCTTGACGGTACACGCGATTCAAAACGCCGTGTTGGCGGTAGCGCGTGATGAGCGTCACCAATTGCAAACGCTTGCTTCGCCCAGAGAGGAGCATGCACCTGAGTCGCGCGAATCGCTAATCGTAATTGAGGTGGATCGCCATACCAACGAAGCATTGCTTGAGAAAATCGAGCGTAATTTGCATGACGTATTACGTGACGTTCGCACCGCCGTTGGCGATTACGACGCCATGTGCTCACAGATTACCGCATCGATTCAAGAGTTAGAGAAAAACTGCCCGCCGCAAATCGACCCTGACGACCACGAAGAGGCGATTGCCTTTTTAGAGTGGATGCTCAAAGATAATTTCACTTTTCTGGGTTACGACGAGTATCTACTCGAAGAAGGTGAGCTACAGCGCGATAACGATAGCGTGCTGGGTGTGTTCCGTCTCGATCAACCGCGCTACTGCGAGCGGATTCGTACCGAAGAGGGTGTGGATGAGCACAACGAGTATGTGCTGGTGCCGCAATTGCTGTCGTTTGCTAAAAGTGCCCACCATTCTCGGGTTCATCGGCCTACTTATCCAGACTATATTACCATTGACCGTTACGACGACGACGGTAACGTCATCGGCGAGCGACGCTTCTTTGGCTTGTTCACCTCAACGGTGTATAACGAGTCGCCGCGCAATATTCCGCTGCTGCGCCGTAAGCTAAAAGCGGTCATGGACATCGCAGGTTTTAACCCCCAGGGCCACAATGGCAAGCAACTGCTACAGGTGCTGGAAGTCTATCCCCGGGATGACCTGTTTCAGATTGACACCGAGTCCCTGGCGAGCACCTCGCTCGGCATTCTTAATATCCGCGAGCGCCGTCAAGTGCGGCTATTTATCCGCGCTGATATCAGCGGCAAGTTTTACTCCTGCTTAGTGTTTGTTCCCCGAGACGTGTTCTCTACCGATCTGCGCCAGCGGATTCAAAATGTGCTGTGTGACGAGTTAGACGCCCACTTTGGTGATTTCAATACTTACTTATCCGAGTCGGTTTTGGCGCGCATTCAATTGATTCTGCGCTTCAATGGCGACGCGCCCAGCGCCTATGACCTTAAGCGTTTGGAAAGCAAAGTGGCTCGCCTGGCCCGCAGCTGGCGCGACGAACTGCAGAGCGCGATGATTGAAGGCTTCGGTGAAGAGCACGCCAATCATCTCATGGATCAGTTCCGCGAAGCCTTCTCCGCCAGCTACCGCGAAGACTTTACCGCCCGCACGGCGGTGTTTGATGTACAGCATCTGCTGACATTGACTAACGGTGACGATTTATCATTGTCACTTTACCGCCCGCTTGAAGAGCAGGGCGGCGGTGTCAACCTGAAGCTTTTCCACCGTGAATCACAGATTCCGCTCTCCGACGTGCTACCGATGATGGAGAACCTCGGCCTACGCGTGATTGGTGAGCGCCCCTATGACATCGTCGCTCCTGATCAGCGTTACTGGATTCACGATTTCGAGCTAGAACACAGCAGCGCGGATGTCAGTCTGAGTGCAATGCGCGACGTGTTTAGCGAAGCCTTCAAGCGCATTTGGGCGGGTGAGGCAGACAACGACGCCTTCAACCGCTTGATCATTGGTGCAGGGCTGGACTGGCGCGAAGTGGCGATGCTGCGCGGCTATGCCCGCTACCTTAAGCAAATTCGTTTTGGCATGTCCCAGGACTATATTGCCGCTACGTTGACGAACTATCCCGTCATTACCAAAACGCTGGTTGAGCTGTTCCGGCTACGCTTTGACCCCGAACAGCCAAGCCACGGGACCGACGAGTGCATCGCGCGGTTGAACGAGCATTTAGAGGGCGTTGCCAGCCTTAACGACGACCAGTTGATGCGTCGTTTTATGGAGCTGATTCTCGCGACGCTGCGTACTAACTATTACCAGTTAACGCAGGATGGCAGCTTTAAGGACTATATTGCCTATAAGCTTGAGCCTTCCAAAGTCACGGGCATGCCCAAGCCACGCCCAATGTTCGAGATTTTTGTCTGCTCACCGCGCATTGAAGGTGTTCACCTACGCGGCGGTAAAGTAGCCCGAGGCGGCCTACGCTGGTCGGACCGCTTTGAAGATTACCGCACCGAAGTGTTGGGGTTGGTAAAGGCGCAGCAGGTTAAAAATGCGGTGATCGTACCGGTGGGGGCAAAAGGCGGCTTTGTGTGTAAGCGCATGCCTGAGAACGCCAGCCGTGAAGCCGTTCAGAAAGAAGGCATCGCCTGCTATCAAATCTTTATCCGTGCGCTGCTGGATGTCACTGACAACTTGGTGGGCGGCGACGTAGTGCCACCTAAAAATGTTGTACGCCATGATGAAGATGATGCTTATCTTGTCGTCGCTGCTGATAAAGGCACCGCTACCTTCTCGGATATTGCCAACGAAATCTCGATAGAGTATGGCCATTGGCTAGGTGATGCATTTGCCTCTGGCGGTGCCAACGGTTATGACCATAAGAAAATGGGTATCACTGCGCGTGGCGCCTGGGAGTCGGTGAAGCGGCACTTTAAAAATCTTGATTTGGACACCCAGAACGACTTGTTTAGCGTCGTGGGTATTGGCGATATGGCCGGTGACGTGTTTGGTAACGGCATGCTGCTATCCGACAAGATTCAGCTGGTGGGTGCCTTTAACCACATGCATATCTTTATCGATCCCAATCCGGATGCTGAAGCTTCTTTTGCCGAGCGCCAGCGGCTATTCGCGTTGCCCCGCTCCAGTTGGGAAGACTACAGCCCAGAACTGATTTCCGCCGGTGGCGGTATCTTTAGCCGCAGCGCCAAGTCGATCACCATAACACCGGAAATGCAGCAGGTGTTTGGGATTGCCGAACAGCGTCTGTCGCCCAATGAATTGATTCGCGCCATGCTCAAATCCAACGTGGATTTGATCTGGAACGGCGGTATTGGCACCTACGTCAAAGGCTCTGATGAAACCGATGCTGATGTGGGTGACAAAGCCAATGACACCTTGCGTATCAACGGCAGTGAACTTAACTGTCGTGTGGTAGGTGAGGGCGGCAACCTCGGGTTGACCCAGCGTGGGCGTATGGAGGCCGCTGCCAAAGGCGTGCGTGTCTATACCGACTTCATCGATAACGCCGGTGGAGTGAATTGCTCCGATCACGAAGTCAATATCAAAATCTTGATCGATGAAGTGGTCAAGCGTGGCGACATGACCGACAAGCAGCGTAATCAACTGCTGGCGGAAATGACCGACGAAGTTTCTGAGTTGGTGATTCTGGATAACTATCGCCAGAGCCAAGCATTGGATTTGTCAGCGATTCTTTCTCTTCAGTCAATGGGACCATATCGCCGCTTTATCAGCGAGCTGGAAGCGGCAGGCCAGATTGATCGCGAGCTAGAGTTTTTGCCTACCGATGAGATGCTAAAAGAGCGTGCTAGCAATAACCAGGGCATGCGTCTGCCTGAACTGTCGGTACTGATTTCCTACGCCAAGAGCACCTTGAAAGGCGACTTGATTACTTCTGAGGTGCCGGATGATCCCTATATTCATCGGCATTTAGAGCGCCTTTTCCCGGCCGTATTGACGGAGCGTTTCAAGGACGAAATGTACGAACACCGCTTGAAGCGTGAGATTGTCGCGACTCAAGTGGCCAATGACTTGGTTGATCATATGGGCATCGTGTTCGTGCGCCGCCTAATGGACTCCACCGGTGCCGGGCGTGCTGACATTGCGCGGGCTTACATTGTGGCGCGGGATAGCTTCAATCTCGCCGGGCTGTGGGCGCAAATTGAAGCCCTCGATAACCAGGTGCCTAACCGCATTCAGTATTCGATGATGCTGGATTTAATGCGCATGATCCGCCGTGCTACACGGTGGTTTGTTCGCCAGCACTTAGGCCTCTCGACCCAAGATACCATCGAGTATTTTGCTCCCCGTTTAGCGCAGCTACAGGAAGGCATAGGCGAACTGCTCAGCGGTGAGGAGCTGAGCGCCTGGAACATGCGGCGTGACGAATTGACCAAGGCGGGTGTGCCGGAGGCATTGGCATCCACGGTGGCGGCTTCATCAAGCCTCTACGCTGGCTTGGGCATTATCCAAGCAGCTCGCCTGACCAACGAAAAGCCGCAGCGGGTGGCAGACGTGCTGTACGAAATTGGCAGTCGCCTGGAGCTACCCTGGATGATTCAGCAGGTCACACAGCTGGAAGTTCGTGATGCCTGGCAAGCGCAAGCGCGGGAAACGTTCCGTGATGATATCGAACGTCAGCAGCTGGCGCTTACCACCAGCGTGCTGAAGTTAGACGCCGGCAGCCGGGATACCGAGGAGCGGGTAGCGCAGTGGTTGGATATGCATGCTGACCTGCATCGCCGCTGGTGTCGTCTTATCGAAGAGGTGCGTGGTGGTCATGAAGGTGGTTTTGCGCTGTTTGCCGTGGCGGTACGCGAACTCGTGGATCTCGCCGAGAGTGATAGCGAAGCGTAAACGCTGTTGAAGCATAAAACGCTTTTTTTGCTGCCGTTAGAGTAACAAGCACCGCCCCCCGAGCTAACCGGGGGGCGGTGCTTTTGTCTGCGGCTAGCTCTCTTGCAACTAGCCAATCCGCGTTTGACCTCTCTGAGTTTAAAGACTCTGCGTTTAACCACTCTGCGATTGCCCCGCCCTTTGCGTTATACTGTGCGCCGCGCTAAGACACCTGTTAAGTTGCCCTGGAGAGACGCTGACAATGTACAACCTCGCTCGCTCATTTTTTTTCCGCGTTGATCCAGAAACCTCCCATGGCATGGCGCTGAGCGCATTGGAAGCCTTGCATCGCGTAGGCGGCGTAGCGCGACTGTTTGGTCAGCCAGTAGATGACCCCGTTGAACTAATGGGACTGCAGTTTGCTAATCGAGTCGGGTTAGCCGCCGGGTTGGATAAGAATGCCGACCATATTGATGCGCTAGGTGCGCTGGGGTTTGGCTTTATTGAGGTCGGCACTGTTACGCCTAAGCCCCAGCAGGGCAACCCCAAGCCTCGGTTGTTTCGTTTGGCGAAGCATGGCGCCATCATCAACCGCTTTGGTTTTAACAACAAAGGGCTAGAGCACCTGATTCAGCAGGTGAAACAGCGCCATTACCGCGGTGTGGTGGGCATTAATATTGGTAAGAACCTCACCACTACGGTAGAACATGCATTGGACGACTATCTGGTGTGTTTAGAGGCTGTGCATCCTCACGCGGATTATATTGCCGTGAATGTTTCTTCGCCGAACACGCCTGGGCTGCGCAGCTTGCAGTTTGGCGAGCAGCTGGATGCACTGCTCGGCCCTATTCGTGAACGCGCCAGCGAGTTAAATGCGATCAGTGGGCGCAGCGTACCCTTACTGATTAAAATCGCCCCTGACATGAGCGCTGACGAAGTGGCGTTGATGGCGGCAAGTATCGAGCGCAATGCGCTGGATGGCGTAATTGCCACCAATACAACGATTTCCCGAGAGGCCGTGCAGGGTGATCCTCAAGCAGAGGAGACAGGTGGATTGTCTGGTAAACCTGTGTTTGAGTCGTCTAACGTTATTATTCGCCAGTTGCGGGAACATCTGCCTTCACTGCCGATTATCGGCGTAGGCGGGATCGATAGCGCGGCGGCTGCTCAGGCAAAAATTTCAGCAGGCGCGGATCTAGTACAGCTCTATTCTGGTCTCATCTATCAAGGTCCCAAGCTGGTGGGCGAGTGTGCCAGAGCACTTAAACGTTAGTCACTGGGATATCAGCCGCTGGTAAGCCAGGCGTTAAAAAGCCCACTGAATAGAGTGGGCTCACTAAAAACCTTGGTTTAAAATCTTTCGTTCAAAACTTGGGAAAATAAAACGTTAAGTCATGACCATGGGATTTTTATGTATACCGGAGATGCCGGTCATACCGTCCCACTGGTCACCGCGACCTTCACGCCAACCGCTCATCCAGTATTCGCGTAAATTGATATCTTGACTGGGGCAGTCATCACGAGAACGACCTAATACACCCGCTTTATAGCCGTGGACATAAGCCCGCTGGAAGCGATCACGTTTTTGCCGTTTCATTGGCTAACCTCTTTTCACGAAAGCCTTTAATAAGAAATAGAATGTCATCAGAACTTTGCACAAAACATGCGCACGAAGCATGAAAACATTCACCATTCCGAGAGCTTGTTTCAAGAGCGAAACGCCGCATCGGCTCAACTGTCTAGCACTCACGGGCTGAACAAGTCGAGCGGCGAACACTTACAAGCCTAAGGTCGACATCAGGAATACATCCTTTAAGGACCTTGACCAATAACGCATGCGTTTTTCAGTAGCTACTCTCTTATTGTTAGACCATGATAGGGGCATCTGTCGACTATCAATTTGTCATAAAACGTAAACTCATTTGTTATATACAGGAATATCGCGCCTTTGCGCGCAGCTATTATCATGACCGAGTCGAATCAAAATACCCTGTTAAGTCTGCTAGCCACCTGCCCTAAAGGTATTGAAGGCCTGCTACACGATGAACTCATAGCGCTGGGTGCTACGCCGGGCAAAACCACGGTAGCGGGGGTGTATTTCACCGCTAGTCAAGCCATTGCCTATCGTGTGTGCCTATGGTCGCGGCTAGCCAACCGGGTTATTTTGACGCTGGTACGCGAGTCGATGATCGATACCGCCGATCAGGTGCGTGATGTGGTAGCGCGGATTGCATGGAGCCAACATTTAGCGCCTGGGAATACCCTGGCGGTGGATTTTCATGGCCGTAGCGAGCATATTCGTCATACGCGCTTTGGTGCCCAAACCGTCAAAGATGGCGTTGTTGATGCCCTTCAATTAGCAGGGCAAGAGCGTCCGAATGTTGATACCAAAACGCCGCATTTGCGTATCTATGCCCATTTGCATCGCATGAACCTCACCATTGGGCTGGATCTCTCAGGCGAGAGCCTCCACCGCCGTGGCTATCGTCGTGATGTGGGGCATGCGCCGCTGAAAGAGAACTTGGCGGCGGCGCTGTTGGTGCGTGCGGGTTGGCCTGAGCGTCTAAAAGCGGGTGAGCCGCTGATCGATCCATTATGTGGTGCAGGCACGTTGCTGATAGAAGCCGCCATGATGGCCGCTGATCAGGCACCAAATCTTAATCGTGAGCGGTTTGGTTTTCACGGTTGGGCGGGACACGATGACGACATATGGCGCGAACAGAAGCGCGAAGCTGAGGCGCGCGCCTCCATTGGTCGTAAACGCTGTAAAGCGCAACTACTAGGCTTTGACCAAAGCCCCGCCGCACTCACTGCAGCAAAAGCCAACGCCATGCGCGCGGGTATTCCCGCCTTGATTACCCTGCATGGTCAGGGCCTTGTCCAGCTTAGTCGGCCGGAAACAGTGACCGCTGAAAGTGGCCTGTTGATCACTAACCCTCCTTATGGCGAACGTCTGGGCGAACTGCCCGAGCTGGTGCGCCTATACGGCCAGCTTGGGGAAAAAGCCAAAGCACTATTCCCAGGCTGGACGCTGGCGGTATTTACCGGCAACCCGGACCTTGGTCATCGTTTAGGCATGCGCGCGCACAAGCAGTACGCGCTCAAAAATGGTGCCTTGGACGCTAAGCTGCTGCTTATGGAAATCGGTGGTCCAGGGAACGAGTTTGGCCCTGCTGACAAGCCTCAAGCCAGCGTCGATAGCGTGGCTGAACCAGCGAAGAGTGATCGCCATGAAGCGGCTGACGACCAAGTGGCTTCTAATCCCCAGGCTGCGACTAAAACGCAAGAAAACGCCCAGATGTTTGCCAATCGTCTGATCAAAAATCAGAAGCGACTGAAAAAATGGCTAAAGCAGAGCGGCGAAACCAGTTATCGCGTCTATGACGCTGATATGCCTGAATATGCCCTGGCGGTGGATCGCTACGGTGACCGTGTGCATGTCCAAGAGTACGCGGCGCCCAGCTCGATCAATCCTTCTCAAGCGCAAAAGCGCTTGTATGATGCTCTGGAGGTAATGCCCGAAGCGCTTAACGTTGATGCCAGCAAAATCTATATTAAGCGCCGTGAGCGCCAAACCGGCAGCGCCCAGTACCAGAAGCGCTCTGCCAGTGGCGAACGCTTTGAGGTGCAGGAAGGTGCGGCACGACTATGGGTAAATTTACGCGACTATCTTGATACTGGACTGTTTCTTGACCATCGCCCGGTACGTCGCATGCTAAGCGAAATGGCTAGCGGCAAACGTTTTTTAAACCTGTTTTGTTACACCGCTACGGCAACAGTACAGGCGGCTTTAGGCGGTGCTAGCGATAGCGTGAGCGTGGATATGTCCAACACCTACCTTGAGTGGGCAAAGGATAACTTTGCGCTCAACAAGCTCGACACCCGACTGCATCGGGTAGTGCGCGATGACTGTTTCCGCTGGTTGGAAACCGCTAACGCTGAGTTTGATCTTATTTTTATGGATCCGCCGACGTTTTCAAACTCCAAGAAAATGCGTGATACGCTAGACGTGCAGCGTGATCATCCGCGTCTTGTTGAGCTCGCCATGGCGCGCTTGGCACCTGGCGGTACATTGGTGTTTTCTAATAACCAGCGCCGCTTTAAGCTAGACCCAGCGCTCAGCGAGCACTTCGCGGTAGAGGACATCACCGGACGCAGCTTTGATCCTGATTTCCAGCGGCGTACCAACCTGCACCATGTGTTTTTACTTCGCCATAAAGCGTTGCAGTGAGCGCGCTAGGGCGTCATAAGAGAGCTTTGTATGATACAGCTATCACTCTACACCACCATGGGCTGCCACCTATGCACCCAGCTAGAGGCGCTGGTGGCCGCATTGGCAAACCAAAAGGTATGGTTGCACCACATTGAAATCAGCGAAGATGATGCCTTGGTGGAGCGCTACGGTGTGCGTATACCGGTGTTAGCCGATAATGCAGGCGATGAGCTGGATCGTGGCTTTGAGCTAGAGCGTTTAAGCGCTTGGTTGCGGCAACGCGGCTGGCTTGATGAAGCGGCCCTGGCGGGATTTATTACCCCGCCAGCATCCGTGCCGCCCAAAGGGGCGCATCAGCGTGACGGGCGGCGCTTCTTAGGTTAAAAGTTTGTGGTTAAAAGTTTGTGGTTAAATTTGTGATTAAAAGAGTATAGCTAACCGAGCATCGCTGAATGTGTGGGTCTCAAAGCACATCCAGCAGCGAGAGCTGACGCATGGCTTCCTGTCCTTCAGGTGTGTGGTCGGCTACTTCCAGCACCTTGCGAAAGCCTCGTGAGGACTGGATCGTGGTCTCGTCCTCTAGCCACATATGGGCTTGATCCAGCGTATCGGCTAGCTGATGCTTTAATCCACCAAACTGGGTGCCAATCTGCCCCCAGGCTCGGCTGAAAATCCAGTCGCCAAACATGTCCTGGTGAATATGAACCAACACATAGTCATGGTTGGTTTCCCAGCGTACGATCACAACACTCTCCTTAAATACTCTTTAACACGCCTGCACATCAAGCCGTCGCGGGCGTATTGTAAAGCCCGGATACGAAAACACCTATGAAACTTGTCATCGACGCTAATATCCCTGCAGCAGACGCCTGTTTTGGTCCCTTTGGTACGATCACTTCACTGCCGGGCCGTGAGATTTGCGCGGACCATCTGCGCGACGCTGATGCGCTGATCGTGCGCTCAATTACTCAGGTCAGTGATACCCTGCTCGACAACAGCGCCTTGCGATTTGTCGGCACCTGTACCATTGGTACTGATCATATTGATCATGAGGCACTTGCTAAGCGGGATATTGCTTTCGCTAATGCTCCAGGCTGTAACGCCGAGGCGGTGGTTGATTATGTATTGAGCAGTTTGCTGACGCTGGCTGAGCGGGACGGCTGGTCGCTGAGCGAGCGTACCGTGGGTATTGTCGGGGTAGGCAATGTGGGCAGCCGCTTGCAAGCACGGCTAAACGCCATGAAGGTGCCAACGCTTGCCTGCGACCCGCCTCGAGCAGAAGGTGAGCCTAGGCAGGCGTTTCACTCATTAGACACGCTGATCGAGCGTTGTGACGTGCTCTGCCTGCATACACCGCTAACCCGTGAAGGCCCTCACGCTACCTATCAACTGCTCGACGCTCAGCGCATTGATGAGCTGGCATCGGGGAGTATCGTGCTGAATGCCGGGCGGGGGGACTGTGTCGATGGCCTGGCGTTACGCAATCGCTTAGCGGGCAGGGGAGATATTAGCGTCGTGCTGGATGTATGGGAGGACGAGCCGGGTATCGACGCCGGCTTGCGAGACCTTATTTCACTGGCCACTCCGCATATTGCCGGGCATAGCCTGGATGGCAAGCTGCGCGGGACCTGGATGATCCGGCAAGCGCTGGCACGCTACTGTGCCCAGTCGAGTGAATTAACATTTGCCGATATTTGCCCACCGCCTGCGCTTGCCTCGCTACATTTGCAGCACGCACTGCCGCCCGAAGATGCCCTACGGCTCTGTATGCGAGCGGTCTACGACGTACGCCGCGACCACGATGCGCTCCAGCGCCAGGCGCTTAATAACGGTATGCGCAAAGGCTTTGATGACTGCCGTGCCAACTATCCTCTGCGGCGCGAATTTGCCACACTCAACGTGCAGCTATCAGGCGAAGCGGTAGTGCTGGAGGATTTGTTACGCGGGGCGGGGTTTGCCATAACTCTCAAGGTGGGGCATTGAACACAAAAAAAGGCCCGCAGCTGCGGGCCTTAAACGTTTAGTGCCATTGCCAACATTTACTGACGATAAGCGGCTTCTTTCAGCGCCCGGATGCGCTCATCCAGCGGCGGGTGGCTGGCAAACATCTTCTCAACCAGCGAGCGGGTTTGGCCTTTGGTAATCGCCATGGCGCGAAGAGTATCCGGCATTTGATCCGGCATTTCGGTTTCGGTTTTTAGCCGCGCCAGGGCACTGACCATGGCGTTGGTACCTGCCAGGCGTGCGCCTGCTTCGTCGGCACGATATTCACGGTAGCGCGAGAACCAGGCAACGATAGCCGAGGCCAAAATACCAAACACGATTTCTGCCACAATGACGACGGCGAAGTAGCCCATAAACCCCAGCCCGCCTTCACCACCGCTGCGGCTTTTCAGGAAGTTATCGACTAAATGAGCCACCACGCGGGCAAAGAACATGACGAAGGTGTTCACCACGCCTTGAATCAGCGCCAGGGTCACCATATCGCCGTTAGCCACGTGACCAATTTCGTGGGCCAGTACTGCACGTACCTCTTCCGGACGCATGCGGTTCAGTAGACCCGCCGAGACGGCCACCAGAGCATCATCTTTGTTCCAGCCAGTGGCAAAGGCGTTGGACTGCTGGGCGGGGAAGATGCCTACTTCCGGGGTTTTGATCCCCGCTTCACGGGAAAGCTCTGCGACGGTATCCAGCAACCACTGTTCAGTGGAATTGGAAGGCGTTTCGATAATCACCGTGCCGGTACTGCGCTTGGCCATCCACTTGGAAATGAACAGCGAAATCATTGAGCCAACCATGCCGAATATAAAGCAGAAAATCAGCAGGCTGGTGAAGTTGATGCCCTGGCCGCGCAGGTAGCCTTCCACGCCTAGCAGGCGCAACGTAATACTGGCCACCAGCAAGACCGCTATATTGGTGCCTAAGAACAGCAGGATTCGCAACATGGTGCAGTTTCTCCCCAAACGTTTATAAAACGGTTTTAAAACAGCCAGTGAAATAAGCCATAGATTAATTGCTTAGATACGTGCTGTTCATGGCAGTTTCAAGTCATTGCGATGTTTTAAGTTACCCAGACTTACTGGCGGTAGCGGGACAAAAAATTAGCAAAACGATCCAGCGCATCGCCCAGTTGGTCTGCCCATGGCAGCGTCACAATGCGGACATGGTCGGGCTCTGGCCAGTTAAAAGCCGTGCCTTGCACCAGCAATATCTTTTCCTGCAGCAGCAGATCCAGCACCAACTGCTGGTCATCTTTTATATTGAAGACCTTGGGATCAAGCCGCGGAAATGCGTAGAGTGCGCCCTTGGGAGTCACACAAGAAACCCCTGGTATCGCATTCAGCTTCTCGATGGTGATATCGCGCTGGGCCAGCAGTCTCCCCCCAGGAAGGATTAAATCATTAATCGACTGATAGCCTCCCAACGCGGTTTGAATTGCATGCTGGGCGGGCACATTAGCGCACAGGCGCATCGACGCCAGCATATTCAGCCCCTGGATATAGTCCTGGGCGTTTAATTTGGCCAAGGTGCCGGAAATAATCATCCAACCCGAGCGAAAGCCAGCACAGCGGTAGCTTTTGGAGAGACCGTTCATGGTGATCACCAGCTGGTCATCGTCCGCCAGGGCACCGGTTGCGGTGTGTTCAACGCCGTCATAGAGAATCTTGTCGTAGATTTCGTCAGAGAACACCACCAGGTTGTGCTGCTTGGCAATCTCAAGCACCTCTTTCACCACGGCGGGCGGGTAGACAGCGCCGGTTGGGTTATTCGGGTTGATCAACACAATAGCCCTGGTGTGGCTGGTGATCTTGGCGCGAATATCCGCCATGTCGGGCGTCCAGTCCGCCTGCTCGTCGCACAGGTAGTGCACCGCATGGCCGCCGGATAGATGTGCGGCCGCCGTCCAGAGCGGGTAGTCCGGGGCGGGAATGAGTACTTCATCGCCATCGTTGAGCAGCGCCTGCATGGCCATGACGATCAGCTCAGAGACGCCGTTGCCGATGAAGATATCCTCAATACCAACGCCGGGGATCTGCTTGCGCTGGCACTCCTGCATAATCGCTTTACGGGCAGAGTAGAGGCCTTTGGAGTCGCAGTAGCCCTGGGCGGTGGGCAGGTTACGCATCACATCCTGGAGAATCTCTTCCGGCGCCTCGAATCCAAACGGCGCAGGGTTGCCAATGTTGAGCTTGAGAATTCGCTGGCCTTCCTCTTCCAAACGCTTGGCGTGGTCGAGCACCGGGCCACGAATGTCGTAGCAGACATTGTGCAGCTTATGAGATTTTTTCAGCGGTTGTGATTCCTGCGACTGCGGGGTATCCATGAGGTGTTTGTCCAAAAGTGGCTAGAGGCCCAAAAGTAGTTAACGTGATGGTGTGCCTCCCAAGCAGCGCAGCGACTTAGGAGGGCGACTGACATTATGCGTCGGAAAGTGCTTGATTGTCTTCGTCGTTTTGCACAGGTGGCGGCGGAATATCGGCTGGGGTTTCCAGCGTCAGCCTGCCTAGCTTGCCATCCCGCAATTCGTGAAGCAGCACTTCTGCACCGCGATGCAGATCCACCGCGCCACCAGGGCGCAAACCGCCACGTCGTGCGGCAATGTCTTTTAAAATAGCGTTGCCGTCGAAGCCAGCAATAGCGAGAAAATCCGGTTTTTTCGGGCCATCCGCATCAATATCGTGGGGAATGTCCGGCGCTGCATAAGGCGGTAGCGCTTTAAGCTTGTAGCGTTCGGTGAGCGCTTCAGGGTAGCGCTTGGCTAGCTCAGCGCTGGTCACAATCGCCACGTCCGTGTACTCAATGGCCGTGTCACGGATGGCGCCAGTAGCCGCTAAGCGATAGGCGCTGGCCTGGTCTTCAATTTTAGGCCATAGCACCCCGGGGGTATCGGTAAGCGCAACGCGTCCATCAATACGCACCTTTTGCTGGCGTTTGGTGACCGCTGGCTCATTGCCGGTTTTGGCGATTTTTCGCCCCGCTAGGCCATTAATCAGCGTGGATTTGCCGACATTGGGTATACCCATCACCATCACTCGAACATCGCGGTCGGCGCGCACAGCACCGGCCAGCTCATGGCACAGCTTGGGTATCTGCTTTAGCTCCCGGGTATTGGTGGTGGTCACCGCCAACGCGCGTATGTTCTCTTGAGCATCAAAAAAGGCCACCCACTCGGCCGTGCGCTCGGGGTCGGCGAGATCAGCACGGGAAAGGATTTTGAGCACCGGTTTATGGCGGGTTAGCTCGGCCAGCATGGGATTAGCGCTGGAGTAGGGGAGACGTGCATCGAGAACCTCGATCACCACGTCAATTTCAGGCAGCACCTCCTTAATCTGGCGGCGGGCCTTGTTCATATGTCCGGGGAACCAGCCGAGCATGGGTCTCTCCTACTAGTACAAAATAACGGCACAAAAAAAGCGGGCGATCATTCTAGCAGATGACGCCCGCCTTGCCGGATTTCCTTGCGAGGATTTAGTGCTGATTACTCGTCAGGGTGAAATTCCAGTGACACCGAGTTAATGCAGTAGCGCAATCCGGTGGTCTCGGGTGGCCCATCGGGGAAGACATGGCCCAAGTGCGCGTCGCAGTGTGAGCAGACCACTTCGGTGCGCTGCATGCCGTGGGTGGTATCGGTATGCTCTTCCACACAGCGAGTGCCTAGAGGGCGGTCAAAGCTTGGCCAGCCACAGCCAGCGTCAAACTTATGCTCGTTCTCAAACAGCGGCGCGTGGCAGCACACACAGTGGTAAATACCCTGAGCATCGCTGACCTGGTAGTCGCCGGTAAACGGGCGTTCAGTGCCTTTCTCGCGCGCTACGCGGTACTGCTCCGGCGTAAGCTGCTGTTGCCATTCGTCAGGGGATTTTTCGATTTTCGCCATGGGGTTCTCCTCTCCCTCTGGTTTGCCACTCTTCAGAGGCTTTATAAGCAGACTAGCTTAACACTCCCTGGAGTGACAGCTAGTCGCCTACTCAAGTTCAGCCTGCTTAAAACGAAGAGGAGAAGGTTTAAACGCTAGCCGCGCCGCCATTACTGCGCGGGTCGTGGGCACTCTCAATCAGCCCATCCGGGTGATGCACAATGCCGCCTGCATGGCCCATGGTGTCGCTGAACGCCTCGGGCAGCACCTCCACATCGTGGCCTGCCGTGGCTAAGGCGGTGATAAGGGCGTCGTCAAAGCGGTTCTCAAGCTTTAGGTTGGTACTGGTGTCGCCCCATGTGCGGCCAAGCAGCCAGCGGGGAGCGGTGATCGCCTGCTGCAGCGACATGCCGTGCAGCGCATAGCGTGAGAACACCGCGGCCTGGGTTTGTGGCTGTCCTTCTCCCCCCATGGTGCCGTAGACCATAGTGCGGCCATCATTAAACTTGGCAAGCGCCGGGTTTAGGGTGTGGAAGGGTTTGCGGCCAGGGGCTAAACCACGCAGATCGTCGGGGTTAAGCGAAAAACTGATGCCGCGGTTTTGCCACAGCACGCCACTTTCCTGCAGCACCACGCCGCTGCCAAACTCCCAGTAAATGCTCTGGATAAAGCTCACTGAACGTCCTTCGCTATCTACGGTGCCCATCCAGATGGTGTCACCGGGCGCGGGTTCGTGGGGCCAGGGTAGCGCCTGCTGTGGGTCGATTAGAGCCGCCTCCAGGCCGATGTTCTCTTCGCTGAGTAAATCCTGCAGCGGTGTGGGCACGCGGCCGGGGTCGGTGACGTTTTGGTCGCGCTGGATAAAGGCGCGCTTGGTGGCTTCAATCAAGCCATGCAAGTGCTCAAAGCTATTTGGCTCGGCGGCTTTTAAACGCTCGTAGATCCCCAAAATCATTAACGAAGCCATGCCTTGGGTGGGAGCGGGTAGGTTATACAGCGTGGCATCCTGCAGTGTTACTTCCAGCGGCGTTACTCGCTGGGCGCGGTAGGCGTGAAAGTCCGCCAAGCGCAGTGGGCTGCCAACCGCCTCCAAATCCCGCGCCATGCTGGTGGCCAGCTCCCCGCGGTAGAAATCATCCAGGCCTGCTTCCGCCAGTCGCTTAAGGGTTGCGCCCAGGCGTGGCTGGCGTAGCCGTTCTCCTTCCCGTGGGACTTGGCCGTTAAGTAGGAGGGCATCACTAAAACCTGGACTCTGACTTAATCGTTCTACGTGTTTCGCGGTGAGCGCTTCTTGGCTTTGAGAGACTGAGATGCCCGTCTCTGCGTGGCGTATGGCATCAGCGAGCAGCGTCGTTAAAGGGAGTGGTTTGCCCCATGCCGATGCCACATTAAGCGCCTCATGCCAGCCGCCAATAGTGCCTGCCATGGTCAGAGCGGCTTTTGGGCCGCGCTCAGGAATATGCGTTTCACCGGCGTAAAAGTCGGCGCTGGCCAGTGCTGCCGCCGGGCCGCAGGCGTCAATGGCGATGGGGGCTTTCCCTGGCTCATGAATTAACCAAAAACCGTCGCCACCCAAGGCGTTCATATGGGGATAAACCACTGCAATGGCGGCCGCCGCAGCGACCATGGCTTCGACTGCGTTGCCGCCTTGCTTCAATACATCGCGCCCGGCGCTGGCGGCTAGGTGATGAGGAGCGACACAGCTGCCGCCGTAACTACGTTGGGTGTGGAGCATGACGTTTATCCTTTGTTATTCATTAAACAATGAGTGTACAGATCGTTACCAGCCAATCGCCTCAGGTAGCCACGTTGCAATGCTGGGGAAGATAAACACTAGCGCCACAGCCAAGAACTGTAAGCCGATAAACGGCAGGGCGCCTTTATAAATATCCAATGTGGTGACTTCTTTTGGGGCCACGCCCTTAAGGAAGAACAGTGACCAGCCAAACGGCGGCGTGAGAAACGAGGTTTGCAGCACCAGCCCTACCAGAATGCCGAGCCACACCATATCCACGCCCATCTGGACAAAGAAGGGCAAAAACAGGGGTAGAGCAATATAGCTGATCTCAATCCACTCTAGGAAGAAACCGAGTACAAACATCAGCAGCAGCATAAACAGCAGTGCTCCGAGTTCGCCGCCGGGCACCCAGTCGAACATGCGGGCAACCAAGTGCTCACCGCCTAAACCGCGGAAGGCCAAACCGAAAACTTGTGCGCTGATTAAAATAAAGAACACCATCGCTGAAATAATCAGCGTGGCCTTAGCTACCTCGCTTAGCAGCGAGCGGGTTAAACGCCCAGAGCATGCGACAAACACCAGCGCACCCAGCGCGCCCATGGCAGCAGCCTCTGTTGGTGCAGCAAGCCCGCCGATAATAGAGCCAAGCACAGCAAACACTAACCCAACCGGTGGTCCCACCACCAATAACACTTTTTTCAGCAGCTGCTGTTTACTTAACTGCGCCCGCTCTTCGGCGGGAATAGGGGGCATTAATGCGGGATAAAGACGAGCAAGCACTAAAATGGCAATGACATAGACGGCTGCTAGCGTTAGCCCTGGCACCATCGCTGCGGCAAACATCGTGCCTACGGATTCACCAAGAATTTCAGCCAGCAGAATCAACACTAAGCTGGGAGGAATAATCTGCCCTAGCGTGCCGGAAGCGCAGATCATGCCGGTGGCCAGCGTTTTGGGGTAGCCCCGACGTAGCAGCGTGGGCAGCGTGAGCAAGCCAAGGGTGACAATGGTGGCACCAACGATGCCGGTCGCTGCGCCCAATAGTACCCCAACCAGAATAATCGCCACGCCCATGCCGCCAGACAGCCCGCCAAACAAGTGGCCGATGACATCAATCAACTCCTCGGCCAGCTTTGACTTCTCTAGCATTACCCCCATAAACACAAACAGTGGTATCGCCATGAACGTGTAGTTGGTTACCACGCCATAGATGCGCGAAGGCAGCAGGTTAAACAGCATTGGGCCAAAGCCAATATAGCCAAAGAAAAAGGCTGTAGCGGCAATGCTGATGCCCACGGGGATACCAATCAGCAGGAATACGAAAAAAGCGACGATCATGCCAATCGCTAGCCATTCATTGGGAGACATGCGTTATTCACCTCGTGTGGGAAGTGCCAGGCCCTGACGTAGCGCGTGGGCAAGCCCTTGCAGTGCGAGAAGGGCAAATCCAAAGGGGATAAAAGATTTAAGCAACCAGCGAAAGGGTAAGCCGCCTGGGTTAGGCGAAGATTCGCCACGCACGAACGACTGCGCGACCCAAGGTAGGGTGAGCCAAGCGATATACAACCCCATGGCAAGTAAAAGTAGCCCGCCAATGACTTCAATTACCCGCTGAACCTTGACTGGGAAGCGCTCATAGAAAACATCCACGCGCACTTGCTCACCCATTAGCAGCAGGTAAGACATCCCGAAAAGGGCGATGGGCGATATCAAATGCCATTGCAGCTCCTGCAACCACACCGCGCCAATGCTAAACGCGTAGCGCATCAACACATCACCCGCGACTAACCCGACGAGCACCACGCAGGTCCAGGCAGCGATCCAGCCAAACAGCCGAACCACTGCCTCGATCCCGTGGACAAAATGTTCCACGGCTCGCATATCAGACTCCAATGATGTCATTTAGCCAGGCACGCTCACTAGGGCCTGCCCAGCGGTCGTGGTTAGCTTTAAATGTCATATAGCTATCGTGCACTCTGCGTACGAGTGGGTCAGCGTTAGCCTCGGTTTCAAGGGTGTCGAACGTCGCTTCGCGCAGGGCGTTGACGACAGGGTCTGGTAGCGTGCTTGCCGTGACGCCCTCATTCTCAATAAGGTCTGTCATTGCCTCACCGTTGACGGCTTCTGACCAGGTAACGCTATCCAAGCAGGCGGCCATGCAGGCGGTTTTAACAATCATTTGTAAATCTTCAGGCAGGCTGTCCCAGTGAGACTTGGATATCAGTAGCTCGCCAGTGGTGGCAGGCTCATGCCAGCCGGTGGTGTGGTAGAACTTGGCGGCGTTATGTAAACCCATACGACGGTCTTGATAGGGCCCCACAAACTCAGCCGCATCAATCACCCCGCGCTCAAGGGCGGGGAAAATCTCGCCACCTGGCAGTACGCGGGCATCAACACCCAGGGCGGCGTACACTTTTCCAGCCAAGCCTGGGATGCGCATGCGCAGGCCGTTAAGCTGGCTAATGTCTTCAATGGGCTCGCGAAACCAGCCCGTCATCTGGATGCCGGTGTTGTTTAGTGGGAAAGCCACCATGCCGTAAGGCTCGTACACCTCGTGCCACAGCTCTAAGCCGCCGCCGTGGTATAGCCATGCCATATGGCCCATAAAACTCATGCCAAAAGGAACGGTAGTGAAGTATTGAGCGGCAAAGGTGGTACCCGACCAGAAGTAGCTGTTGGCGGCGTTCATTTCGATGGTGCCACTTTGAACGGCTTCAAAACCTTCAAAGGCGGGAATCAGCTCTCCAGCAGAGAAGTGTTGGATGTTGAGGCGGCCACCCGACATCGTATTAATTTTGGCGATGACATCAGTCGGGCTACCAGGGCCATCCACATAAAAGGGAGAGCCGGGCGGATAGGCGTTAGTCATGCGCCAATTAAAGCTCTCAGCAGACTGCGCACGTGCAATTGAAGGGGCACCAAGTACCAATCCGGCGGTGGAGGAAACGGCTGCTGTGGTGAGAAATTTGCGGCGGGATAAAGACATAGCACACCTCGTAAGAGTGAAGTAGGTCAGCAAAGGAACACAATGAAGTAGCAAGGTGTGTGCCATAAAAATCGATTTTATTATAAATAAAAGATTTTTAAGGCTTTTGTAGGTTGGAGGTATGTAAGGTAAGTGCAAGTAAAATATACGTTTGCACCGCTTTGAAACTTTATGGGTGCCATTGGCGCCTTTAAGGTGCGCGGTTATGGTGCGCTTCCTCACTTATTGCGTAGGTAGTTGATCGGCGGCCAGTTAAGCTTGTAGGCCTGAGTGCTTGACAGCTCAATAAGGTCTGAGTAACATACGCGCCACCTCGACGAGGCAATGCAACGTCCCATTCGTCTAGTGGTCTAGGACACCGCCCTTTCACGGCGGTAACAGGGGTTCGAACCCCCTATGGGACGCCACTTATTTTTGATGATTAAGTTCTTTTGAGAACTAAGTCCTTTTGAGATAAGCGGTCGTCAGGTTTATCGGAATGCGGGAATAGCTCAGTGGTAGAGCATCGCCTTGCCAAGGCGAGGGTCGGGAGTTCGAATCTCCTTTCCCGCTCCA
>NZ_REBQ01000149.1 GCF_007692655.1 Halomonas sp.
CCCACGATATCGGCCGCGACTATCAAGCCGTCATTCGCGTCAACAGTCAGTCTGGTAAGGGCGGTATGGCCTTTCTACTTGAACGCGACTACGGCATTAACCTGCCACGCTGGATGATGCTCGCCTTAGCCCCTTACGTGCAGCAAGAGAGTGAACGGCGCGCCAGCGAGCTTTCCAGCGACATGATTCGCCAAGTGATGTTCGATAACTTCACTCAAGAGGCGCCGCTCTCCCTGGTGGACTACCAACTGTCGAAAGGTCAGTACGAAGGCCTTGAGATTACCCTGCAACAGGGCGACAAAACGCTGCGCCTTTCTGGCAAAGGCAATGGTGCTATGTCCGCGTTTACCGATGCGTGGCAACGTCACTCTGGCAGCAACGTAGGTATCATTGATTACAGCGAACATTCATTAGGTGCTAGCAGCGAAGCCAATGCGATTGCCTTTGTGCAGCTTAATATTGATGGTCAGCGGCTTTGTGCAGTGGCCGAAGATAGCGACACGGTGAGTGCATCGCTAAAGGCGCTGCTATCGGGCATTAACCTCGCGGAAAAACAAGTAAGCCAGGCCAGGCAACCCAATACTGCTGAACTAGCCCTCTAACGAACGGTACAACTTGAGCATGCTTAGTGCCGCCGCGTCGCTAAGCATGCTTTGTTCTAAAAAGCACTGTCTCTTTAGCGTAAAATCAGCACCGGTAGCTGCGCTTTTCGTAACATTGCAGTGGTGGTACTGCCCACCAAGAGATGGCGAATGCGCGAGTGACCGTAGGCACCCATGACCAGCATGTCGATGCCGTGCTCTTGCTTATAACTCCTTAGCGTCTCTTCCACCTCGCCCGCGCGTATGGCTCCCTCGGCGGTGTGTCCGGCGTCACGCAGGATTTCCAGCGCCCAGCTTAGCTGCGAGCGGTTTTCAGCGGTTTCCGCGCCCACAATCACCACATGACAAGTGGCACCCTCAAACAGTGGGCTTTTAGCCAGCATCTCCACCCCTTTACGGGCGGTTTTACTGCCATCAAAGGCCATCATCACGTTGTGGGGTTGAGTAAACTGCTTTGGCACCATCAGGATAGGACGGTGCATTTCCCGCACCACGCGTTCAAGGTTAGACCCCAGATGCCCGCTGGCTTGGTGCGCCGTCTCGCCACGCTTACCAACGACTAATAAGCGCACCTCTTTTTCGTTCTCGACCAGGGTTTCCACCAGCGTGCCATTGCGCTGTAAACACTGGGGGTCGGCAATACCAGCGTTCGCCGCACGCTCTTTGGCAGCGTCAAGTAGCAAACGACCGCGCTCACGGGAAACCTTCGCGTGCTGCTCTTCAATGCTGGATAGCTTTTCCAGCAGATGCTCCCGCGTGCCTAACCCCAGATTGCCGGTCAGATCAGGCTCGGCCACCTGGGCATGATTATCTACCGTATGGATAAAACTTAATGGGGCATCGAGCGCTTTGGCGGCCCACACCGCGTAATCACACACACCTTCTGAAAATTGGGAGCTATCGATAGCCGCTAACACGCGATCTGACATCAGTCACTTCTCCTTGAGCGGGTGCATCAACGTTATTGTTATATGCCTTTTCTACACGAACTCATTGACTCGTGACACCCCAAAACGTTTTTTCCCCTTCTGACGCTGTAAAGCGTGCATGTTAGACTTAGCAGCCTAATGAGGGGGGCATAGAAAACATGATCATTGGCGTAACAAGTATACTGCTAGTGGCCCTAGGCGGCGCTTTGGGCGGCATGGGGCGGTTTGCCGTTTCAAACCTACTGGCACGCTATTTAGGCAAGGCCTTCCCATGGGGAACCTTGGTGGTGAATGCCAGCGGTGCATTTCTAGCAGGCTGGCTATTAGGCATATTAACTATTCCCGCCGGGCAGATGTCTCCTCTATGGCTGTTTACAGTGATCGGCCTGTTGGGTGGCTACACCACGGTTTCCTCATTCAGCTTACAAACCATTGAACTATGGCAGAGCGGTCAGGCGCTGCGCGCCGCTAGTAATGTCGGTGCCACCCTGCTAGTGGGCTTAGCGATGGTCACTCTGGGCTGGATGTTAGCGGGAGGCGCTGTATGAGTGCATGGAAAGCCTATGTAGCCGTCGGGTTGGGCAGCGGTTTAGGCAGCGTATTGCGCTACGGTGTTTCGCTGCTCTCTCACGCCGCGCTAGGCGGCTACTTCCCATGGGGCACCCTCATCGTCAACGTGCTGGGTTCCTGCTTGATTGGCTGGTTGGCCGCTACCATTTCAAGGTCTCCCCATAGTCAGCTAACACGCTTTCAACCGTTCTTGATCGCCGGGTTCTGCGGTGGTTTTACCACCTTCTCACTGTTTAGCTTAGAGACGATTTATCTATTGCAGTTGGGCCATGCAGGGCTTGCGGTCGTTTATATCCTGGTCAGTTTGCCACTTTGGCTTGGCGCCGCCGTTATTGGTGAGCGATTGGCGCTTGCTCGAGAGCAGTGATGACAGGATTAGCCAGCATGCGCGATCAAATGGAAAAGCATCAGTCTTGGTTGTACTTACTTTTCATTGGTCTGGGGTTATCGCTGGGGATCAAGGCACCGAGCTTAGCGGGTGCGCTTGAGCAGTGGCTGTGGCCTTTATTGGGCGTGCTGCTTTACGCCACTTTCACGCAAATTCCACTGCTGCACATTGCTCGCAGCGTAAAAGATACGCGCTTTATGGCCGCGCTGATGATCGGTAATTTTATTGCCATCCCCGCTTTCTTAGCTGTTGTCGTGATGTTGCTACCCCTATCCCCCGCAGTGTTAGCCGGCGTGTTACTGGTTTTATTAGTGCCCTGCACCGATTGGTTTATTACCTTCACGCATTTAGGCAAAGGGGATACTGCCCGGGCAACCGCCGCCACACCGCTGCTGTTGCTGGTCCAGATGATCGCGCTACCCGTTTACCTTTGGCTCTTTTTAGGCAAGGAGTGGTTTCAGCTAACGCTCTCAACAGAGCTACTAAGCGCTTTTGTAGGCCTTATTCTTGTGCCTTTATCGCTAGCCTGGCTCACTGAATACGTTGCCCAACGGCATAAAGCAGCTCAACGCGCCATTCACCGTTTGGGAGTACTCCCCGTGCCGTTACTTGCCTTGGTGGTGTTGGTAATTGCTGCCACCCAGGTGAACAGCGTGTTCGGCCTTAGCCATGTATTGCTTCAGGTGGTGTTTATTTTTATTGGTTTTTTAGTGTTTGCGGCACTGCTGGGTAAAGGGCTGGGGAAGCTGTTTAGTTTGCCACCCACGAGCGCTAGAACTCTAGCCTTTAGCTTTGGTACACGTAACTCTTTTGTGATGCTGCCCATCGCGCTTACCTTGCCTAGTGCGTGGCAAGCGGCGGTCGTGGTCATCGTGTTTCAATCATTGGTAGAGCTATTCGGCATGGTGGCTTATTTACGCTGGGTGCCCAGTCTGTTACCCGACGATAGCGCTAGTTAACCCGCGAGTAACCTCCCAGCACGCCGAGCTTACTCATCACCAACTGCCAGAGTTGGATCTCCCTGGCCCGAAAAGCACCGGCGCAACTCAATAAATAGTAGCGCCACATACGATAAAAACGACCTCCATACTGCGCTTTAAATGTCGGCCAATGAGCCTCAAAGTTGTGGTGCCAAGCCATTAGTGTGCGGTCATAATCAGCGCCAAAATTATGCACATCCTCAACCACAAACAGCGCTTCAGCAGCCTCTGTAATTTGACCTAACGTGGGCAGTTCACCATTGGGAAAGATATATTTATCGATCCATGGGTCGGTGACCGTGTTGCTCACGTTCTTGCCAATGGTATGCAGCAAAAAAAGCCCATCATCTTTTAGGCAGCGGCTAACCACGCCCATATATTCACGGTAGTTTTTATGCCCCACGTGCTCAAACATACCGATGCTAACAATGCGATCAAACTGCTCGCTTTCATTGCGGTAATCCAGTAGACGAAACTCAACCGGCAGGCCTTTTTTAAGCAGCCGCTGGCCGAACTCTGCCTGCTGTTTAGAGATCGTCAGGCCGACACATTTCACACCGTAATGCTCCGCAGCATAGGCCATAAAGCTACCCCAACCGCAGCCAATATCGAGCACCCGCATGCCTGACCTTAGCCGTAATTTTCGGCAGATAAGATCAAGTTTGGCCTCCTGCGCCTCATCCAGCGTTTGGGCGTTTTTCCAGTAGCCGCAGGTATACGTCATGCGCTGATCGAGCATGGCGGCATAAAAGTCATTACCCAGATCGTAATGCTTTTCGCCAACTTCCCAGGCTCGCTTCGCCGTTTGACGGTTCAGCAAGCGTGATCGGAGTGAATGGTAAACCAACTGGGTAGGTTTAATTCTTTGCCCGAGCTGGGCACGCATTAAGCGATAAAACAGTTCGTCTAGCCGCTTAGCGTCCCAATCGCCGTTCATATAGCACTCCCCAAGGCCTAAATTGCCTCGCGAAAGGGCGCTATCGATTACCCCTGGGGCCTTCAATTGCATATCCCATGGGCGATCACCATCAAGGCGAATATCGGCTTGGGCCAGTAACTCGGCGACAAAACGGTGGGAGGGAGAGGTCTTATCAAAACCAATGGGAGGCTTTTCCAACGTAGGCATGTTCAAGGCAGGCACCTCGCGCTATTCCGATGGGTGAAATAGGTAACAACCTGTTACTAACAGCATAGAAGCGCATTGCAATATCAGCATTATTTGATGAAATTAATTTGTAAGCTGCTGGCATTAAAAAGCCGGCACACTCAAAAAGTGAGGGCCGGCTGCGAAGAAAATACGCAATACGAGCTAATCTATTGGGCTGCTCTTTAGATGCGCCTTAACGCAAAATCAGCACCGGTATGTGACTACCGCGAAGCATCGCCGTTGTCGTGCTGCCCACCAATAGGTGGCGAATGCGTGAGTGGCCGTAGGCCCCCATAATCAGCATATCGATCCCCTGCTGCTGTTCGTAATCGCGCAGCGTCGCTTCAACGTCACCGGCGCGGATAGCCCCTTCCGCCACATGATCCGCTTCGCGAAGGGTCGTTAACGCCCACTCTAGCTGAGAGCGGTTTTCGGCGGTTTCAGCTCCGACAATCACAACGTGACAAGCAATGCCTTTGAACAACGGGCTTTTGGCCAGCATTTCGACGCCTTTACACGCCGTTTTGCTGCCATCAAAGGCCATCATGACGCTTTCTGGCCGCTTAAAGGTTTTCGGCACCATCAGGATGGGGCGATGTATCTCACGCACCACCCGCTCTAGATTAGAGCCTAAATGACCGCTTGCTTGGTGGGCAGTCTCACCGCGTTTCCCCACCACTAACAAACGTATATCTTTTTCAATCTCTACGAGTGTTTCTACCAGCGTGCCATTGAGCTGGCGGGTAACAGGGTCATTCACCCCATCTGCCACCGCTCGAATTTTGGCCGCTTCAAGCATCAATTTGCCCTGCTCGCGGTTCACTTTGGCACGCTGTTCATCAAGCTCAGAGAGCTCTGTCATTAAGCGCTCGCGAGCACCAAAATGAAGGTTACCAGAAAGATTTTGCTCTTCCGGTACCTCAGAGCGGTTATCCACTACATGCACAAAGGTAAGCGGCACACTTAGCGCCAAACTGGCCCAGGCAGCGTAATCGCAGACGCCTTCGGAAAACTGGGAGCCATCAATCGCGGCGAGTACTTGTTCAGTCATATCGCTCTCCTAGCGTTAGTTAGTGGCCACCCATGAGCTTTTCCACAGCCTCAGGGTCATTGTGCACTGCATAACGATCCACCACCGTAGCGCTGGCTTCGCTTAAACCGACAAGCTCCACTTCGGTGCCTTCACGACGGAACTTAATCACTACGCGGTCAAGGGCTTGAACAGCGGTAATGTCCCAGAAGTGGGCACGGGAAAGATTGATGGTGACCTTATCGATGCTCTCTTTGAAATCAAAGGCGCCAATAAAGCGTTCGGAAGAAGCAAAAAACACCTGACCAACGACCTGGTATTCGCGCTCTTTACCGGCATCCACTTCTTTAGAGCCGATGTAGAGAATATTGCCAACCTTGTTAGCAAAGAACATCGCCGCCAGCAATAGGGAACGCTGCCAACGATCGGCGCGCTGGGGAGATCAGCTTTTTTATAAATAACGGTGAGCTAACGTTGGATACCACAAAGCTATGGCAGCACCATGAATGCGCTGACAATCGCTATAAAATAATCAGGAAGGCTAGGGCGGAGTCATCAGCCCAGAAAAAACTTGAATGAGTGCGGTCATTGGCAAAGGTTCTTTCCTATTGCAAAAAAGTGTTGCGAAAAGAGTATTGCGGAAAGCAAGGTGCGACAAAGTGGCATAGTCTACCAGCAAACCTGCTGCATTGCACCCAAGGTCGTACGCCTATGATGAGGCTCTACTTCTTAACCGTACCGCTACTTTAGACAGGGTGACCTCAGCCACGATTCTCGCGTACCATTACGTTTCAAATTGAGATACAGATTCCAACCTTTCACGTTGAAGCGACTCTGTTTTGAACAGTCAGTTTTTGAACAGCCAGTTGATAAAGAGGAGTAGCACATGAGCCAATCTATTGCAGTCATCAAGGGCGACGGTATC
>NZ_REBQ01000131.1 GCF_007692655.1 Halomonas sp.
TTGGGCGTCGTTCCGCCGCCTTCCGCGGGTGCCTAAAACGCTCGCTGAACTCGCGTTCTTCGTTACCACGCGCTACGAGTAGGCACGCCTGGCTGGATGGGTGGGTTTTTTGTAGCGCGTGGTAAGCGAAGCGCACCCGCGGGAGCAGCGCGGAGCGGTGCCGGGGTTTGGTTGAGGTGCCCATGGGCGTCGTTCCGCCGCTGCAGGCGCCTCAGAGCGCTAGTTGAACTCGCGTTCCTTGTTACCACTTACTCCAAGATCAGAGTAGATCCGCTGTGCTATTACGCTTCTCTTCTCGCATTCTATCTCTCGCTATATACAGCGCTGCGATGGCGCGGGCTTCGTGGAAATCCTCGCGCAATAACAGGGCCGGTAACTCCTCAATGGCGTGGGTCTCGACGATGAGCGGCTCCGGTTCATCCCCCGGTAGACGCTTGGGATAAAGGTCGGTCGCCATCAGTACCTGCATGCGGTGGCGCATGTAGTTAGGCGCTAAGGAAAGCTCCACCAGTGGTTCAATACAATGGGCGCCAAAACCGCACTCTTCCATCAGCTCCCGGTTGGCCGCAGTGATGATATCTTCACCGGGATCGACCAACCCCTTGGGCAGCGTAAGCACGTAATCTTCAAATCCCGCCGCGTATTCACGGATCAGCAGTACATGGTCTGGATCAGGCATGGCCACGATCATCACCGCACCACGGTCAGCGCCGGTTAAACGCTCAAACTGACGCTCTTCGCCGTTTGAAAAACGCAGCGCCAACGACTCCACTTTAAATAGGCGGCTTTCGGCGACGCACTCACGAGACAAAATTTGTGGTTTGCGTAGGTAACCGGAGCCGCTAGCAGGACTATTTTCAGACGGGTTGAGCGCGGAGGGTGTAGACCCAGTAGACATGAACTTAGACGACATAAACGAGTGTCTCCATGGCTGGTAAAAGGCGGTTAAGCTACAATAGCACGCTTACTCCTTACGCGACTGGAGCGGCGATGATTGATTGGCGCGAGATAGACACCGTCCTGCTGGATATGGATGGCACGTTGCTGGACTTACACTTCGACAGCCACTTTTGGTTGGAGCATTTGCCTCGGCGCTACCGGGAGCTGCACCAACTGGACGAAGCCTCTCAGGATGCCCTGCGGGCGCGTATTATTGGCGAACAGGGCACTCTAAACTGGTACAGCTTAGCGTACTGGAGTCGCGAGCTAGGGGTGGATATTGTTGCCCTCAAACGTGAGGTCCAGCATTTAATTGGTCTCCGCAGCGATGCGCTGGATTTCCTTAAATGGCTCAAGCAGGCGCACCCGCGGGTAGTGCTAGCCACCAACGCTGACCGTGCAAGCCTGGCCTTAAAACTACCGCTCACCGGGCTGGAAGGCTACTTGGATGCCATTGTCTCTTCGGAGGACGTGGGGGCAGCTAAAGAGGAGCAGGCGTTTTGGTTCGCGCTGCAGGACATCGAAGCCTTTGACCCTGCCCGAACGCTGTTTATTGATGATAACGCCAGCGTACTAGAGAGCGCGCGGGAGTTTGGCATTAAATATCTGCTAGGCATTAAGCAGCCCAACAGCCAACGGCCTGAAAAAGAACTACAGGAATTTATAGCCCTCGATAGGTTTGCCCATCTGCTACCTGATCAGCTACCTGAGCAGGGGGCAGAAATGTTACAGGTACCCCAGGGAGAGCGTTAATGAGCGAGAGTGTACGCTTGGATAAATGGCTGTGGGCCGCGCGTTTTTTTAAAACCCGCGCGCTGGCCAAAAAAGCCATTGAAGGCGGCAAAGTGAGCTACGACGGCGGCCGCGCTAAAACCAGCAAGCAGGTGGAAATCGGTGCACTTATTCGCGTGCCCCAGGGCTGGGAGATTTTAGAGGTGGAAGTGGTATCGCTCTCTGATCAACGCCGCGGCGCACCAGAAGCACGCACGCTTTATGCCGAAACCGAAGAGAGCGCAAAGCGTCGCGCCAAAGAGGCTGAAGCCCGCCGACTCACTAATGAAGCAATGCAGCACCCGCTTAAGCGTCCTGACAAAAAGCAGCGCCGGGATATCCAGCGTTTTCAGCGTCATCAGGGCGAATAGCCCCTAGCTTTTAATAAACCAGTGAAAGCTAGCCGTCTTTAAATACTAGGTTGCCAAAAATGTCCGATCAAATTCAGCGCTTTATGTTCGATCATACCAACGTGCGTGGTGAAATCGTCACCCTGGCCGCCGCCTATCACGAAGTGTTGGACCGCCATGCCTATCCACCTGCGGTCAATGAACTGCTGGGCGAGTTGCTAGCCGCCGTGGCACTGCTCACGGACACGGTAAAACTGGATGGCACCCTGAGCATCGAAGTGCGCGGACAGGGCATGCTCTCCTTGCTCATGGCCGAATCCAACCCCGGTGGTGAGCTGCGTGCCATTGCCCGCATCGCAGAAGACGCCGTGCTGCCTAGTGAGCATGCCAGCTTCCGCGAGCTGGTCGGGGAAGGCCAAATTGTGATTACCCTGGACCCCCGCGAAGGCAATCGCTACCAGGGCATTGTCGCGCTGGACGAAGAGTCCCTGGGCGGCTGTCTAGAAGCTTATTTCAGCCAGTCCGAGCAGTTACCTACACGCCTCTGGCTTGCCGCAGACGGGGCGCGCGCCGGTGGCTTACTGCTGCAACGTCTGCCAGAAGAGTCCCAAAACCAGGACGTCGACGCCTGGGACCGCAGTGTCCAATTAGCCGACACCATCAAAACAGAAGAGCTGCTGGGCCTGGAGCAGCGTGAAGTGCTTTATCGCCTTTACCATGAAGAAACCGTGCGGGTCTTTGATCCTAAAGCGCTGCGCTTCGGTTGTACCTGCTCTCGCGAGCGGATGAGCTATGCGTTGCACTCCCTCGGCCAAGAAGAGTTACGCGATATTCTGCAAGAGCAGGGAGCAATAGATACACAATGTCACTTTTGCCATACGAAATATCACTACACAGCGGCGGATATTGAAATTTTATTGGATGACCCTGAAGCACCGTCTCCTACGATTCACTAGCTGTGTAGTCGAGGTCGTTTAAAGGGGGGCTGACAAGACCCCCTGTCAGGCCCCGTAGATTCAATGTATTCAGCACTTTAAAAAAACGAACGTTTGAATTTATATTGCGCCGCAACACAAAATGTAGTGTCTATGTAGTAGTTTAACTACAAGATATTTGATCCTCGCCCCCGTTTCACGGGGGCGTTCTTTTTGCCATAATGCGCCGGACTTTAGCGCACCCAGCCTGTACAGCATTAGCTGGGATGAATTTTAAGGCGTCGGTGACGCCCGGTAATTTACAGCCCCAGGAATCGACATGACCACGACTCAAGCCGCTCCCCAAGCCCACGTCAATCTGAGCAGCGCCGAATTAGTCGAGCGCGCCGTGGCACGTGGTGAAGGCCGCCTCTCAGCCAACGGTGCCCTGGTAGTGAACACTGGCCTGCGTACCGGCCGCTCACCGAAAGATCGCTACATCGTTGACGAACCCTCCACCAGCAGCCAAATCGATTGGGGTAGTGTTAACCGTCCCTTCGACGCCGGCAAATTTGACGCTCTGTGGAATCGTGTCAATGATCACCTGCTAAGCCAGGACAATTTTGTCGCTGAGTTACACGTAGGCAGTGACCCAACGCACTATCTACCCGTTCGCGTAACCACTGAAACTGCTTGGCAGAACCTGTTTGGCCGCACCATGTTTGTACGCCCGCAGGCCTACAACCCAGCGGTCAAAGACGAGTGGACGATTCTTAACGCGGCGGGTTTTGAGTGTGACCCCGCTCGTGACGGCACCAACTCAGACGGCTGCGTGATCATCAACTTCGCCGACAAAAAAGTGCTGATCGCCGGTA
The DNA here is from genome assembly GCF_007692655.1 of Halomonas sp. Taxonomy (GTDB): domain Bacteria; phylum Pseudomonadota; class Gammaproteobacteria; order Pseudomonadales; family Halomonadaceae; genus Vreelandella. The sequence goes on from NZ_REBQ01000131.1 coordinate 3,850, forward strand.
TGCGCTATGCCGGTGAAATGAAAAAAGCCATGTTCTCGGTGCAGAACTTCCTGCTGCCCGCCGCCGATGTACTGCCCATGCACTGCTCGGCCAACGTGGGTGAAGATGGCGAAACGTGTTTGTTCTTTGGCCTCTCTGGTACCGGCAAAACCACGCTGTCTGCTGATCAGGCGCGCTTCTTGATCGGTGACGATGAGCACGGCTGGGGCGACGGCACTGTTTTCAACATGGAAGGTGGTTGCTACGCCAAGTGTATCGACCTGTCAGAGAAGAACGAGCCGGTTATCTGGAACGCCATCAAATTTGGTACCGTACTGGAAAACGTGGTGCTGGATGACCGTCGTGAGCCGAACTACGCCGACGACAGCCTGACCCAGAACTCCCGCGCGGCCTACCCGCTAGAGCACGTAGAAAAGCGCGTACCGGAAAACCTCGCTGGCGAGCCGAATGCCATCGTGTTCCTGACCTGCGATATGTCTGGGGTACTGCCTCCGGTATCGATTCTTTCCAAAGAAGCCGCCGCGTACCACTTCCTGTCTGGCTATACCGCTAAAGTTGGTTCCACGGAAATGGGCTCCTCTGAAGGCCTGGCTGCGACGTTCTCCACCTGCTTCGGCGCACCGTTCTTCCCGCGCCCTGCTCGTGAGTATGCCGACCTGCTCATTAAGCGTGTCGACAAGAAAGACGCCCAGGTGTACCTGGTCAACACCGGCTGGACCGGCGGCGCCTACGGTGAAGGCGGCTCGCGCTTCTCCATCCCGACTACCCGCGCCATCATCAGTGCGATTCAGTCAGGCGTACTGCGCGATATCGACACCAAGCACATCGAAGGGCTAAACCTTCAAGTGCCGGTGGCCGTACCAGGCGTCGACTCAAGCCTGCTCGATCCCCGCGAAACCTGGCAAGATCGTGATGCATACGACCGTCACCTTAAAGACCTGGCGACCAAGTTTGTGGATAACTTCAAGAAGTTTGAAGGCGTTAACGAAGCGATCATTAAGGCGGGGCCCCAGTTAGGTTAATATTCGGTTGGGCCAAGACTCAGTTGAGCTAGATTTATAAAAGGCTAGGTTTTTAAACGACTGGGTTTATAAAATAAGTGTATAAAATGGGGCAGTGCCAAGGCGCTGCCCCATTTTTTTTGACGGCTTTTTTTGGCTACCAACGGTATGTGGTTGAAAAATCTAAGGAGCCTAATGTGAATTTCTGGACTCAGAAAAAGCTCTCCCGCATCCGTAATTTGCACGATGTTGAGCGGCTAGCGCGGCGAAAGCTGCCGAGGCCTATTTTTGGCTATATCGACCATGTTGCAGAGGATGGAAGAACCCACCGGGCTAACCTGAGCGCTTTTGATGAATACTCTTTTTTGCCCAAAGCCTTTGTTAACGTCGCACAGATCGATCTGCAAACAGAGCTGTTTGGGTCGCGCTACGCGGTGCCTTTCGGTATCGCGCCGATGGGGATCAGTGCGCTATCGGCCTATCAGGGGGATCTGGTGCTTGCACGCGCTGCCGCCGTGCGCAATCTGCCCATGATCATGAGCGGGTCATCCCTGGTACCTATGGAAGAGGTGGCCAGCGTAGAGGGCGCCGACTGGTTCCAGGCGTATTTACCGGGTACCCCAGAAGGGATTGAAGCCCTGCTTTCGCGTATCCAACGAGCAGGCTTCAAAAAGCTGGTGGTCACGCTTGATTACCCGGTACCCCCTAACCCGGACAATCTTCGCCGCGCTGGATTTTCATCGCCACTGGAGCCAAGCCTGCGATTAGCCTTCGATGGTTTGATGCGCCCCGGTTGGCTGTGCAACACCTTCCTGCGTACGCTATGGAAGCACGGCATGCCCCACTTCGAGAACAATCATGCCGAGCGAGGCGCGCCAGTGATCTCCCGTCGAGCGGCACGGGACTTCTCGGGACGCCGCCACTTCGACTGGGGCTATCTTGATCTGGTGCGGCGCTTGTGGCCAGAGACACTGATCGTCAAAGGGGTGCTCAATCCAGAGGATGCGGTACGTGCTCAGCAGGCAGGGGTCGATGGCATTATTCTCTCCAACCACGGTGCTCGCCAGTTGGACTGCAGCATCTCTCCGCTACAAGTCCTACCTGACGTCAAACGGCGTGTCAGTGATATTCCCATCATGATCGACAGCGGCTTCCGGCGAGGCACCGATGTTATCAAGGCGCTGGCGCTGGGGGCCGACTTTGTTTTTGTAGGCCGCCCCTTCAATTACGCAGCCGCCTACGCCGGGCAAGCCGGGGTGGAGCATGTGGCTGAACTTTTACAGCAAGAGATTGAGCGAAACATGGCTCTGCTGGGGCTCACCAGCCTTTCGCAGCTTGATCGTTCCTGCCTTTATCAGCCCACAACCGATGAAGTCCCACCATCGTTGTCGCCCATGGCTCCAAAGGCTCGCTGAACTCGCGATCTCGTTACCAAGCCCTACGGTTTGTGCACGTATCTGATTTGGGCTTTCGTAGCGCGTGGTAAGCGAAGCGCACCCGAGGGAGCAGCGCGGAGCGGTGCCGGGGTTGGGTTCGGTGCCATTGGGCGTCGTGCCGACGCCTCCCGCGGGTGCCTCGGTATGTTCGTTCCTCTCACATATTCGTTACCCAATGGGATGGACTCCTCCTCACCCTACTCCGGCGTCAGTGCGCCATACTGGTAGGTGGTCAGAAAACTATCAGCTTGAGAGTCAGGAGAAGC
>NZ_REBQ01000242.1 GCF_007692655.1 Halomonas sp.
GAGCCGATTTTTAACGCCGTATGGTCGAGCGCAGCTAGTTTTCAGACAGAGCCTAGTGCCCCAGCTCCCGCTTCAGCCATTCAGCCAGCGGCTCGCTGCGTCGGTTGTTAGTTTGCTTGGGCAACCACAAGCAAAGGCGGGCGGGGGTTTCGATAGCACCCCAGGGCGCGACAAGCCGACCGCTCTTCAGGTCATCTTCCACGAGTAGCCTGGGTGCGATCGCCACACCCAATCCCGCCACTGCCGCTTCCATCAAGTAATAAAGATGATCAAATCCTTGGCCCTCATTTAGCGCCTGCGCCAGCTGTGCCGTTTCAAGCCCCTGGGCACTGGCCCACTGCGGCCACGCCTGGGGTCGGGAAGCGGTGTACAGCAGCTTGTTGGCAAATAGTGTTTCTGGCTTGGTGGCGTCGATGTGGTCCATCAGTTGGGGGCTTACTACCGCGCAGATCTGTTCCGGCAGTAGCTCAAATACCTCTACCTCTGCTGGCCAAGGGGGCTCGGCAAACGCCAACGTCGCACTGGCGTCGCTCTGTATGCCGGGCTGCTCGGTTTCGCTCACCACCACTTTCAGTTTTAGCGCTGGCAGCTCGCGGTGCAGGCGGTCAAGACGGGGAATCAGCCAGCGCGCCAGCAAGCTGCCAGGGCAGGCCAGGGTAAAGGGCGCTTCCTCTACATCACGCTTGAGCGCTGCGCAACTATCGCGGAGTTTGGCAAACGCCTCGCTTAAGCCACTTTGTAGCTGCTCTCCATGCTGCGTAAGTATCAAACCGCGCCCCGCTTTGGCGAAAAGTGGAACGCCAAAATGCTCATCCAGGCTCTTTAACTGACGGCTGATAGCGCCATGGGTAACGCTTAACTCATCGGCAGCGGAGGTGACGCTACCCAGCCTGGCGGTAGCTTCAAAAGCGCGCAATGCGCTAAGTGGCGGCATACTGTGTTGCATGAGATACCCTGCTAACAGTTGATTTAAACTCACATGTTGGTGACATCTTATCGATTTTTATCCCTGCCCGCCTGCGCTACCTTCATTGCATTGAAAATCGCTCACCAAATAGCACTCAGAGGTCGTGATGAACCAGCCAGCAAACTTATCTATGAGCATGCCCGATGCCAACGGCTTGTTTGGCAGCTTCGGTGGCCGCTTTGTCGCTGAAACGCTGATGCCGCTAATTTTAGAGCTGCAAGACGAATACACCACCGCCAAAAACGATCCCGAATTTCAGCGCCAGCTGGCCTATTTTCAAGGTGACTATGTCGGGCGGCCCAGCCCGCTCTACTTTGCCGAACGGTTGACCGAGCATTTTGGTGGGGCCAGCATCTATTTAAAGCGTGAAGAGCTAAACCACACCGGCGCCCACAAGATTAACAACTGCATTGGCCAGGTATTGCTGGCCAAGCAGATGGGCAAAAAACGCATCATTGCCGAAACCGGTGCGGGTATGCACGGCGTCGCCACCGCCACGGTGGCGGCACGTTTTGGCTTGCCGTGTGTGATCTATATGGGCACCACGGACATCGAGCGTCAGCAGACCAACGTATTTCGCATGAAGCTGCTGGGCGCAGAGATTATCCCCGTTACCTCCGGTACCGGCACGCTCAAAGATGCCATGAACGAAGCGCTGCGCGACTGGGTAACGAACGTTGACGATACGTTCTACATCATTGGCACCGTAGCAGGGCCACACCCATACCCCGCCATGGTGCGGGATTTCCAAGCGGTGATCGGCCATGAAACCCGTAGCCAAATGCTTGAAAAGCAGGGCCGTTTGCCGGACTCGCTGGTGGCCTGCGTGGGCGGCGGCTCCAATGCCATCGGGCTATTTTACCCCTTCCTTGATGATCTAGATGTTCACATGATTGGCGTGGAAGCGGGCGGCAAAGGTGTGAAAAGCGGCCTGCATGCAGCCAGCCTAAACGGCGGCACGCCCGGTGTACTGCACGGCAACCGCACCTATCTGCTGCAAAACGAGGATGGTCAGATTAGCGACGCCCACTCGATTTCCGCCGGGCTGGATTACCCCGGCATTGGGCCAGAGCACGCATGGCTCCACGAGCAGAAACGGGTTGAATACGTTTCCGCCACCGACGACGAAGCGCTGGAAGCGTTCCAGGTCTGCTGCCGCAAGGAAGGTATTATTCCTGCCCTGGAAACCGCCCACGCCCTAGCCGAAGTCGCCAAGCGCGCGCCTACGCTTCCCCGTGAGCACCTAATGGTGGTCAACCTCAGCGGCCGCGGCGACAAAGACATGATGAGCGTCGCCCATCACCTTGGTGATAAATTCAAATGAGCGCAGCCCAGGAGGCTTCAATGAACAACGGTTCCCGTCTTGAAAGCTGCTTTGCTGAGCTTAAGCAGCAAAACCGCCCAGCGCTGATTAGCTACCTCACCGGAGGCGACCCGGATGCTGAGACCTCGCGCCGCTTACTGCATGGGCTGCCAAAAGCAGGGGTGGATATCATCGAACTGGGGATGCCGTTCAGCGACCCCATGGCTGATGGCCCCGCCATTCAGAAAGCGGCATTGCGTGCCTTGAACAACGGTCAAACCCAAGTCAAAACGCTGGAAATGGTACGCCGCTTCCGTGAAGAAGACAGCACCACGCCCATTGTGTTGATGGGCTACTACAACCCCATATTCTGCTATGGCGTTGAGCGTTTTCTAACCGATGCCGCCCGCGCCGGTGTCGATGGCCTGATTGTCGTAGATCTACCCCCGGAGCATGACGAAGAGCTCTGCACGCCCGCGGCCCAGCACGGTATTGATTTTATTCGCCTGGCCACCCCGACCACCGATGCCAAGCGATTGCCCAAGGTGCTGGCGAACGCCTCCGGGTTTATCTACTACGTCTCAGTGGCGGGCGTCACCGGTGGCAGTGCACCTACTTCAGAACGGCTGGAAAGCTCGGTGGCTAAGCTGCGCGAACATACCGAGCTGCCTATTGCCGTGGGCTTTGGTATTCGCACCGCCGAACAAGCGGCTACCATCGGCCGGTATAGCGATGCGGTCGTCGTTGGCTCTGCGCTCGTCGACTGCATCGAAAATGCCAGCACCCCTGATGAAGCTGTTGAGCGTGTGCATGGCCTAGTAAGTGAACTGGCGGACAGCGTCAGGGCGTCCCGGGAGGTGAGTGAACCGCAGGCTTGTTGATAAAAGCGCAGTAACAAGAACAAAGATGTTAAAAGAGCAGGCCAACTGGCCTGCTCTTTTTTTAAGGTTGAGAAAAGACTTAACTAACGGCTAATCTAGGTAGATCGGGAGTGAAATAACTGTGAATGCTCATATGAGCTGAAAGGAGCGCGCTTTTATGAACCTAACCACGCTGCTGCTGTTTATCCCTGCCTGCTTCGCCCTCAATATGGCCCCTGGCCCTAATAACCTGCTGTCATTAACCAATGCCAAGCGTTATGGCGTTCGGGCAGCTTGTTTAGCGGGTATTGGGCGGTTAGTAGCCTTCGTAGGCATGATTACCCTGGCCGCGACTGGTTTGGCGACGCTGCTTTATACCTCTGAAAAGATCTTCCTGATCATTAAGGTTGTCGGTGGCCTCTATTTACTATGGCTGGCGTATCAACTTTGGGGGGCGGATACCGCTGAACATGATGACGCTGGCGCTATGCCCCGAAATCTCTTTGAGCTGGCGCGACAGGAGTTTCTGCTTGCCGCAGGTAATCCCAAAGCCATCCTGATTTTCACTGCGTTCCTGCCGCAGTTTGTGGAGCCAACAGGGAGTGTGGGACAGCAGTTTTTAGTATTAGGTGTGCTGTTTCTGCTGCTGGAGTGGCTAGCGATTGCCGGTTACGCCTATGCAGGCAGCTTTTTAAACAACTGGTTTTCACGCCCCGCCATGCGGCGCTTATTCAACCGCGGTTGCGCAACTCTATTAGCCAGTGCAGGGGTAGGGCTGTTGCTGGCTAAAAAAGAGTGAGTACGCTGTAAGGATGTTGGTTTAAGGCGAGGCTTTTTACATACTGCTGTGAGGCTTGAATGAAAGCGGGCAACATCTCCATCGCGTTAGCAAAACTTCGAACCTTGCAATACATCTTACCTACATTCAGCAGATAGCGACGTTGATTAACAAACAGCGAGGTAGCAACAAGTGGCCTTTTCGGATGCAGAACGAGGCGCGCTTTTGAGCGTGAAAGGCGTTGGCCCGACCGTCATTAAGCGTTTTGAAGAGATTGGTATCGATTCATTCAGCACGCTTGCCAACCGCCAAGTTGATGAGATAGCCGATAGGGTGGCCGACATGCTGCAAACAACCTGCTGGAAGAATAGCCCGCAATCAAAGTCAGCCATTGCCGCCGCCATTGCGAGAGCGCAGCAAGGGCTATAAAAACCTGTAAATCCTCACTAGTGATCAATTTCCCTATCGCAGAAAGTTACCCCGAAGGGGCAATGAGGTTGGTCGCCCTCAAGTATGGGGATTGGCGGTGCAGCACATAGCTAAACCATTTACGATTGATGCGCTTGAAGAGAGTCCACCGGTGCTTCGCGGCGGTCATTCAGTCCGTAGTCGCGGATGACGGAGGTAACGCGCAGCCGATAATCTTCAAAAATATCGTGTCGACCATCTTTCTGTACCGATCGGTGAAGTTCAAACGTTCGCCACTGCTTCACGGCCTCTTCATCTCGCCAGAAAGATAGCGAAAGGATTTTCCCTGGATTCGTTAGGCTTTCGAAGCGCTCAATGGATATAAAGCCATCAATGTCATCTAAATGCTGGCGCAATACTGCAGCAGCGTCGAAATAGTCTTGTCTGCGGTTCGCGTGCGGTATCACCTCAAATATCACGGCAATCATAAATTCATCCTCGCATAAATACGTTCAATGCCTGCGCGTTGGCCATGTCATTGGCCCAGGTGCGCTTCTCTTTGTAATTAAATCTGATGGTAGTTAAAACTGAGCTCTTGGAGTGGTGTGGTGTAAGGGCGTTTGTCCAAATTTAGTGCCGTCAACGTGGCTTTTCTTTCGCTTGTGTGTGCTCATTACTGCAGGCATTATCAGCGCTCGCGGCTGCCTGGGGTTCGTCCAGCATACAAGGAACCTTGTTAAACGTGTATTGAACCTAGGCGGCAATTAGTAGGATTCGGTAAACCCGAGGCATCCCATGGGAAAGTTTTTTTCACTGATAGTCGTGCTGGCGCTTGGTTACACCGGCCTATATTTCTATTACGGCGTTGTTGTTGAGCGTGAAATTCAACAGCAGCTAGATGATCGTGGTCTCTCTGGTGTCAGCATTGATAATGTTGAATACGGAATCATGGCCCCTGTCAGTACGTCAGCCGACATTACTATTACGGCTACGTATCGTAATGCTCAGGCCGCTATGGATATTAAGGTACAAGGGCATCCTGTGTTTTCGGACGAGGTAAGTATTCAGTTCGATGGCCTTCAGGCGCTGCGGCTAGGCATTGGTTTGTAACGATTGGAAATGCTAAAAAAGCCTCGGTGACTGCCGAGGCTTTTTTGTGGTTAAACTACTTAAATAGCATAAGCAACAGCAGGCAGTGTTCGTACAAAGCCTCGGATTTAAAGCAAAGGAGCAGCGTGGCAGCCAGCATTAGAGCTCGCTCTTATATTCAGACGCAGGAGGATTCGTGCACCAGTTAGCAGCTCAATGGATAGTGGGTTTACTGAGGGAAAGAGCCATTCCTTTTCAAATCTGCGGAGGTCTTGCAGCAAAAGGGTATGGCGCTGAGCGTGAGCTGAACGATATTGATCTATTCGTTCCCGGCGAGCATTTTTCGTCGGTGGTTCAGGCTGGCCAAGCGTATATATCCAAGCCAGCCACGCGCTACTGTGAAGAGGGCTGGGATTTAACTTACGTTCAGTTTAAGTACGAAGGCGTCAAAGTGGAGGTTGGCAATGCTGACGGTGCGCAACTTTTCGATGCGGAAAGCCAGACTTGGGTGCCACTCAATATAGAGTTTGACCGTTACAAAACAGTCAATTTACTCGGTCTTGAACTTCCCTTGATGCTGAAAGAGAACTTGATCCGCTATAAATCAGTGCTCTCAAGACCAGTCGATATCGACGATATTCGAGCCATGCGTGAGCGTTAAAAGTAATAAAATGCCTCAGGCGACACGGTGTTAATTCAGCCTATTGAGATCCCCTAATGCACTACCGCACCATGACGATCAACGACTATGACGCCGCTATTGCTCTGTGGGGCGAGAGTGAAGGGGTTCGATTGCGCGACGCTGATTCCCGCGAAGGTATCGAGAAATACCTGCAGCGCAATCCCAGTTTAAGCTTTCTGGCAGAAGTAGAAGGTAAGCTAGTCGGCACCATTATGGCAGGCCACGATGGCAAGCGGGGCTATATCCAACATCTATCGGTTGCATCTGCTCATCGCAGAGCGGGCATCGCGACAAAGTTGGTAAGCTTTTGCCTGGAAGCACTAAAAAATGAGGGAATTCTGAAGTCACACCTGATGATTCTTCCCGAGAATAAAGCTGCTCAGAAATTCTGGGCCAATCAGGGCTGGGCCTACCGATCAGATATCCTGCTGTATTCGTTTATTAATGGAAATGAAC
>NZ_REBQ01000082.1 GCF_007692655.1 Halomonas sp.
TCTATTGTCAGTGATGTGGGGAATCGCACAAACATCACCCAAGTCAATTTAGAAGCTCGTCAAGGGCTTACAGACCAATTACGTGCTGTACAGCAATCAGAGTCCGGCGTTAACTTGGATGAAGAAGCTGCTAACTTGATTCGTTATCAACAGTTTTATCAGGCCAATGCGCGTGTGATTGACACCGCAGGAATACTAATGGATACCATCTTGAACCTGCGCGGTTAATTCGGGAGCATAAGTTATGCGTATTAGTACTGTCACTATGTTCGAACAAAGCACAGCCTCAATGAATCGCCAGCAAAGTGATTTGATGAGGGTTAGTCAACAAATTGCCAGTGGTCGGCGTGTGGTAAATCCTTCCGATGATCCGCAGGCAGCCTCGCGTGCCATTGGCGTTGATCAGGCGATGGCTGCTACTAAACAATATGAAGACTCACGTATATCTGCCCGCAACTCACTCTCTCAAACGGAAAGTATTTTAAACAGCGTGAGTGACGCGGTCACCAGCGCTAAAACCCTGTTGATTCAGGCATCAAGCGATACCCTTAGTAATGTCGATCGTCAGTCGATCGCCAGTGAGTTGAGGGGAGTATACGAATCAATGCTTGGTCAGGCCAACGCCACTGACGGCAATGGTCGTTATTTGTTCGGTGGTTATAGCGATAATGCTCCTCCTTTCGTTAAGTCAGCCGACGGCAACGTTGAATACGTAGGTGACAATAATGCCCGCGAACAGCGTGTTGATTCCTCCCGGCTTATGCCAGTCACCGAAAATGGTATAGGTATCTTTAAAAGCGTACCCAGCGGTGCTGGCTATATCGCAGAAGCGCAGCCCGGTAATCAAGGCAATGTTACTTTTGGTGGGCCTCAGGTAACAAACGTCAATGCCGAAGGGTATGGCGATAGCTATCGTGTTGTGTTTACTGAAGATGCTGCTGTGAACAGTGGTTTTAGTTACCAGGTACAACGCTTTGAAGATGGTGCCTGGCTCGAAGATGATGCCGATTTGGTCGCAACCGGTGAATATACCGGTGCAGGGCAGCCATTAGCATTTGGCGGACTCAATATCACGCTTCAGGGAACTCCGGTCGAAGGTGATGAGATTCTACTCGCTCGTGCTGGTAGCGAGCAGCGCGAACCAGACTTATTCCGTTCTATGGAAGCAGCAATTCGGGTATTGGAAACACCAGCGGAAACGGACGCAGAAAAAGCCGCATTGCGAAACACACTTAACACTTCCATGCGTGACTTGGATAACGCTCTGGATAATGTGTTAACGGTACGCGCTTCAGCGGGAGCGCGTTTGAACGAGCTTGATGTTATCGACGCCGTAGGCAGTAATCGTATGCTCAATTACACGCAAACACTGTCAGATCTGGTTGATCTTGATTATGCTGAGGCGATTTCTGAATATAGCTTGCGCCAAGTAGGCTTGCAGGCGGCACAAAAAGCATTTGTGGATATTAAAGGCTTATCACTGTTTAACTATATGTAAAATGCTAACCAGCTAATTTTATTGATCTATATCCCCGTGTGTAAGCATGGGGATTTTACGTTAAAGGCGCCATTGTTTCGATCAGCCCCTGCATAAATGCCAAGCCTTGAGAAAATAAACCCTGTAAAAAGCGACCAATATCAGTCATCAGCACCATCATTAAAGTTAGCCCTACGATCAGGGAAGTAGGAAAGCCAATATTAAAAACGGTAAGTTGAGGGGCAGAGCGATTGAGTATTCCAAGTGCCAGATTAATCGTCAGCAATGAGCCTACCAACGGGAGCGCTAGTAGCATACCCGAAGCAAAAATAGTGCCGGCGTAGCGGGCTAGCAGCTCAAAGGCACCCGGATTAAAAGTGCCGATGCCGATAGGCAATGTCTGAAAGCTCATTACCAGGGTTTCCAGCACCATCAAATGACCATTCAGCGCTAAAAACATCAGTAGCGTGATCATATAAAGAATACGCGATAACACCATGATGTTAGTGCCGCTTGAGGTGTCAAAAAAGCTTGCGAACGCCAGCCCCATTTGCAAGCCAATAAAGTCCCCGGCCGCTTGCACCACCGCAAAGATAATATGCATAACAAACCCGATCGCTAAGCCTATCAGGACCTGCTCCACCATGATGCCGACACCTGCCCAAGACATAATAGCAACGTCTGGCATCGTCGGTAATATAGGTGCAATAACAATAGTAACGAGGGCTGCTAAGCCAATTTTAGCCTGATTGGGTACGCTGGTGTGCCCCCAGAGAGGAGAGGCAGCTAAAAAGGCGGTGATGCGAGCAAATGGCCATAAAAAAGCCACGAGCCAAGCCTGTAGCTGCGCAAACGTGACTTCAACCATAGTGTTACATCACCATATTTGGGATGTTGGTAAATAATCGATGTGTAAAGTCGGTAATCAATCCAAGTAGCCAGGGACCGGCAAATACAAGTACGCTAAAGACGGCTAAAATTTTGGGAATAAAGGTCAACGTCATTTCATTAATCTGGGTTGCCGCTTGGAATAAGCTGATGATAAGACCAGTAAAAAGCGCCGCTAGCAACATGGGGCCAGCAAGGAAAAGCGTTACCCGCATACCTTGGTAAGCAATGCTCATCACCATTTCTGGGGTCATAGTTAATATCCTCAATGCCGTATAAAACGGCAGCTTTAGCTCGTATAGCTGAAGTATACGAAAGCTATATCATGTAAAAGCTTTCTGCCATGGAGCCTATAATAAGCTGCCAGCCATCCACCAGGATGAACAGCATCAGTTTAAAAGGTAATGAGATTGTGATGGGGGGTACCATCATCATACCCAGCGCCATCAATGTACTGGCCACTACCAGGTCAATAATCAAAAAGGGTATAAAGATGGTGAAGCCAATTTGAAAGGCAGTTTTTAGTTCGCTGGTGACAAAAGCTGGCAGCAATACACGCATGGGTAGGTCTTCAGGCCCTTGCATGGGGCCCACCTCCGCTAAGCGAACGAATAGTGCCAAGTCCGGTTCACGGGTTTGCGCCAGCATAAATTCACGAAATGGTTCTTGGGCAATGAGTAGAAACTCTTCAAAGTTAATCGTTTCATTAGTAAGTGGCACCCAGGCGTTGTCATAAACCTGTGCTAACACGGGTGACATGATAAAAAAGGTCAAAAACAGAGCGACACCAAGAAGTACTTGGTTAGGCGGCGTCGCTTGGGTACCCATTGCTGTGCGAAGTAGGCTCAACACGATAATAATGCGCGTAAAGCTTGTCATCATCAGCAACATGGAAGGCAAAAATGCCAGTGAGCTTAGAAATAGCAGGGTTTGTAGCGAAAGCGACCACTGCTGGCCTCCATCATCTAGAGGCTGTGAAATAATGCCAGGCAGTTGCTGAGCACTGGCTGGACCCGCCACTAAGCAAAGGGCTACCGCAAAAAACAACCATAGCCAAGCTGCCCCTCTATAGCATCTAGGCGCTTTACTCTTGACAATAGAGTTTTCGAAAACGTAGCGGTTGGACACAAAAAACATCGCAACATAGGGCAAAAAAAAGTACATCCGTTGCCTCATGGCGTCTGATGTGGATCGGAAGGCGCGGATGAGTCGCTGCGTCGACGCGCGGTTAGCGCATGTGACAAGCGTTGCGAAAAGCTTGAAGGTGAGGCGGTAGCAGGCGTTTCTGGCGCTTGCCTTTCTGGGGCCGGACGTTCATGTAATTTTGTGATGCGACCTCCCCCCACGCCCACCACTAACCACGTATCTTCTACTTCAACAATCACGATGCGTTCCCGATTGCCGACTGCAGTACTACCCACGATGCGTAGGTTAGCCCCGTGCCTAGCATTGAAATTATTCCAACGTTTTAACAGCGCTGTGCAGATCAAAATGATCGCAATGACCAATCCCAGGGCAGCTGCCGTTTTACCCAAAACGGCCATGCCAATTAATGCCTCGCCGCTATTGCCTAGCGCATCCAGCGAGCCGTTTTGCGCGGAGGTAGTTGCAACACTCATCGGTTCAATTTGTGAATGCGTTCGGAGGGAGTGATTATTTCAGTTATACGGATACCATACTTATCTTCGATGACAACGACCTCGCCCTGGGCAATCAAATAGCCGTTAATGAGAATATCCATCGGCTCTCCAGCAAGGCCTTGTAACTCAATGACCGAACCTTGGGCTAATTCAAGAAGTTGCTTGATAGTGAGCTTGGTGCGCCCTAACTCCACGGTGAGCTTCACCGGGATATCCATAATCATTTCAAGCTCACGAGCTTGAGCCGTTCCGCTATCGGGGCTCAAAGGACGAAAGATATCGTCAGTGGCTGCTTTTGCATGAGTTTCGGCAGGCGCTTCTTCAGTTTCAGTGGCTGCTGATTCTTCTTCGCTTTCTTCAGCGGCTTCCTGTTCAGCCATTGCCGCTGCCCAGGGATCTTCCTCTTCGCTGGCAGCATCAGCACTGGATGTGGTTTCATCTTGTTCAGACATGGCATCCGCCCAATCATCTTCAGAGACGTTCTGATTAGGCTTGTTAGGATCAGTCATGCTTTGGATTCCTTGGCTTGCTGTCGCGTAGACACTTTAATAAAGTCCTTAGACGATAAATTGTTCATAGCGGCATGGTCGATCATATGTAACACACGTAGTGCATGCTGGCGGCGTTGACTTCCGTACTCACACTCCATTACAGGAACACCATCAACGCTTGCTGTAATAGTGCTGGGAATGTCTAGCGGCAACACGTCACCTTTTTTCAAGCCCATTACATGGGCAATGCGGCTAGGGATTTGTGCAAACTCAGCGACTAACTCAACCTCGGATTGGCGCAGTTCACTTGCCATCCGCCTTGACCAATTGCCGTCTTGATCGTGGTTGCTATCGTTTATCGGGTTAGCCAGCAGGTCACGTAGCGGCTCAATCATGCCGTAAGGCATACATATCTGAAAATTACTAGACAGGTTGCCTACTTCAATATTGAACTTGGTGTTCACCACAATTTCATTAGGTGAGTTCGTAATATTGGCAAACTTGGACTGTACTTCGGAACGTAGAAAACTAACCTCAAGTGGATGAACCACTTTCCACGCTTCTTGGTAGGCATCAATGGCCAAGTTGAGCAGGCGTTGAATAATACGCTGTTCAGTGTTTGTGAATTCGCGACCATCTGACTTGGTTACAAAACGCCCATCGCCGCCAAAGAGGTTGTCAACCACCATAAATACCAGGTTAGGTGGGAATACGACGAGTGCCGAACCACGCAGAGGCTTCATCGAAACAATGTTCAGGTTGGTGGGTACTGGAACATTGCGAGAAAACTCACTAAAGCTTTGGTAACGTACTGACTCTACAGTGATATCTGCACTGCGCCGTAATAAATTAAATAGCCCATTGCGGAAGTAACGAGCAAAACGCTCATTGATAAAGTCAAGAGCGTGTAAGCGCTCACGAATCACCCTGTGCTGAGTGGAAGGATCGTAAGGACGAATACGTGATTCGGTTTGCGCTTGAGCAGACGACGGCGATGGCTCATCGTCTCCACTGACGCCTTTTAATAAGGCATCAATTTCTTCTTGGGACAGTAGATCGTCCTGTGACATGAACGGCTCCAGTTCCCGGGGTTATTGCACAATGAAATCAGTGAATAAAACTTCACGCAAATCAAGCGGCGGCTGATTTTCAGTAAGCGGAACGTTCAACTGACTGATAATTGCTTGGGCGAGCTCTTCCTTCCCTTCTGGAGAAGTAAGTTCACTAGCCTGCTTGCCTGACAGCAGCATCAGCAAGCGACTGCGGACCTGGGGCATGTGCTCTTCCAAAATCTGTCGGGTCGTATCATTGCCTACACGCAGTGTCACCCCTGTATAGAGTAAGCGAGAACCATGACGATCATCGGCTAGATTGACAGTAAAAGGCTCTATACGCATGAAAATGGGCGTCTGGCGCTCCATTGATTGTTGCATTTCACCTTCAGCCGTATCGTCACCACGTTGGTCGATAACCATGTAAATTGCCGCAGCTGCTCCTGCTGACGAAAGCAAAACCAAAACGATCATTATCCAGAGCAGTTTTTTAGACCCGCCGCTTGTTTCTGCCATTTGTGATTCCTGTAAACTTTATGCGTGCTGCTAACGGAATATTATGCCTAAAGCGCATGCTGGTGATGAAATGAACAGGCTCACTAGGCAAGCCTATCTTTTGGTTTAGCTATCTCGTGCTTGTGGCATCAAGGCAAACATGAAAACGTACGGGCGTCAGCTTAAGCATAAATATCTACACGCCCATCTATGGCGAGAGGTGTGTCTGCTACGGTTGAAGCGGAAGCCTCCTCAGGTGTTGTATCGCTCCCGCCTCTCCCCGCCCCTTGGCTGCTATCCGATTGAGCAAACGACTGCGCGTTAGGGTCGCGCTGTTCGCCAACGGAAGTCTCGCCTAACGAAATCCCTTGCTCAGCTAGCGCTTCTCGCAGCTGAGGAATAGCTTGTTCAAGCACTTGTCGCACTTGTGCATGGGCCGACAAGAAGTGTGCTTGAGCACCCTGCTCGCTAAATTTTAGTGAAATGGACAGCGGACCTAACTCAGCGGGATTTAGCTGTAGTTTTACATGCTGTTCACCACCACGCTGTGAAATCTGTACGAGCTGCTGGCCCAGCTGCTGGGGCCATGCGTTACTAGTAACGGGCGCGCTTAACGTGGCCTGGGCCGGTAATGCTGTGGTTGGAAAGCCCATAGCTGGCTGCGCTGCAGCTAATTGAGGTTGGCCAGCGCTTAAAGACAGCCCGGTAAGTAATGACTCACTTCCCTGGTTGGTTTTAGGTCCGCTCTCCATTGTTAGCAGAGAGCCAAGCAAAGCTTCGCTGCTGACCTGTGGTGATGCGCTGCTGGCTCTCACAGCGGTAGATAGACTATCCAGGCGCTGAGCCGGATTCAGATCGGTATTGGCTATGTTGGCCGGGCGAGGAGCCGCATCAATAGGCATCGATTGAGGTGTTTGGTTTTGCACCACCAGAGCGCTCAATGCGGATACGAGCTGAGCGGCTTCACTCTGATCTATATTCAGGCGTTCTGCGATCGCCTCCAGTGAGACAGAGGACTCTATTGGTAATGGTGTGCTGTCATCGGAAAACGATGACATCAGCGCAAGGCGTGCCGCTATCTCGTCAAGAGAGGTCTGCGCGGGCATATCGACAATACTCGGCGTATTGGCAATGCTATCGGGAGTTGGCGTTTGTAACTGCGCCACTAGCTCAGCTAACTCGTGCTCACTGATATCAAGACCCATAGTCTCAATAGCGGCGCCCAAGTCCCCAATATTAAGCGCTTCCAATAATGTAGCATCAAAACTATCGAGCTGAGCCTGCAGCAAGGGCGTTTTGGCATAGCTAGTCTCACCCTGAGCGCCAGCAGCTGGAGTTTGCATACCAGGAACTTGAAGCTCGTGGGCTTGAAACCCTGAAGCATGCAGCAGCGCCTGCCTAAAAAAATTGTCAGGTGATTCTTGCCTGCTGATTGCGCCTTGCAACTGGGGCTGAGGCGAAGAAGGAGTGGCCGAAAGCAACTGGAGAATATTCATATTCAGTTTCCTGGCACCGCTACTGCGGAGCGTCGTTATGATGACGAGCCAATCGGCTTGTCACCAGATCATCATTGGTTTTTTGTTCGTGACGCTCGCTGCGGCGATGCTCTTCTAAGAGACGACGCGACGCCAGTGTATCGTAGGAAGAGAGCTTACGCTGCTCTTGTTGCCAGTTCTTCTGGCTTTGCTGAACGCTTGCCTGCTGAGCAGCTAACGCTTGACGAGCCCGAACGAGTGCCGCGTCTAAAGAGGCCAGAAATTGCTGATAGTTGTACATGGTTGCCGGGTCGATACCCTCACGCATCGCTTTCTGTAAACGTTCAGCATACTCTGCACGGTAGCTAACGAGCGACTGTAGTTGAGCAGTGGTTTGCTGTTCTGTTTGCCGCTCTTTGGCAAGAAGCTTTCCCGCTTGATCGCGCGCTCCTCTCGCCAAATCTGTCAACATCTCTAGCTGCGAAGTACTCATGTACGTCCTCCAACCAGCGCGTGCAATGCTTGGCGTGAAGTATCCAGCGTTGCACACTCATCAATGTTTTGTTGTAAAAAACGCTCCAGCGATGGAAAGCGATTTACCGCTTCGTCTAATAGTGGGTCGTGGCCAGGGCTATAGGCACCAACGCTGATTAGATCACGATTACGCTGATAGCGAGAAAATAGCTGTTTAAAAACACGCGCTTCTTGTAGCTGTTCAGGGCTAGCAATGGAGGTCATGGCCCTACTGATTGACGCTTCAATATCAATAGCCGGGTAATGACCAGCCTCTGCTAATGTTCTCGATAGCACGATGTGGCCGTCTAAGATTGCTCGAGCGGCATCCGCAATAGGATCTTGTTGGTCATCGCCTTCCGTAAGCACTGTATAAAAAGCGGTTATGGATCCTCCGCCACGCTCGGCGTTACCCGCGCGCTCAACTAAGCTGGGTAGCTTGGCAAATACCGACGGTGGATAGCCCTTGGTAGCTGGCGGCTCCCCAATAGCCAGTGCGATTTCGCGTTGTGCCATGGCATAGCGAGTGAGCGAATCCATGATCAGTAAGACATCGCGACCTTCGTCGCGAAAACCTTCAGCAAGGCGCGTTGCATAAGCGGCACCTTGCAAGCGTTGCAAAGGCGAAGTGTCGGCGGGTGCCGCAACGACGACGGCACGACGCCGGCCTTCAGGGCCTAAAATATTGTCAATAAAGTCTTGTACCTCACGGCCTCGCTCACCAATTAAACCCACCACAATCACATCGGCTTTGGTATAGCGGGCCATCATACCCAGTAGCACTGATTTGCCGACCCCAGAGCCTGCAAATAACCCCATACGCTGACCTCTTCCCACGCTGAGCAGCGCATTAATGGCGCGGATGCCGACATCAATCTGTGACTCAATAGGAGCTCGTGAGAGAGGGTTAAGAGGCGGGGAGCTAAGCGTTGCCCGAGGAACTTCTTCTATATTTTCACGTTCATCAAGTGGGTTGCCATTGCCATCGAGTACGCGCCCTAATAAGCCCTCACCCATTGGGAAACGACGGGCACCGGTGCCTCCACCCTCATCTAATGGCGACACCCTTGCTCCTGGCATAAGCCCAGAAACCTCTTCCAGTGGCATAAGAAAAAGTTTATCGCCAGAGAAGCCGACAACTTCAGCTTCCGCATGTTTATCGCTGTCAGCTAGGCGGCCGTCGCTTCCGGGCAGCTCAATACGGCATGCGCTGCCCACGGCTACTCGCAGTCCCACTACCTCTATGACCATCCCGGTTGCCCGAATCACTCGGCCGCTATTACGATAGCGCGGCAAATGGCTGACGCGTTGCTGCGTGCGTCGCAGAGCCTTATTCCAGCGATGTCGGTGTGGACAGGTAGTATCTACCATAGCGTATCCGCCTAGGATGAAGGGACGTCATTAGGGGGTGAACTGAGGCCTCGTTTGCGCGATTGGGCTTGAATGGCATGCCAACGGCTTTCAAAGGTGGCGTCAATTTCACCCTGGGCACTGGTGACTCTGCACCCCCCCCGGGCAAGCTGATCATCGGGCTGTAGTTTCCAATTTGCAGCTCGCAGCTCGGTGCCTAGGTGCTCTTCTACTAAAGCATGATCATCAGGGTTGAGCCAAAGACGCTGCTGGCCGACCAAGGGTGGTTCGGTATGCAGCAACTCACGGACCATGGTTAGAATTTCGTCAGGTGTTTCCTTTAGCGCATTTGAGGCAAGCTGTTTGCCAGTGGCCAAGGCTAACTCAACAAGGTCATGGGCAATGGTGTCATCAATTCGTTCTAGGGCATCAGAAAATTGTTTGGCTAACGACTGGATCGGCGTAATGGTCACTCGAACCTGTTCTGCCAGCTCTACTTTAGCCTTCTCGGCAGCTTCTTCTAGACCCTGCTCTAGTCCTTTTTGGTGACCTTTCTCAAAGCCTGCTTTATAGCCTTCCTCTTCGGCCTGTTGGCGAAGCTGTTCGTAAAGCGCTTGGCGTTCACTCTCTTCACGCTGGCGAGCTAGTTCTGCAGCCTTTTGCGCAGCTTGCACTTTGCGCTGATGGACTGTCGGGGCGCTGTGGCTAGTGGAATGCTCACTTGTTCTATCCACAAGTTCATCCATTTGCCAGCGACGCCAGTCGCCATGGCGATCAAACTCTGGAGAGTGCGTGCTAGACATACTCATCGTCTCCGCCGGCGAGGACAATTTCACCGGAGTCGGCTAGGCGCCGCACAACCTGCAAAATTGTTTTCTGCTCAGTTTCAACTTGTGATACGCGAATAGGGCCGCGCGCTTCCATATCTTCGCGCACCAAGTCGGCAGCCCGCTGGGACATATTGCGCAAGAATTTATCGACCAGGGCGTCTTGGGCACCTTTAAGTGCCACCACCAACGAATTGGTGTCGACTTCCTGCAGCACCATTTGAATGGCACGGTTATCAAGGTCAAGCAGATTCTCAAACAAGAACATTTCATCGATAATTTTCTGTGCCAAATCTTCGCTGTGGGCACGTACCGTTTCGATGGCGGTTTCCTCTTGAGAGGAGTTCATCAAGTTGAGGATCTCGGCGGCTGTTCTTACGCCGCCCATCTTGCTGCGTTTGAGGTTTTGGCCGTCCAGCATGCTGGTCAGTACCTCGGTCAATTCTTGTAAGGCGGCAGGCTGGACGCCGCTAAACGTAGCAATCCGCAATACAACATCGTTGCGTAGTTTTTCTTCAAATAGCTCAAGAATGTCGGATGCCTGATGGCGTTCCAAATGTACGAGAATTGTCGCTATGATCTGTGGGTGCTCATCGCGTATAAGCTCTGACACCATAGAAGCTTCCATGAGATTAAGTGCATCAATCCCAGAATTGCTGCCGGTTGTTTCGAGAATATCCTCAATCAGACTGCTTGCCCGGTCGCTGCCTAATGCTTTGGTCAGTACCGAGCGAATATGGTCACTTGAGTTAAGGTTGAGCGCTACAAAATCTTCCGTTTCCTTGTGGAACGCTTCAAGAACCAGTTTCATGTCTTCATGAGAGACCTGATTTAGACGAGCCATCTCCAGGCTGATCTCTTGCACTTCGCTGGCGCCCAGGTATTTAAATACCTCCGCTGCACTATCCTCATCCAGTGCAAGCAATAAGATAGCGCTCCTACGAGCGCCGCTCATTTCATCAATTAAACTACTCATTAGCATTCATCCAGCTACGAATGATCATCGCGACCATGCGGGGGTCTTCCTGAGCCATTTCACGCAGGTCGTTGAGGTTATGCTCATACAGTGATGTTTTACGCCGACGCTTAGGCTTGGCATATGTCTCATCACTTTCATCGCTGGTTTCTTCACTTTCGTCATCGTCGTCTTCGTTACCAACGCGTGTTTCAATCGTACCGCCAGGCACCACCCCTGCCATGACAGGAGATTGGGTGTATCGCTTGATAAGAGGGCGCAAAATCAGCAGATAGAGCAATAGTATCGCCAGTGCCACGATTAAATAGCGGCCAACATTGGCTGCAATGGAAAGGGTGTCGGGGTGCTGCCACCACACACTCTCTTCCGTTTCCTCGTCAGTGCGAGCGAAGGGTGTATTCACGACCTCAACTTCATCACCTCGTAGCTGAGAAAACCCCATTGCCTGACGAACTAAACGCTCGATTTGGGCAACTTCGTTGTCCGTAAGTGCAACGTTGGCCCACTCGCCGTCTTCATTCATCTCAGCGCGGAAGTTCACCACGACAGCAGCAGAAAGCCGTTCAATTTGGCCGAGACGGTGTTGTATATGCTCAATGCTACGATCAACTTCGTAGTTAACAACGTCGTCTTGGCGCAGGTTACGCAATGCCTCTGGTGGTGCATCCTCGTCTAGGCCCTCGCCATCTTCCTGATTGATAGGGGAGGGAAGGACGCCAGGGGGAGTATTGCTCAGCGCGCCAGGAATGCCGGTAGCGAGAGGATTTTCGCCATCGTAGGCAAGACTAAGCTGTCGACTACGCACAGCCGCTTCGTTAGGAGGCTGGTTGGGTCCATAGCGCTCAGAGGTTTGTTCGCGCCGCGAAAAGTCAATTTGTGCGGCTACTTGGGCGCGTACGTTATCGCGACCTAAGATAGGCGTTAAAATATGCTCAATGCGCTGCTGGTACGAGCGCTCGACCTCGGCAATGTATTCAAGCTGGGTGCCATCCAGATCATTCGATCGGCGGGTCTCCGCTGACAGTAAACGACCATCCTGATTAACCACGGTTACGTCTTCTGCGGCGAGCTCCGGTACGCTGCCAGATACCATATGAACAATAGCGCTGACCTGGCCTTCGCCAAGTACTCGACCAGGCAAAAGGGTAAGCACGACGGATGCTTTAGCTGGCTCGCGATCACGTATAAAGACAGATGGTTTTGCCATTGAGAGGTGCACTCTCACGCCTTCAACCGGACCTAAAGATCGAATCGAGCGGGCAAGCTCACCCTCCAGTCCACGCTGATAGTTAATCTGTTCGGCAAACTGGCTGATGCCGAAGGCTTGGTTATCCATCAGTTCCAAGCCAAGGTTTCCACCGCGTGGCAGTCCTTGCTCAGCTAACTGTAGGCGCAAGGTATGCACCTGGTTGCCAGGAACCAATAACGCTTGACCGCCATCACTAAACCGATAAGGAATACCACGGCTGTCAAGCTCAGAGATGATGCTGCCGCCGTCGGCTTCACTTAAGTTACTGTATAAGACTCGGTAGTCGGGGCTGCTAGCCCACATAAAGAGTGCTGCCACAATAGCAATAGAAGCCGCGCCTGCAATGAGCAGTGCCACCAGAGGATTGCCACGTAGCTGTGTTAGCACTCGCTCGAATGCAGAACCACTGCCGGCATCGCGCGCTGCATTAGCACTTCCTAAGTTTCCACTGCTTGTGTTTCCACTGCGAGGAGCGGCTTGAGTCGTACTATTTTGACGGCCTGCCGTTGCACCAGTTTCGCTCATTTATCCCTCCTAAAGGGTAGGCAAAACTGGCGTCGGCCCAGACGCATCAGCAAAAAAGGCATAGGCTATATCCGTCAATCGCGATTATCCGCCAAAAAGATGGAGCGGAATTGTGATGAATGCCATTATCCGGTGACTAGTCGAGCATAAAGGAGAGATAAGCTTGGCTTTTTGTGCGTATTTGCCCGTATGAGCTGTTGCAGTTCGGTGTTAGGCTTTTGGTATTAGTTATTTTTTGCGAATGAGGTCAACCTATGAGCACTCCCGCAATACAGGCTGCGGTACAGCAGATGCAAGGCATGGCAGCGCAAGCGGCATCCACGCAATCTATTAATGCTATTAATGGGGCTCAGGTATCAACTGCGGTGGGGCAAGGTGGATTCGGTAGTGAGTTACAAGCCTCAATTCAGCGAATCAACCGTCTGCAGCAAGCAGCGAACAATCAGGCAATGGCTTTTCAGTCTGGCGACCCTAATATTGAGCTTAATGATGTAATGGTCGATATGCAGAAAGCCAGCGTTGCATTTCAAATGGGTGTGCAGGTTCGCAATCGCTTAGTGTCTGCATATCGAGACGTTATGAATATGCAAGTATAAAAATAACTAGCCCTCCATGCGTCGAAATAGCGGCCGTGGTTTAGGCTTCTAGTGAAATTATTTGCCCTTGCATTTCTTCAAGTCGCTCAGCAATCTTTAATACTTCTTCTGCTGGGATTTCGCGAATTACTTCCCCTGACTCCTTGTCAATCACCCGGGTTATAACGCGCGATGCTGCTTCGCTTAGTTCGAATTCTAATCCGCGCGTGCGCATCACATCATTGATTTGCTGAACTGACTCAACAAGTTCGCTGGTGGTGATTTGCCGATCGTCCGTCGTCTCTTTTGCTAATTGGCTGCCAGTAACGGCTAACTGATTTAGCGTACTTTCAAGCTGTTGCTTTGGGTTTAGATTCGGCAGGGCGGATGACAGTGCTGTTGTTGCAGCATCGGTTGGTAGTGAGTTCATGGGACACGTTCCTCTTGAAGGTTAGCTCCGGCAGCCAATTTTGGTGCAGCAGCTCGGCAGCAGCCATAGCGCAGATAATGTCGCTTCTTTTTCTTGCTCTTCTTAAACCCTTATCGGCAGCGTGCAGAAAAACTTTACTTTATTCAGTGACGGTTTTTCATAGGTGGTCATTGTGTCTGTTTAAGCGAACGCTAATAAAATGGGTGTCGCATTATCATCGCTTTATTAAGCATAGATTTAACGGCTTATTGTGTATACGTCAGGCTGTGGGTCTCTGATATGCTTTTTCTTTTGCGGTGAGCCAGTCAGCGCATAAGAGCAAGTGAGGCGAGAATGGTGGCGGAGCAGGGCGAGTATAAAACCGTAGTTAACACAGCAGTGATCGAGTCTCTGCTGAGCACGCTGATCGAAACAGGCGGCGTATCACTATGCCTCAGCAAAGAGGGCGCGCGTCCAGAGCCTATTGTGTTGATGGAACAGCATGTGGGCCAGGTGCTGGTAATGGATCTCTCATCCGTTGACTATTTGCTTCACCTGCTTCAAGCGGGCACTGCTTTTTATCTGCGTGGTCAAGCCCAGGGTAAGGTGCTGAGAACGCCGCTGCTGTACCTAACGGAAACCCGCCATGCGGGTGGGCGTTTTCTATGTTGTAGTGATTACCCGTCGGCGCTAGATGTGCTTCAGCGTCGTGAGTCTTTTCGTGCTGAGTTACGCATGGGGATGACGGTAGCTGCAGGGTTGCATCGGGGGGATGTCGTTGTGGAGGGCGAGTTGCGCGATCTTTCACAGGAAGGCTGCCTGCTTGAGCTGCCAATGGCTGCGAGCGGCCTGTTGGCAGAGGCGGATGGCCCCTTAAAACTGACGTTTAGTTTCCCGGATGGCACTTATTTTGAAGCACTGGTAAATCCTCGGCATCAAAAGGCAAACGCAGAGCACCATCTGCTCCGCGTTGGTTTCAATTTTGTTGGTTGTGACGCTGAGCAGGAGCGGCAGATTTGGTATTTTGTATGTGAAATTGAGCGTGAAGCTGCCCGCTACCAAAAAGAGGCGCAAAGTGACCGCCAGCCTTCCCCGCTGTTCACATTTCCAAGTAAGAGTAGTGGTGGTGAGGGCGCTCTGGGGAGTCGTGATCTCAAGCGCTATGCCACCCCAGCAGCGCGAAGGTTAGTGAAAGTGGCGGCTTATTTAAATACACAGTTATTGCACTTACAGCAGGGGAGTGACCTCGATGGTCGTGAGCTGTCCCGCTATGCTGACCGTGTATTAGACCTTCATGAAGAAGATCGCGAAGCGTTATTGTTTGCCACTCGCTGTATGTCTCCAGAGCCCCTGGTGGTGCGTCACGGTATTGCGGTCGCTATTCACTTGCTCGATTTGGTGGGGACCAGTATGCCGCGTGATCTGCGTAAGGCGATTGTCGCCAGTGGGCTTATCCATGATTTGGGTAAAGCGCTTGTTCCACAGGTACTGTTTAAGGCGCCCCACCTTGAGGCAAGGCATCGAGAGGCTGTGGGTGAGCATGTGTCATTGCTGCTTGATCGCTTGAATAACTGTCGATGGCTGTCAGTAGGTATTGCGCAGGCGGTGATTGGCAAGATTAACGAGCGTATGGATGGAAGCGGTTATCCTGAGGGGTTGAGTGGGGCTGATCTTAGTGAGCTTGCCAAAGCAAGTGCTGTTGTCGATGTGGTGGAAGCGATGCGGCGTGATCGCGCCGACCGGCCTGCCAAAACGATGCAGCAGATCTATCGACATTTGCTGCAGCAGCCCCACCAATTTGATATGCGCTGGATAAGGCGTTACATCGAGCATTTTAAAGGATTGCCGATTGGTTCGCTGGCGCGCTTTTCAAGTCAGCAGCAGGGGTGGGTTCTGCGCTTGGATGCCAGAGGCAACCCTACCGAAGTGTTGCTTGCGTCTCGGGTGGAGCCTCCAATGAGTGACAACGTAGGCGCCATTGTGCGGGACAGTATTACAGAGCGGCTGGGGCGGCCTGTGGGCGAGATCGCAGTTTCAACTTGAAGAAAGCTGACAGCGTTGCGCTAGGTATCGATAAAGATTAGCTATGTGTTTGCAGATACAAGCTTTGTGCGTAAAAAAACCGAGGCGAGACGTTAAAGTTCATCTCATTTGCGCCGATATCAAATAATAGCAAAGTTCATCACGCTGTTTATTTTAATTATTTTATATTCGTGGTTTTTCGCTATAGCGCGATAATAAAACTACGTATAGGAGTCCGTTTATGACTTACTCTCGCGGAAGCGCCGCTTATGGCAGGGGAGCGAATGCTTATGCCCGAGTTGGTGTAGAAAGTGGAGTGATGTCGGCAGACCCTCATCAGCTTATTGTGATGTTGTTTGATGGTGCTCAAGCTGCTATTCGCGCTGCGCGCATTCATATGCAAGCAGGCAATACGTCAGAGAAAGGCAAGTCGATCTCTAAAGCTCTAGATATTGTTAATAACGGTCTCGCGGCGGCTCTTGATCATGAGAAAGGCGGAGAAATTGCCGAGCGCCTAGCGTCGCTCTACGATTACATTGTGCGTCTGTTACTGGCTGCTAATTTGCGCAACGACGAAGAGAGCTTGAATCAGGCGGAACGTTTGCTTGAAGATATCGCTTCCGCGTGGCGGGATATTGGTCAGCGGCAGAGCTTGTGAGGCGATAATGTCAGCTTGTAAACCCGCTCAAGGTGAAAGTGAAGAGACGTTGTTAGAGTGTTATGCGACATTGTTGAGCAATGTTGAGCATATGCACGAGCTTGCCAATTCCGAGCAGTGGGCAGAATTGATCGACCAGCGTACAAGCTATGTTTTACAGGTTGAAAAGCTGCGTGAGTTGGACGCCACTGTGGTGCTGGATGCAGATGGACAGCAACGTAAGGCGGAGCTACTGGAAAGTATTCTTGAGCACGATGTCGATATTCGCCGCCGTTTGGTGGAGCGTCGCGATGAGCTGGGCAAGCTCATCAATGTAACGCAACGCCAGCGAGACTTACACCGAGCGTATGCGCCTCAGCAAGGCTCGCCAGAGCCTTTCGTATCGGATGATGCTGACACCACGAGGTCTCAGTGAGCGGCATCACACCGCTGATTGATACGCTCTTACATCAAGTGTTAGGGCGTCAGGGCGAAGCGTCGCTGCAGCGGGCGTTGAATCAGCCAGTCAAGCCTATTCCTCCAGGTGAAGGGCCGCGTGCCGTAATGGGCAATGCCGATT
Source organism: Halomonas sp. (assembly GCF_007692655.1). Lineage (GTDB taxonomy): Bacteria > Pseudomonadota > Gammaproteobacteria > Pseudomonadales > Halomonadaceae > Vreelandella. Next base: position 17,182 of record NZ_REBQ01000082.1, read on the forward strand.
TGGATGGGCGGGCATCGACGGCGCCGCTGGGCGACTTAAAGCGTTTGCCGCTACCACTCGATGGAGGGCGAACATTACCACGCGGTGAGGCGCCGGCTTCATCGCCTGGGTCTACGCAAACCCATTTCAGTCCTGCTGCACGTACTATTGCAGACGTGTTATTGCGCTTTCCTGCGCCGCCGTCGGTGATGCGCTCTGAAGTGCCCTTAGTCGCAAGTTCTGAAAAACCTGGGCCGGGTGTTATAGCAACGCGTTTAGAGGCGAGTATTCGTGACAGCGGACTGTTTTATGAATCGCATCTCAAGCGCTGGTTTCAAGGCGAAGGTAGTCGTCAACAGCTATTGAAAGAGCCGCAAATGCAGGCAGGTTCACGCCCGCTAGCCCCCCAGTTGCCCTCCGCTCTTGCGGGGGGGCAGCCGCTCCTTGGGTTGGCACCAATGACCACGCCAGGGTCTCAAGTTGCGGGTCAAGGTGGCGCTGCTATTCTCCCAAACATCCCGCTGGTGCCTGTTGCTCCTGAAGCTGGCTTGATTCCACGATCCGGTGTTGCTACTGCTGCTGGTTTGCCACCGGCTTCGGCGGCGAGCTTGCCGGCTGGTGCTAGTCAACCTGCTGTCACAGCTACACAGATGTCTGTTTCCCCTGCCCCCTTGGCGGGAGAGGGGCGCGAGGTGAATCAAGCAAGGGCGGAGTTAAGTCATGCAAGAGAAGCCGCAGAGTTAAGCGCAAGCCGTCCGGCGCGAGACATCGTTCATGAAAGTCTCCAAAGCTTGGTGCGGCAGCAGCTCGAAATGCTAGTGATGCCAACGATTCGTTGGGAGGGTGATGTTTGGGCGGGGATTTTTATGGCCCTCGTGGTTAATTTGCCTGCCCGTGAAGAGGGGCAGAAGGGGCAATCTCAAGAAGCTGAGTCGGATGAGGGGTGGCGCTCTGAAATGCGACTAGATGTTCCTAGTTTAGGCACGTTTACTGCTTCTATGTGGCTGCACCGCAGTGTGCTGAGTATAGATTTTACGTCAGAGAGCACCCAGGTATATCAGCGTATCGACGCTGGGCTGCCAGCGTTAGAGCAGCGTTTGAGCGCGTTAGACTTACAGAAAGTGCAGCTTCGTGCACGCTACATCGAAGCGGAGGGCGCAGATGGCAACACCGGGTGAGCGCCGTCGTCAAGCGGTTGCATTGGCTTACCAAGACAATGACCGCGCACCTCGTGTGGTGGCAAAAGGCTATGGAGATTTGGCCGATCGCATTATGGCGGAAGCTCAACGGCAGGGTATTTATGTACATGATGCGCCTGAGCTCGTAGCACTTTTAATGCAGTTAGATTTAGATGCGGAAATTCCTTCCAGTCTTTATCAAATCGTAGCGGAACTGATGGTGTGGGTGTTTGAGTTGTCAGAGGAGGGGCTAGCCCATCGTGAAACGCGTGAGTAGCCAATTATAGACGTTGTATGCAACCATGAGGTCTGGTAATAAAAAGTCATTAACGGCGCCAGCATAATGGTAATAACGTCGCGCCTGAGTCGTTCAATGGGACATCATGAGTCAAACCAACTTTCTCGACGAAATTCAAGAAATTAATTTAGCTTATCTGCTTCTAGCGCAGCGCTTGCTTGATGAAGATCGTGAGGCCGCTATGTTTCGATTGAAAATCGACAGCGATGTCGCCGAGCTAATTGTATCGCTCAGTGCTCGACAGCTTACAAAGTTGGCACGTACCAATCAGTTGCTGTGTCGGTTTAGCCAAACGAGTGCCGAACACTTGCGACTGCTTACGGCTAATCCACGTGATCAGGGACTGGCAGGACTACATGCATCGTTATTGCTGGCATGTGAGTCGTTTGAGCCAATGCCGCCAGGAGAGGCGAAGTGAATCATAAAAGCTTGGTTGATGAGATGCACCAAGTGCAACTGGCAATCGAGTTAATTGAGCTCGGAGCTAGGCTGCAGGTGCTTGAAACAGAAACAGAATTAAGCCGCACGCGTTTAATCAAGCTGTATAAAGAAGTGCGGGGTATGTCGCCACCCAAAGGTATGCTGCCTTTCTCCACTGACTGGTTTATTACCTGGCTACCAAATGTTCATTCGTCGCTGTTTTACAACATTTATATAAGCCTGAAAGACGCGGCTGGCTGCGAGCGTATTGATGCATTTGTAAAAGCGTATCGACTTTATAATGAACAGATGTCGCTCGAAAAAGTGGAGCCAGTCCTTGGGTTAACACGCGCTTGGACGCTGGTACGTTTTTTTGAGAGCGATTTGCTTCAACTTAACAAATGTACGCGCTGTCACGGGCAGTTTGTTGCCCATGCGCATAGCCCTGCTCAACACTATGTGTGTGGCATATGCCAGCCGCCCTCACGAGCGGGTAAAACGCGTAAAGCACAGCAGAATGAAAGTGAAAAAATGTGACATCAACGGCGCGCACGGTACGGGCGGCAAGAACTAGGGTATAAGTCATAGTAATGAGCTGTTAGCAATAAACCATGAGTGCATCGGCATAGATAGCAGCAAAATCCAGTGGTACTTTTTAATTAAACTGCACATTAGCTCTAGTATCATAGGGCAAAGCTGTGCTTGAGCCGGAACAACGCCTAGCCGTCAGAACAGATGGCGAAGTTTTAGTTCCCTACTTAATACTGAAATACCGCAAGGACTTTGCTTGTGCTTATACCTCTAGGCTATGTAATCGTATTGCTCTGTGTGTTTGGTGGTTATGTGCTGGCAGGTGGCAGCTTAGGCCCTTTGTACCAACCACTAGAGCTGCTCATTATTGGAGGCGCGGGTGTAGGTGCATTTATTGCGGCTAACAATCTCAAAGCCATCAAAGCCACTTTTAAAATACTGCCCAAGCTCAAGGGAACAAAAAAATATAATAAGGCGTTTTATATGGAGGTCATGGCGATGCAGTACAAGCTACTGTCCAAAGTTCGCCGTGAAGGAATGCTGGGTATTGAGCGAGATATCGACAACCCCCAAGAAAGCCCTCTATTTCAGGAGCACCCCGCAGTACTAGCTGATCCCCATGTGATGAACTTTCTAACCGACTATTTGCGCCTGATGGTCAGTGGTGGCATGGAGCCGATGGAGATTGATGAGCTGATGCTGCATGAAATCGAAGTGTTTGAGCAAGAAGCGCATATCCCTATCGATGCTATTGCCAAAGTGGGTGATGCCATGCCTGCTTTTGGGATTGTGGCAGCGGTCATGGGGGTAATTAAAGCGCTGACCTACGCTGATGCCAGCGCCGAGCAAATGGGGGAAATGATCGCTCACGCCCTGGTAGGTACTTTTTTAGGTATTTTAATGGGTTACGGGTTCATTAGTCCGATTGCGAGCTATGCGGGTAGGCAGGCCCAGGAAGCGGAGAAAATGCTCCAGTGCATCCGGATAACGCTGTTGGCGAGCCTGCACGGTTATGCGCCACAACTCGCCGTTGAGTTTGGCCGGAAAGCCCTCTATGTCGCTGAGCGGCCAAGCTTTGTGGAGCTTGAAGATTACGTAAAAGATGCCAAAAAGGGCGGTAATGCATGAGTAAGGGCGGTGACAAGCGCCCGATTGTTATTCGGCGTAAAAAAAAGGTTCATGCCCATCACGGCGGTGCCTGGAAGATTGCGTTAGCGGACTTTATGACCGCGCTGATGGCACTGTTTCTCGTTATGTGGATTTTGAGTGTTTCCAGTGAAGAAACGCGCCAAGCAGTTGCTGATTACTTCAGCACGCCTTTGATTACAGCTATTACCGGGGGTGATCGTTCAGGTAGTACTAGCGTGATTCCTGGCGGAGGGCCAGATCCGACCCATAGTGATGGGGAGAGGGCTCGAATAGATACGCTTCAGCGCACTCGTCCAAGCATGGAAGAGAGGCGTTTTTTTAGAGATCTTCAAGAACGCATTGAACGCGCCATTGAGCTTGATCCTGAGCTGCGCCAGCTTCGCTCACAAATGCGCTTTGATTTAACACATGAAGGGTTGCGAATACAGTTACTAGATACTGACCAGCGCCCAATGTTTGAGCTGGGTAGTGACCAGGTTGCGCCTTATATGCGCAGCTTATTGCGCACAATAGCGCCATTACTCAATGAGTTACCTAATGAGTTAAGCATTAGTGGACATACCGATAGTGTTCCTTATGCGGGAGGCTACCGTGGTTACAGTAATTGGGAGCTTTCCAATGATCGAGCTAATGCCTCGCGTCGAGAGCTGATTGCCGGTGGGTTTGATCCAGGTCAATTACTACGCGTATCAGGCTTTGCAGATCGCGTCTTGCTACCTGAGACTGAGCCTACGAGCCCTGTAAATCGCCGTATTGAATTAGTGGTACTGCTGCCTGAAATTGCCGACGCCATTCGCAATCCTGCCGTTATGGTTCCCGATGCTTCAGTGCCTGACGTACCAATAGAATCATCACAACAAGACGAGCCTCAGGTACAAGACGCAGAGTGACCTGAGCCTGTCATAGACTTTCATAAGAGCGACGTTAAGGGTGGAGCGGTGAATGGATATAGCGGATTTTTTTGACACCTTTTTTGAAGAAGCTGAAGAGCTGCTTTCTGATATGGAACAGCATTTGCTGGAACTGGATGTTGACGATCCAGACAGTGAGCAGCTCAATGCTATTTTCCGTGCTGCTCACTCGATCAAGGGAGGCGCGGGGACCTTTGGGTTTACCGTGCTACAGAAGACCACTCACATCTTAGAAAACCTTCTTGATTATGCACGCAAAGGCGAATTGACACTGCGAGCGGATCTTGTCGACACCTTTTTGGAGGCTAAAGACATCATGCATGAGCAACTTAATGCCTACCGCAGCGAAGAGGAGCCGAATCAAGAAGCATTCGAGCGCATTTGCCAAACGCTGCAGCAAATTGCCCTGGATGAGATTGGCGAGCGTTTAGACGCCCCGGCTGCGCCTGCCGCTCAGTCTCAAAAATCGCAAAGCTCCTCTTCGAGCGACGCTGAGGCGGCTATGGAGGAAGAGGCAGGGGGTGGGCATCTGCTAGTAGCGCTACTCAATGTTGATGAAAAAGAGCGCATCTTGCTCGTTGAGGAGCTAGAGCAGCTAGGCGATGTGCATGCCCAGTCAGGTGACGAGAAACGCTATGAAGTTATTCTCAAAAGTAGCGTTAGTGCAGACGATATCGAAGCTGTCATGTGCTTTATTATCGAGCCAGAGCAAATTTCAATTACGGCGACCGAGGTGGAGGCAGTTGAACCCGCTGCATCACAATCGGACAGTCCGGCTCCGGTAGCCAAGACACCCCCGGTACCGGCCGCCAAGGCATCGCCAGAAACGAGCAAAGCATCGTCTACGGGTAAAGAAAAACCTAAAAAAGCGGCTCCCGAGTCAGCATCTATCCGAGTCTCGGTCGATAAGGTCGATCAAATTATCAACTTGGTTGGCGAGCTGATTATTACCCAGTCAATGCTGGATCAAACGGTTAGCGATCTGGAGGATCAGTCGGTGGGCAACTCCTCGCTGCAAAACGGCATGAGCCTACTGCAGAGAAATGCCCGCGACCTCCAAGAAGCGGTCATGTCGATTCGTATGATCCCAATGGAGTTTGTCTTCAGCCGTTTCCCCCGTGTCGTGCGAGATACCGCCAGTAAGTTGGGTAAAGAAATTGAGCTGATTACCGAAGGTAAATCCACTGAGCTGGATAAAAGTTTGGTAGAGCGGATTACTGATCCGCTGACACACCTTGTGCGTAATAGCCTGGATCATGGCGTAGAGCTGCCGGACGTGCGTGAAGCTATCGGCAAGCCGCGGGTGGGTAAGTTAACACTGTCGGCGCGTCACCAGGGCGGCAATATCTTGATTGAGGTTCGCGATGACGGCGCAGGGATGGATCGTGACCGTTTGCTCGCCAAGGCGCGTGAAAACGGCCTCAATGTAGCTGACACCATGTCCGATGAAGAGGTATTTCAGCTCATTTTTGCCCCCGGCTTCTCAACCGCTAACGAAGTGACCGACGTATCTGGCCGCGGTGTGGGTATGGATGTGGTAAAGCGCAACATCCAAAGCATGGGTGGTCGCGTCGAAATTCAGTCCAAGTTAGGCGAAGGTACCAACACGCGCATCGTGTTGCCACTGACGTTGGCCATACTGGATGGTATGTCGATTAAAGTAGGCGGCGAGACTTTCATCCTACCGCTTTCAACAGTACTTGAGTCGCTTCAACCTTCTAAAGACGAAATGTACGCCATGGCGGGCGATGACGTGGTCATCAAGGTGCGTGACGAATACCTGCCTGTTATTGCTATTCACGAAGTACTGGACGTCGAAAATGCCATTACTGATCCGACCAAGAGCATTGCCGTTATCGTGCAGGGCGAAGGGCGTCGTTACGCCATGTTAGTGGACGAGCTAGTGGGGCAGCAGCAAGTCGTCGTCAAGAATTTGGAAGATAATTATCGCAAAGTGCCTGGCATATCTGCCGCCACGATTCTAGGTGATGGCAGCGTTGCGTTAATTCTAGATATTACAGGTTTGCACAGATTGAGCCGATATAAGAAAGAGGCAGGCAAAAAAGTAGTGAACAATCAAAACCTTTCATTTTTCAAGGAGGCTGAGCCGTCATGAGTCAAGCCAACAGTGGGGCGGTATTAGCCGCAGAAGCCGAAAGCCGCGAATTCCTGGTTTTCTCATTAGGCGATGAAGAGTACGCCATCGATATTTTGAAAGTGCAGGAAATCCGTGGTTACGAAAACGTGACGCGTATTGCCAATGCACCTGATTTTATCAAAGGGGTAACCAACTTACGCGGCGTTATTGTCCCGATTGTAGATCTACGCATTAAGTTTCACCTGGATAAAGTCGAATATGGTGGCCAGACGGTGGTGATTGTCGTCAACGTTGCTGATCGAGTGGTCGGCATTGTGGTGGACGGCGTTTCTGATGTCATGACCCTTACCCCGGATCAGATTAAACCGGCACCAGAGTTCGGCGTCACTCTCTCTTCTGACTTCCTGAGCGGCTTAGGAAGTTTAGACGATCGTATGTTGGTACTGGTGGATATAGACAAGCTTCTGACCAGCGAAGAGATGGCGTTAGTAGATAACACAAGCAGTCAATAATGTGTTTGCAAACAGCTTGAAGTTGAAAGCAGCTTCAAAAGCAGGTTGGCACAGGGAGTGTGCCGAATACGCTCTATAGTGAGATGCATTCTCGTGCTGTGAAAAGTGACAACGGCAGCAGGCTGTGTGTGGAGAGCTATGTGAATAGTTGTGTGAATGGTTGTGTGGAGAGTAAAGCGTGACACAGCGAATGCGGCAATTAATGAATAATATGACGGTGCGCTTAAGTTGGGGCTTAGTACTAGCAACGCTTTCAATACTGGTGCTAGTGACCAGTGGTATCGGTCTTTATGCGCTGCATCATGGCGCGAATATTGTGCAGTCATCCCAAGACATGCAGATTCAACAAGCCGCATTTAATGATTTTGCCGCCACGATTCGTTGGACATTGCTAGGCGTTGTTTTGATGACGCTGGGTACGGTCATTGTGGTTGTTTGGGGAGTGACCACTAATGTATTGCGGCCGCTGGATCGATTGGTCGGCCATTTTGAACGTATGGCGCAGGGAGACCTGAGCCAGGGCATTAGCTCACCCGGTAACAATGAGATTGGTCGCCTCTACAGTGCCATGTCGCATATGCAACACTCCCTTTCCCAGACCGTAGGGGTAGTGCGTACCAGCGGTACGTCTATTTACGAACGTTCTCAACAGATAGCCAGCGGTAATAACGACTTGTCATCTCGCACTGAGCAACAGGCATCTTCGTTAGAAGAGACCGCTTCCAGTATGGAGCAGTTAGCGTCTACGGTAGGGCACAACGCTAATAATGCTCAACAAGCCAGCCAGTTGGCTGGGAGTGCCACTGTCATGGCAAGGCGTAGCGGAGAAGAAGTCGGCGGCATCGTTGACACGATGCAGGAAATTAGCGCTAGTTCTCATCAAGTGGCTGATATTATTACTGTTATTGATAATATTGCTTTTCAGACCAATATTTTAGCGCTGAATGCCTCAGTCGAAGCCGCGCGGGCAGGCGAGCATGGTAAAGGGTTTGCTGTGGTGGCACAGGAAGTACGCAGCCTCGCCAGCCGTAGCGCTGCCGCCTCAAAAGAAATCCGCACGCTAATTGATGCTTCGCTGAGTAAAGTCGATACCGGCACTCAGCGAGTCAATCAAGCCGGTCAGACGATGCAAGACCTGGTAGAGGCGGTGCAGCGAGTTAGCGATATTATGGATGAAATTGCCTCAGCATCTGAAGAGCAGAGTAGCGGCATTGGCCAGGTGAATCAGGCGGTGGCGCAAATGGATCAAGTGGTGCAACAAAATGCCCAGCTAGTGCAGCGGGCCGCGCGAAGTGCCAATGAGCTTGAAAGCGAGGCGGCTCGTTTGCGCCAAGCGGTCGAGGGGTTCCGCGTGGCCGAGATAACCGTCAGTGGCGCCTCTGATGCTTCTCTATCGCCTGTTTTGCCGGTCGCGACTCAGCGCCCGTCTGCAATAGAAAAACGTCCCTCAGGAAAGACAGAAGAGTGGGAGTCATTTTGATTTGACCGCGATGCAAATCAGCGAAAGCGCTCAAGAAGCCCACCGTTTAGCCGATAGCAGTAGAGTGACGAGTTAAGAAACTTCGCGAGCGGCGGTCTCGCTGGAGAAGCAGGCTAGATTAGTAGCGTTGTCAGTTGAAGCGTTCCGGTTGGAAAGCAAGGGAGCGCTAAGCACGCCAGCGGGAAAAAATATTAGCTTTTATTAAAAAGTGCCCAATAGGTTTGCTGTTCAGCCGCATAGGGACACGCTGGCTAATCTGCCTGTGAAACGGCAAGCAGCCTCAGTAGAGGAGTAGGAAGCGTTTTGACCGAACAACGAGAACGGGTTGCCGATGGGCAGTGGGCATCAGGTCATCAGATAGAACGTGACCTGATCCTTACCGATGCTGACTTTACACGTATTCGCGAGCTGATTTATCAACGCGCGGGTATCGTGCTGGCCGAGCACAAGCGCGAAATGGTCTATAGCCGCTTGGCAAAGCGACTGCGTCATCATGGTATGACACGATTTACCGATTATCTAGTGCGCTTAGAGCGCCAGCCTGAAGCTAAAGAGTGGGAAGCTTTTACCAATGCGTTAACCACCAACCTGACGGCTTTTTTTCGCGAAGCGCATCACTTCCCGCTATTGGCTGAACACATTAAGACTAAGCAAGAACCGGTGACTATTTGGTGTTCAGCAGCGTCGACTGGAGAAGAGCCCTATTCGCTTGCCATGACGCTGTTGGAAACGCTGGGCCCCAAAGCATCCCAGGCCAAGATTATTGCCACGGATATTGACACTGATGCCCTGGCGAGAGCTCGCGCCGGGGTATATCCCTTGGAGCAAGTGCGCAAACTTGATGATGTGCGGGTAAAACGCTTTTTTCAGAAAGGCACCGGCAACCATGCAGGGTTTGCTCGGGTGAGGCCGGAAGTATCGGCGCTGGTAGAGTTCCAGCCGCTTAATTTGTTGGCGCCCCAGTGGGCTATCAAAGGCCCTTTTGATGCTGTTTTTTGTCGCAACATCATGATTTATTTTGATAAAGATACGCAGTCAAAAATTCTCAAACGGTTTGCGCCGCTAATGAAACCCGATGGTTTGCTGTTTGCAGGGCACTCAGAAAATTTCTCGTATATTAGTGATGCATTCAAACTGCGTGGTCAGACCGTCTATACCCTGGCAAAAAAATGAATAATTGTCGTGTTTTTGAGGTCGCTTTAGGCGCTGGCGCTCTAGCGGTTACAACAATACATCAGGTGTCTATCGCAAAAGGAGGCGTGCTTTGAGCGCAGCCAAGATCAAAGTACTGTGTGTTGACGACTCCGCGCTTATCCGCGATTTGTTAACAGAAATCATTAATTCTCAGCCTGACATGGAAGTGGTGGCCGTGGCGCCTGATCCTATTGCGGCCCGAGATTTGATCAAGCAACACAACCCTGATGTACTAACGCTTGACGTGGAAATGCCGCGGATGGATGGCTTGGATTTTCTCGAGCGTTTAATGCGTCTGCGCCCTATGCCCGTGCTGATGGTCTCTTCGCTAACCCAGAGCGGTTCGGAAATCACCCTGCGCGCCCTTGAGCTGGGCGCACTTGATTTTGTCGCCAAGCCAAGCCTCGGCATCCGCAATGGCATGATGGAATACGCTGACGAAATAGCAGAAAAACTGCGTGCCGCTGCCCGCTCAAGGCCCCGCCAAGCAAGGCATAAAAACACGCCACCGCCGACGGCTTTAAAAGCCCCGCTGATCACCAGTGAAAAGCTAATTATCATCGGTGCCTCCACGGGAGGCACCGAAGCGATCCGCGCGGTACTCGAACCACTGCCCGCCAATGCCCCGGCCATTTTAATTACCCAGCATATGCCTGGTGGGTTTACCCGCTCGTTTGCCGAGCGGCTAGACCGACTGTGTCGTATTACCGTTAAAGAAGCCACCGACGGCGAGCGGATTTTGCCTGGGCACGCCTATATTGCCCCAGGGGATCAACACCTTAAGCTGGCGCGTAGTGGAGCAAACTACGTGGCGCGCTTAGATGATGGGCCGCCGGTTAACCGCCATCGCCCCTCTGTAGATGTGTTGTTTCACTCAGCGGCGCAGCACGCTGGGAAAAACTCTATTGGGGTGATTCTTACTGGCATGGGCAAAGATGGCGCCGCAGGTCTACTGGAAATGCGTCAAGCCGGCGCGCCTACCATTGCCCAGAATGAACAATCCTGTGTTGTTTTCGGTATGCCCCGTGAAGCCATCGCCGTTGGTGGTGCGGTAGAAGTGGTTGCGCTAGATGATATCCCTACAAGAATGATGGCGCTGATTGCTGCGTCAGGCCGCGCTCAGCGCGTTTAATGTTCTCTGTAAAAAACAATTAAGCAAGGGAATACAAGATGAATCGTTTACTGCGCAATTTGAGTATCCATGCGGCTGTGATAGCGGCGCTGGGTTGTTTTGTCGTTCTGATTCTAGTCGTGGCAGCGTTAGGCGTGATTGCCGATCGCAATACCCAAAATAACCTTGCTTCGCTCAGTCAGATCAGCGATAGGCAGTTGAACGAGGTTAACCGTGCCGACTCACTGTTAAATCAAGCCATGCTGTCGATGGAAACCGCGTCGAACTATCTGATGGTGGGGCAGACTCGGCAATCCAATGAGCAGGTAGCCCTAGCCGCTGAGCGCATAGAAACAGCGGAAATGCGATTTGAACGATTTGCCGCAACACCGCGCACGCCACAGGGAGAAGCGCTGGGGAGCGTGTTGATAGAAGACTTCCGTAGGGTGCTTGGGCTGGTCAAGCAGCAGCAAGAGACTTTTGAGTATATGGACCTGACCAGCTATAACAATTTGCGAGATGAGTTGGTCGAGCCTTTAAGCAGTTTAAATAGCAGTATGACGGCGTTTGTGGAGTATGGCTTCCAGCGGGTGGCTACCATCCGCGCAGATGCGGAATCTGAAGGCAATCTATTTACCATGATCAATGCGGCGGTAGTGATCTTCGCCCTGCTGATGACCCTGGTGATCTATGTGGGCTTACGCCGCACGGTCATTGCACCGCTAAGAGGCGCAGTTCAGCGTCTGGATGCGATTGCAGAAGCAGATCTAACCGATCCGCTGCCTGAAGCCAGTAAAAACGAAATTGGTCGCCTGTTTGGTGCCATGGGCGCCATGCAACAAAACCTCACCAACATTGTGAGCCGTGTGCGTGAAGGCAGTAACGAGATTCACCACGGCACCCGTGAAATTGCCAGCGGTAACGCCGATCTCTCATCACGTACCGAGCAGCAGGCGGCGTCTATTCAAGAAACCGCGGCCAGCATGGAAGAGATGACTGCAACGGTAAAGCAGAATGCCGATAACGCCCGTCAAGCCAGCACCTTGGCGGCGGATGCCTCCACCACTGCAGAGCGTGGCGGGCAGGTCGTCGAGCAAGTGGTTCAGACCATGCACGGTATCTCTACCAGCTCGAAAAAAGTGGCTGATATTACGAGCGTTATTGATTCGATTGCCTTTCAAACTAATATTTTGGCCCTGAACGCCTCTGTGGAAGCCGCACGTGCTGGTGAGCAAGGCAGGGGCTTTGCAGTGGTCGCGGGCGAGGTGCGTAATTTAGCGAGTCGCAGCGCGGACGCCGCCAAAGAGATTAAAACCCTGATTGATGCCTCAGTAACGCAAATTCAGCAAGGGTCTACTCTGGTCGAGCAGGCGGGTACCACCATGTCGGATGTGGTGACTGCGGTTCGTCGAGTGACCGATATCATGGATGAAATTTCCGCTGCCTCCCAAGAGCAGAGCGACGGTATTGAGCAGGTTAGTCAGGCTGTGGGGCAGATGGATCAAGTCACCCAGCAAAACGCTGCGCTGGTTCAAGAGGCCTCGGCTGCCGCGGCTTCCCTTGAAGAGCAGGCTAATCGCTTAGAGCAGGCAGTGGCGGTATTTAAACTGCTGGGGATGGAGGTGACGCCTCATCAAGCGCTTCCTCCCGGCGCTCCTATGGCAGCAAACGCACTGCCTGTTTCTAAACCTGATCAGCAACAGACGCGTCGGCCCGTGGCTCAGCGAAGCGACCACGAAGAGTGGGAAGCGTTTTAGTAATCGTTTTAAACATCAAACCCTGACTGTATTTTTCAGTCACCCCTTGCCATGTATTGAAGAGAGGATGTCCGATGGCAGATAAAAATATGAGTTTCCTGGTTGTAGACGACTTTCCCACCATGCGTCGGATCGTGCGCAGTCTGCTCAAGGAACTAGGCTTCACCAACGTCGATGAAGCAGAAGACGGTCAAGACGCGCTCAATAAACTGCGTGCAGGTAATTTTGAGTTCGTGGTTTCTGACTGGAACATGCCTAATCTGGATGGTCTGGAGATGCTTAAGGAAATCCGTCAGGATGAAGCCTTGAAGGATCTTCCCGTCCTGATGGTGACTGCAGAAGCGAAGAAAGAAAACATTATTGCGGCTGCACAAGCGGGCGCTAACGGCTATGTCGTCAAGCCGTTCACTGCCGCTACCCTGGAAGAGAAGCTCAATAAGATCTTCGACAAAATGGGTAAATGAAGCGGCTGGGCCGATGGGTCTGGTTAGCGAGGAGACAACATAATGAGTCAGAGTGAGCAGCCCGATTCTGCCAAACTGCCTGAAGAGTCCGCTGAAGACATCATCCATCGCATTGGTAAGCTGACGCGTATGCTGCGCGATAACATGCGCGAGCTGGGATTGGACAAAGAGATCGAAAAAGCGGCAGAAGCCATTCCCGATGCCCGTGATCGTTTGCACTATGTTGCCACCATGACCGAGCAGGCTGCTGATCGTGCACTTAATGCGGTTGATCGTGCGCAGCCTTTACAAGATCAGCTGGCGGAGCGTGCCGAAGCGCTGGATAAGCGCTGGGACGAATGGTTTGAAGCACCGAAAGAGCTGGATGAGGCCAAATTGTTGGTGAAGGAGACGCGCAAGTATCTGGGTGAGGTACCCGATATGACCGGCGCAACCAACAAAGAGTTGATGGAAATCATGATGGCCCAGGACTTCCAGGACCTCACGGGCCAAGTCATCAAGAAGATGATGGACGTTATCCGCGATATCGAACATCAGCTTGTTCAGGTGCTGATTGATAACGTGCCAAGCCCTGATGCACGAGAATCGATGCAGCGCAAGGCCGAGGATCAGTGGAAAAGCGACAATGCACGGCGCAACGAAGAGCTTTTGAATGGGCCTCAAGTGAAGGACAATGTACCCGATACCGTCTCTGGGCAAGATCAGGTAGACGACTTATTGGATGAACTCGGCTTTTAAAGCACTTCATTAAAAGCCCGATAGGCAAATAAGTACGCCGTTCAGCCGTCCCTATGGGCGGCTGAACACGTGGTAAGCTTTGCATAACCTGGCCGGATAAACCGTATGGCAGAAAACGAGAGCGACCAGGAGAAGACAGAAGAGGCCACGCCCAGGCGTAAAGACAAAGCTCGTGAAGAGGGGCAGGTTCCTCGTTCACGGGAGTTAACCACGTTTCTGCTCCTCTTAGGCGGTGTCATTGGCCTATCGAGCATGGGACCGATGCTTTATAACCAGTTGGGCATGGTGATGGAGCAAGCGTTTCTGTTCGAACGTCGGCAGGCGATGGAAAGTACGCCCATGTTGGTGAATGCACTGGATCTTGGCCAACGAACGTTGTTTGCCATGATTCCGCTGTTTGTCCTGCTCGTTATCATTGCGTTAACGGCCCCGGCGTTACTGGGAGGCTGGTTGATATCGGGAAAATCGATGCAGCCCAAGTTTTCCAAACTAAACCCTGTTAAGGGAATAAAGCGCATCTTCTCAAGCCAAGCGCTGATTGAGCTGGCTAAAGCAATTGCTAAATCAGTATTGGTAGGAGGCGTAGCGGCTACTTTTTTATACTTTAACGTCGGTCGATTTATGGCGTTGATGGACCAGCCTATTCAACAAGCGCTTACCAACGCCTTGCGTATGGCAGCGATGGCGGCAGGGCTGATGGTGCTGGTGCTTATCGTGGTGATTTTGATTGATGTGCCGTTTCAGCTGTACAGCAATGCGAAAAAGCTGCGTATGAGTAAAGAAGAGGTCAAACGTGAGCACAAAGAGTCTGAAGGTGACCCGCACTTAAAGGCACGCATTCGCCAGCAACAGCAGACCATGGCGCGGGGCAGGATGATGAGTAAAGTGCCTCAAGCGGATGTGATTATTACCAACCCGACCCACTATGCGGTGGCGCTTAGCTACCAAGAAGGCAGTATGGGAGCCCCCAGGTTGGTCGCTAAAGGTGCCGATATGGTGGCCGCTCGAATTCGTGAGATGGGTGAAGAGGCCGGTATTCCGCGGCTGGAAGCAGCGCCGCTGGCTCGCGCTCTGTACCATCATGTGGATCTTGAGGCAGAAGTGCCAGCTGAACTTTATACTGCTGTCGCGGAAGTCATGGCATGGGCCTACCGACTTAAGCAGGTAGCACAACAAGGAGGCCAAGTGCCCCCAACCCCTGATAACTTACCGGTACCCCCGGAAATGGAAAACCCCGGCCGTGGTTCCGGTGGTGATGAGGCGCAACCATGAAAGGCTTAAGCCAATTGATCGGTCAGCGCGACTGGATGGGTGATGTGCGCATGAAGCTGCTGGTCGGGCCGCTGCTCATCCTAATGATCTTGGGCATGATGATCGTGCCCTTGCCTCCTTTCGCTCTCGATTTACTCTTCACCTTCAATATCGCGCTGGCCATTATGGTGTTGATGGTCAGCATGTTTACTCGGAAACCGTTGGATTTTGCGGCGTTTCCTGCCGTGCTGCTATTTACGACGCTACTGCGTCTATCGCTCAACGTTGCCTCTACCCGCGTGGTGCTGATGGAGGGCCACCAAGGTGGTGCCTCAGCGGGTAAGGTGATTGAGGCCTTTGGCGCGTTTCTGGTCGGCGGTAATTTTGCGGTTGGCTTGGTGGTCTTCCTGATTCTGGTCATCATCAACTTTATGGTTATCACCAAAGGTGCTGGCCGGATTGCGGAAGTTGGGGCACGCTTTACGTTAGACGCGATGCCTGGCAAGCAAATGGCCATTGATGCTGACCTAAACGCCGGTTTAATCGGCGAAGAAGATGCTAAAAAGCGTCGCGCAGAGGTTTCTCAAGAAGCTGATTTCTTTGGCTCGATGGACGGCGCAAGCAAATTTGTACGTGGTGACGCCATTGCCGGACTGGTCATTATGGTGGTCAATATCATCGGCGGGCTGATGATTGGCATGTTGCAGCACAATATGGGCTTTGCCGATGCGGGCCAGACCTACATGCTGTTGGCTATTGGTGATGGCCTGGTAGCGCAAATCCCCGCGCTGGTTATTTCCACCGCTGCGGGTGTTACGGTGTCACGCGTGAGCACCGACACCGATGAGGATATTGGCCAGCAAATGCTGAGCCAACTGTTCGTTAATCCTCAGGTATTGATCTTAGCCGCGGTGGTGATGGGCCTGCTGGGCATGGTTCCGGGCATGCCCAATTTTGTATTCCTGCTGTTTACAGCGCTGCTGGCTGGTTTAGCGTGGTTATTGATACGCCAAAAAGAGCAGGCACTGGTCAAGCAGGAAATTGCCGCCGAGCCCATGCCTACACACGAAACACCTGAAGCGAGCTGGGAGGACGTACAGCTGGTTGACACCCTTGGTTTGGAAGTCGGCCACCGTTTGATTCCGCTAGTGGATTCACGGCAAAAAGGCGAGCTGTTAGGGCGTATAAAAAGCGTGCGCAAAAAGTTTGCTCAGGAAGTAGGTTTCCTGCCGCCGGTGGTGCATATCCGCGATAACCTGGAGCTGCCGCCCAACGCCTACGTGCTGTCCATGAAAGGCGCTGAAATTGGCCGTGCCGATGCGCAGCCAGGCAAGTGGCTAGCGATTAATCCGGGGCAAGTGTCCGGTGAGTTGCAGGGAACTCCGACTCAAGATCCGGCGTTTGGGCTGCCGGCGGTTTGGATTGATGCCAATCAGCGCGAGCATGCTCAGGTGTACGGCTACACGGTGGTCGACGCAAGCACAGTGATTGCGACCCATTTGAACCATCTATTGCACCGTCATTCACCCGAGATGTTGGGCCGTCAAGAAGTCCAGAAACTGCTGGATAAGATGGGGGATGAGCAAAAAGCCTTGGTGGAAGAAGTTATCCCGAAAGCGATTTCACTGACGGTGTTACAGCGTATTTTGCAAAACCTGCTCGATGAAGACGTCTCTATTCGCGATATGCGCACTATTCTTGACACTCTGGCCGAGTATGCCGCCCAGCAAAAAGACCCTAATGAGCTCACTGCGGTAGTACGTGTTGCCTTAGGGCGTTCCATTGTCCAACAATGGTTTGCGGGTCAGGAGACGCTTAATGTCATGGGGCTGGATGCCCAGCTAGAGCAGGTGCTCGTTCAAGCGATGAATGGCAACGGCGCCATGGAGCCTGGCCTGGCTGAAACCCTTATGACGCAAGCACAAGAGGCGCTGGAGCGTCATGAAGGCGCTGGCGAGCCGCCGGTGTTAGTGGTACAGCACTCCTTAAGGGCGGTTCTTTCGCGCTTCCTGCGCCGACGTCTACGCCACATGTCTGTACTCTCTCAAGCTGAAATTCCCGATGACCGGACGTTAAAAGTTACCACGCTAGTGGGCGGGCGCTGATAATGGCACAGCATGATAGGCTAGCGTTGAACATTCCTAGCATAGGCAAAGGTAAGTCATGAGCGTTAGACGTTTCGTGGGAGCCAATAGTCGTGATGTAATGCGCCAAGTGCGCGAGTCGCTGGGTGAAGATGCACTAATCGTGGCCAATCGGCGTACCGAAGGGGGCGTCGAAATTTTGGCCATGGCGGATGAAGCCGTTGACAGCTTTGAGCCCTCGCCCGAACCCGCCCCCCCCGAAGCACCGGTAGCCGCATCGCAGGATCCAATGCAGGCCATGAGTGAGCGCTTACTGCGTGAGATGCAGGAGATGCGTGAGCTGTTGGCAAATAATCAGCCCGCAGCAAGTGCTGTGGCTGCACCCCAAGCGGCTCCGATGGGAACAGCTGCGCGTTTGCGTCAACTGCTATGGAACGTAGGCTTTAGCAGCGAGCTTAGCGATGAAGTACTGGCTGGACTTCCCAAGCCGCTAGCGGCTTTAAGCGCCGAAAGCGAAGCAACGTTGGAGTGGGTGAGGCAACAGTTGATGGAGCGCCTTTGCGTGCTCAGCGATGAAGCAAGCTTCTTCGATAAAACAGGCATTGTCGCGTTGGTGGGGCCAACCGGGGTGGGGAAGACCACGACCACCGCTAAATTGGCCGCTCGCTTTGTTATGCGTCACGGGACCCGCCCGGTTGCCCTGGTGACCACCGACAGCTTTCGGATTGGGGCCCACGAACAGCTGCGTATTTATGCCCGCCTGCTGGATACACCAATGTACGCGCTGGATGCGGAGCAGCCTATCGATGACTTGCTAGGTCGTTTGCAGGGCAAGCAGTGGGTCATTATCGACACCGTCGGTATGAGTCAGCGTGACCAGCGAGTGATTGAGCAGATTGCCCATCTCCAGGGGGGACGCTCTCAGGTGCGCTTAGTGCTGTTGCTAAATGCGGCTAGCCAGCCGGAAACACTTGAAGAAGTCGTGCTCCGCTATCGCCAGGCTGCACGGGCCGCAGGCGCTGAATTGGATGACTGTATTATCACTAAGCAAGACGAAGCTGGCCGTTTGGCGCCGGTACTCGACATTGTGATGCGTCATGGAATGCGCGTGCTGTTTGGCTCAAATGGGCAGCAGGTGCCTGAAGATATGGCGATAGCCACCCCTGAACGACTAATTGACCAGGCGCTCAGCACCTCGACACCGCAGCGTAAGCGCGCGCAGCATGAGGACGCACCTATGGGGATGCCTCGCTGGTCACGGGATGTGTTGGGTCAAGGTCGTCGCCTCTCTTCGCTGCTAGCACGCCTACGTGAGCGTGTTGCCGGGTTTGAAGCGTTAGAAGAGACCTGGAATTTAGCGTCGCTGCCCAGCCCTCTTCAAGATGCGCGCCTAGACAGCGTGCTCGCCAACTATCCATCCGCGGATACCACATTAGGAATGACGTGGTCGCCGCGGCGTAATGAGCGTGGCTACGACTGGGCAATGCCGGATATTGGTTTAGATAGCAATGGGGCTTGGCTGGCGCTGCCCTGGTTACAGCATCGCCATGCGGCAGGTTGGCAGCCGCGTTTGGCAGCGCTCTCCGCATCCAGCGGTGTCGCGGTACATCTATTGCCGCGGCTACCCGATGCTGAAGCGATTACGTGGCTGGAAGCTGAGCGTTTGACCTGGGTCAGCCAAGCGGCTGCTAATTGTCGTATTGTCTTTCACCACGAGCGCCAGACATTGCGCCAGCTGTTTACTGACAGCGTGCTGACACACCATGTCGGTGTGCGTTTCCGTGGTCAAACGATGCAACTCTGGACCGCCCACGCCGAAGTTCAGGATGCCAGCGGCCTAGCACTTCTCGCCTGGTATGGCGAAGTGCGCGACCCGGAAAGCACTAAAGTGCTCGCGCGCCGCTATTGGCTCACCCCTGCGCGCCTTGGGGCTGAGGTGCTCTCACTGCTATTAACGCAGCTACAGAGTGAAGGCTTGGCTGCCCTGACGCGGCGTGCCTGGCAGCAATTAAAAGAAGCCGACAGCGGTGACTTAAACGCTGAAGTGCGGCTATTAATGGCGAGTGGTGTCGCCGCAGTAGTGGGCCATCTTGACGTTGCCGACGATGAGGAGGCGCAGACGATACGGGGCGATCTGCTTAACTTGCTAGGAGCGAGCCGGCGTCGCCGTGATACCGCGATGCTTGATGCCCTGGTGTACGCTTTCATGGCCCGCGATGCGATTCGTCAACTGGGCAGCGTTAGTCGAGAGGGCGTAGCGTGAGCGGTCAGGATCAAGCTGCCGGCCTACGTAAATGGGCCAATCAGCAGCGCCAAGAGCAGCAGGCTGATGCGCCGCTGGATGTTGCGCCAGCGGAGTATGTATCAGAAACCATGCGGGAATCACCGCTGCTAGCACCTACAGAGTCACCGGTGGTTAGCCCGGTCATGGTGGCACCGCCCAAGCCCAAAACACCTCTCGTGGTCGTCGGCTTGCCCGGCAGCGGTGCGTCTAACGTACGTAAAGTCAAAGCACGTTTGGGTCAATGGTCTGCCCTAGGTCGGAGTTGGGCCGGTGACCCGGACGATTGGGAAGTGCGTATTGTGATGGCGGATGCAGACAATCTTCCTCACTGGCGGGATAATTACCCGCGTTGGGCGCTGTGGATTAGTAGTGATGCCGACGCCTTCGCGGCCATGTACCGCACGCTTCGCCAGTTGCGAGAGGGCGGGGGGCCCAACCGTTTGCTGGCGCTTCACGAACCACACTTGCCGCGCCAGGGATTACTCGATAACTTGCGAGGAGCGGCTGAGTACTACTTAAAAATGGAGCTTCTGGTACTTGCACGATGAGTATACTCCGCTGAGGACAACAAGCATGCTAAGCTGGCCGTTAAGAGTGTTATCGGCGTTCACTCTATCAGTAATGATGAGCAACGCTTATGCGGCACCGGGTAGTTGGAGCACTCAAGTGCCAGGGTTAATGGTGGCAATGAGTGACCGGACGGTTGCCACCCAGAGCGCTGCGCCACCTGGTGCTGCCAATATTCAGAAGCAGCAGCTTGGGCGTATTCAGTGGCAGTTTCAACACCCCCCTGGGGCGCTGTTAAACGCCTGGCTGTGTCATCCTGAACAGTGTGTTGCATTGACAGGCATGCGGGGCTCCACTACCGCATTAGCAGGGCAAACCGCCGAGGCACCATTGCATTTTCGCTTTGCCTTAGGGGCAGGCCAGCGTCCCGTTCGTGTGCAGGGGTTGCAATTGATTGTGAACTATCAGTGAAGGCTGTATAGCCGCGAGGCGAGAGGATGTACACAGCACAGGGCAGGATTAAACAAAATGAGTTGTTGACGCAATACATGCCACTGGTGCGACGTCAGGCCTTGACGCTACAGGTCCGTTTGCCAGCGAGCATTGAGCTTGATGACCTGATTCAAGCAGGGATGGTAGGGCTGCTAGAAGCGCTGGGGCGCTTTGATGCCACCCAAGGAGCCACCTTTGCCACCTTCGCCAGCCAGCGCATTCGTGGTGCGATGATGGATGAGTTGCGCACCCGTGACTGGCTCCCCCGCAGTGTGCGTCGTTCAGCGCGTGCGGTAGATCGCGCTATTCGCCAATTAGAGCAACAGCTGGGGCGCGCGCCGGAAGAGCACGAAATCGCTCATCATCTTGAGATGCCGCTGAGTGAGTATCAGCAGCTTCTCAACGATACCAATAGTGGTCAGCTTTTGCCGTTTGAAGAGCTGGTTGCTGATGGCGGCGAGCCGATGAATCATGAGCTGGGCAACTCTCCTTTTGAGCAGTTGCTCGATGGCCAGCAGCGGCAAACGCTGATTGATGCAATTGCAGCGCTACCCGAACGTGAGAAGCTGTTAATGGCGCTGTATTACCAAGAAGAACTCAACCTCAAGGAAGTAGGTGCTGTGTTAGGCGTGACGGAATCGCGCGTTTCTCAACTGCACAGCCAAGCCGTGAGTCGTTTACGCGCTCGTTTACATGACTCAGCATGATCACCAGCTTTTTACTTACTTATTGGTCGGCAAGGAGCCGTAGATGAATCCTTCGACGTTGATAGGCATATTTGCCAGCATACTTCTGTTGGTCAGCGTGCTGTTTTTGACCGCTGAGTCCCCCGAGAGCTTTATCAATTTCCCAGGGTTGGCCATTGTGGTAACCGGCACGTTGGCGGCTACTTTTATCAGCTACCCGCTAAGAGAAGTGCTTCGCGTCGTGCGCCTGGTGGGATTGGTGTTTCGCCGTGAAAACACCTATATGCGTGACGACATTCGCGAGCTAGTGGATATGTCGCGGCTGTGGTTCAAGGGGGATGTACGGGCGGTAGAGCGTGAACTTGAGCATACCCGCAATCCTTTTCTACGCACCGGTATTCAGCTGGTGATTGCTAATACGAAAGAAGATGAAATCTTCGATATGCTGCGTTGGCGCATTGCCCGCCTTAAAGCGCGCGAGCATGCGGAAGCACAAATATTTCGCACCATGGCTACCTACGCACCGGCATTTGGCATGATCGGTACCCTGGTGGGGTTAGTGAATATGTTGGAAGTAATGGACGCTGGCGATTTGCAAGTGATTGGCCCACGTATGGCGGTGGCTCTGCTAACGACTTTCTACGGTATTTTATTAGCCAACTTGGTGTTTAAGCCGATTGCAGTGAAGCTAGAGCGCCGCACCGAAGAGCGCTTAATTACCATGAATATGGTACTGGAAGGCATTTCGCTGATTACCAAGCGCCGCCTGCCATCGTTTATTGAAGAGACACTTAATTCATTTGTGGCCAACTACCACGATGAAATTCGTGATAACAGTGTCAAGCCACGTCCGACTCCCGGTAGTCCAGCGACCAAGGGCTAAACAGTTATGTTAGACCGCGATACGCGTCACGCGCTGGAAATACCGGCTTCGCCGGGTGACGGTGATGAAGGGTGGCTAACCAGCTATCTTGATGTGCTGACGCTATTGATCACGCTGTTTGTGTTACTGCTTTCACTGACGCCTCCTGGGGGGGGTGAAGCCTCTGATAGCGCTTTGATGCGTGCGGCCAACGCCATCCCGTCGATACCGTTGGCCTCTTTGGCCACCGGTATTCGACCTCGTCATGAGGGCCTGCAGCCTCAGTTTTCTGGGCTAAATATTCCAGGTGTTAGCGTTTCCCAAGGGCGCGAAGGCGTTACCCTACGTATTGATGACAGCCTGCTCTTTGCCAGCGGGCAAGCAGTACTTACCTCACAAGGGCGTGGCGTGATTGAGAGCCTTATCGAAGCATTAACCAATTTTGATGGTCAGATATCGGTGGAAGGTCATACTGACAACATACCCATTGCAACGGCTCGTTTTCCCTCTAACTGGGAGCTTTCCTCCGCGCGGGCAATTGCCGTCGTGCGCCATTTAGAGCGCCAAGGCTTCAATATTTCCCGCATGCGAGCCGTGGGCTACGCCGATACCCAACCGATGGAAACGAATACAACGCCAGACGGGCGGGCAGCGAATCGGCGTGTTGAGCTGCTGCTCAAACAACAGGTCGCAGATGATTAGTATCCGACGCCCTGGCAAAGCCAGGGCTTTTTACTTGTTAAAGGTGAATTGTTGAAAGCAAACAAGCACCGCGCTTTTTAAGTCGGCGGTTGCTTACTCGGAGATGGGTTCTGCCGCGTTGCATTGAGAAAACATGCGGTTAATCGCGGCATCAGCTCCTTGCAGGCTAAACGTCATATACCACGGCTCACGACCCTCTTGGTTAAAGCCAATCATCAGCTGTTCTCCCTCACCCATCTCCTCCATCAGCGCTGCTAAATCGCTGAGGTAAAAGTGTGCATAAAAACCGTCGTCACCGCGCTCAGTGATAAATTCCGACATGGTTTCTACGATGGGCTGTTGGTCAACACGTATCAGGGCAGGCACTAAATTGATCGCGCGGCTCTCCCCTTGCTGCTGTTCAAGCGTGACACGCATCTCTAGCCAAGGTAAATCGCATACCCCTTGAGTAGCATTAAGGCTCAGCGTTGCGTCCGAGTAGCTATGGGTTTCAACGGCACGGTAGTGCCTTTCATCACCCAGCGTAAGCGTCATGGATTGCCAATGTTCGTGGGGGGCCACGGCTTCGGTGTTAAACGTTGCGGCGGTAGCCAGGTTCGCAGTGGACAGCAGCGCGGTGGCTAACAGGGGCAGCGAAAGCGCGCGGGTAAATTGAGAGTGATTAGCTGACATGGTTCAGGCCACCAAACGAAAACCACTAGCCTATAGCGTGTTGCCGCTGGGAAAAAGAGTAACACGCTGATTTTTCTATATATGGTATAAAAAAATTAAAAAATAACCTTATATAGTGGGAGGTCATGTCTATACTTCATTCCGATGCCACCTGTAATGGCCCGATTTGAGGGTTATTTCACCTCGTTGTGAAGGAGTTTTATGACATGAACACCGCTGCTAAGGCTATCAAGACCTCCAATGACGTCCCCATGCAGGCGCCCTCACAGGAAATCTGGGATGCCAAATACCGTCTCAAGGATCGCCACAGTCGCCCTGTGGATGAGGACGTCAGCGCTACGTTTGAGCGGGTTGCCCGGGCCTTAGCCGCAGTGGAAGGCGACAAAGCCGAAGAGTGGCTGCCAAAATTTCGCTGGGCAATGGAAAACGGTGCTATTCCGGCCGGTCGTATTCTTTCCAATGCGGGCGCTGAAGCCTATAAACCAGCGGTGAGCCTGATTAACTGCACGGTGTCGCGCACCATTCGTGACTCCATGCGCGATATTCTCGATTCGGTCGTAGACGCCGGCATGACGCTTAAGTCCGGGGCCGGTATCGGCTACGACTTCTCAACGCTACGCCATAAAGGCGCCTTCGTATTTGGTGCTGGCGCAGGCACCAATGGCCCGCTGGCGTTTATGGATATCTACGACAAGATGTGTTTCACCGTCGCCTCCGCCGGGGGCCGTCGGGGCGCCCAGATGGGCACCTTTGATGTGGGCCACCCGGATGTGCGCGAGTTTATTCAAGCTAAGCGTGAAGCCGGCCGTCTCCGTCAGTTTAATCTTAGCCTGCTGATCACCGATGAGTTTATGGAAGCGGTGAAAAACAATACCGATTGGCCGCTGGCCTTTCCCCTGCACCCTGGTGAGAAAGATGACGTCAAAGCAGAAGACCTGATCTACCGCGACTGGCCGGTGGTCGAAGAGGGCTACACGGTAGATGCCGAAGGCCGGGTCGCCTGCCGCATTGTGGAAGTGATCAAGGCTCGGGAGCTATGGGACACCATTATGTCCTCCACTTACGACTACGCTGAGCCAGGCTTTATTCTGATCGACCAAGTCAATCGAATGAACAACAACTGGTTCTGCGAAGATATCCGCGCCACTAATCCCTGCGGCGAGCAGCCGCTACCGCCAGAAGGCGCCTGCTTGTTGGGCTCTGTCAACCTCACCAAATTCGTGATCGACCCCTTCGGCGCCGAGCCGCGCTTTGATTGGGAGCGTTATCGCCGAGTGGTGGCGATCTTTACCCGTATGCTCGACAACGTGGTGGAAATTGCCGGGCTACCGTTACCTCAACAGCAGCGCGAAATTGAAGCCAAGCGCCGCCATGGAATGGGTTTTCTGGGGTTAGGGTCAACGCTGACCATGCTCAAAATTCCTTACGGTTCCAAGCAGTCGTTGGTGTTCGCCGATGAGGTGAGCCGTCATTTGGCAATTGAGGGCTGGAAGCAGGCGCTTGAACTCTCCAAAGAGAAGGGTATGGCGCCGGTGCTGGAACAGGAACACACCATTACCCCTAAAATGCTCCGCGAGCGACCGCAATTAGCACAGGATGGCTATGAAGTGGGCGACCAAGTGCCGGGGCGTATTCTGCACGCCCGTTATAGCCAGTACATGGCCCAAGTGGCCGAGCTTGAGCCGGCGCTAGTTGCACAGCTGGCCGAGCACGGTGCGCGCTTCACCCACCACAGCTCGATTGCGCCCACCGGTACCATTAGCCTATCAATGGGCAACAACGCCTCCAACGGCATCGAACCATCGTTTTCCCACCGCTACTTTCGCAACATTATTCAGTCCGGCAAAAAGACCAAAGAGCAGGTTGAAGTCGTTTCCTTTGAGCTGGCGGCGTACCGTCACTTTATTGCGGCTGATGCCGTCGAAAGTGATTTGCCTGACTACTTCATCACTGCGGATAGCGTCTCTCCCGAGCAACATGTCGCCGTTCAGGCTGCTGCCCAGCACTGGATCGACTCGGCCATTTCTAAAACGGTTAATGTGCCCACAGAGTTTCCCTTTGAGCAGTTCCAAGACCTCTATTTGCAGGCTTACGAGAGTCGCTTAAAAGGCTGCACGACCTTCCGTTTTAACCCCGAAGCTTTCCAGGGGGTGCTGGTACGTGAAGATGACCTTAAAAACACCACCTACGTGTTCGAGCTGGAAAACGGCGAGACCCTTGAATTAAGCGGTGATGAAACGGTGATCTACGACGGCGAAGAGCATAATGCCGCCAACCTGTTTGACGGCTTAAAAGAGGGTACCTACGGCAAATGGTGATGCCGCCTCTGACGTATCCCCTTTGCTAAATGGAGAGAGTGCTATGGCTGTTGAAATTACTTCAAAAATAATCGGTTACCGTATTAAAGCGCAGGAACAGACCGCGCCTGCTCCTGAGCTACAGGATGAAAATCCGTTAACGGTGCGCATTCCGTCGCGACCAGAAGGTACCTTGGAAGCAGTATCAGAAAAAATCTCTTACGTGGGTGCGGAAGGGCGCAAGAAAGTTTATCTGCTGGTGTCGTTTATGCCGGTGGAGGGGGTTCTTGATGGCAAGCGCGTGGTGATTGAGCGCCCGGTGGAGTTCTTTTTCCCTTCGGGGCAGCTCTCCAGTGAGCATCAGTGGATCACTGCGACCATGCGTAGCCTTTCGCTGGCTGCCCGTGGCGGCTATGCCACCCAGGCGGTGGCGGATCTGCGCAAAGTGGCCTGGGATAAAGGCTTGGTGCGCTGCGGCTTTAACCGGTGGAACAAGCCAATGTTCCACGATTCGGAAGTCGCCGCGATTGCCTGGTCAATTCAGCAGATTCTATATCGACGCGGATTTCTGGATCAGGATGGCAACCAAGTGCCGGTTGAGCAGTTGGTCGAGCGCTATGCTCACCGCATGATCCATGGCCATGCTTGGCAGCCTCCTCGGGAGGAAGCCGCATCAGCCACCCCTACTGAAGCCAGCATTGGTGAGCCTACTAGTGAGAGGCTGTCAGCGGAAAAAAAGCCTGAAGGCAGTGGCCCCGTAACGGTGGGTAACTGCCCGGAGTGCCGTGGTGAGCTGATTATGATGGACGGTTGTCCAACCTGCTACGCAGGCTGTGGCTGGTCCAAGTGCGGTTAAGCTGAACGAAGGCACGGTGAGGAAATGGCCGTGTGCTTAATAGCACGCGGCCATTTCCTAGGCAGAATCCCCTAGCAAGGGACGGACATTGTCAGTGAGGTAGCAATCGTCAAACTCACCTTCGGCACATAGCGCGCCTAAATCAGGAATGGTCAGGTGGTGGCGATCTCGGAACACCAACTCATCTTCGCTAAGCGCGGTGAAGGTGCGGCTAACGTGAACCGGACTCAGGCCAAGCACATCGGCCAGCTGCTCTTGAGAGAGCGGCAGGCGAAATTGGTTGCTAATATCCGGGTTGGTTTGGCGTAGCCGTAAATACATTTCGTAAAGAAAATGGGCCATTTTCTGGCGGGCGCTTCGTCTGGCCAGTGTAACCAGTCGCTCAGTCATCAACGCCTGCTGACGGCTTCCGATGGCAAACATCACCGACGTCAGGGGCAGTGATAGGCGGAAGATATCCAGCATACGCTTATGTGGGAAATGGCAAATCACACCGTCATCAATCATGCGCACGTTCTCAAGCCGCTGAGAGAACGCAAACTCCCGTAGTCCAATAATATCGCCAGGCAAAAACACTTCGAGAATTTGTCGGTCGCCGTTTTCAAGGTGACGGTAAGAGTAAGCCCAGCCACTTTTCAGCGTGCAGAACTCATTGGCTGCATCGCCCATCTCCCAAAGCAGTGTGCCCGACTTTATATTGGTCGGGCTATCCTCCAGTGAGGTAAGTATTTGCTTCTCATCTTCGGATAACGAGCAGTAGTGGCTGAAATGCTTGATAATACAGCTCTTTTCTTCGTCCATAAATTTTTCCTCAAGCAGAGATTTGCATAATACTGCTAACTATTCTCTGTTCGCTAGTAGAAACACTTAGAGGCTACCAAACTGTCTGCTGCGTTGCTCCGAGATGTGATGAGCATGCACTTTATAATAGGCGGGAGGCAAGAGCTTGCCCCCAACCAAAGCGTTAGCGCTTCGTTGCGCGATTGCCCCGCGCCAGCAGCGGCGCAAGAAAATGACCGGTGTGTGATACGTTTTGCTTAGCAACCTGTTCAGGGGTGCCTTCAGCAATGATTTGCCCACCGCCGGAGCCCCCCTCCGGACCAAGATCGATAATCCAATCGGCAGTTTTAATCACATCCAGGTTGTGTTCAATCACCACGATGGTATTGCCGTGATCCCGCAGGCGGTGAAGTACGGTGAGCAGTTGGCGGATATCCTCAAAGTGTAGCCCGGTGGTGGGCTCATCAAGGATATATAGGGTCTTGCCCGTATCGCGTTTAGCTAATTCACGGGCAAGCTTAACCCGCTGAGCCTCGCCGCCAGACAGGGTGGTGGCGCTTTGCCCCAGTCGGATGTAAGAGAGTCCTACATCAAGCAGGGTTTGTAAACGACGAGCAATGGCAGGCACGGGGCTGAAGAAGGCCAGCGCGTCTTCAACCGTCATCGCCAGTACTTCGTGGATGGTTTTACCCTTGTAATGAATATCCAGGGTCTCGCGGTTATAGCGCTTGCCCTTACAGACGTCGCAGGGCACGTAGATATCCGGTAGAAAATGCATTTCTACCTTGATCATACCTTCGCCCTGACAGGCTTCACAGCGACCACCTTTAACGTTAAAACTGAAACGGCCGGGCTTATAGCCCCGCGAACGAGCTTCCTGGGTGCCCGCAAACAGCTCCCGAATGGGAGTGAAAATGCCGGTATAGGTCGCCGGGTTAGAGCGGGGTGTACGACCAATGGGGCTTTGGTCAATATCGATCACTTTATCGAGCTGATCGAGTCCTTCGATTTTCTCATAAGGCGCGGCAGTCAACGTCGTGGCACGGTTTAACTCGCGAGCCGCAATCGGCATCAGGGTGCCATTAATCAAGGTCGATTTACCTGAGCCGGAAACGCCGGTAATGGCGATAAACAGCCCCAGTGGCAGGGTCAGCGTTACGTCTTGCAGGTTGTTACCGGTGGCGCCACGTAAAATCAGCTGTTTTTCAGGGTTGCCAGGAATGCGGTAGGGTGGCACGGCTATTTCCCGGGTGCCCGAAAGGTACTGGCCGGTGAGCGACTTAGGGTTGTCCATGACGTCTTGAGGAGTGCCCTGAGCGACGATCTCGCCGCCATGGACACCGGCTCCTGGGCCAATGTCTAGCACGTGGTCAGCGGCAAGGATGGCCTCTTCGTCGTGTTCTACCACAATCACGGTGTTGCCCAAGTCTCGCAGCCGCTCAAGGGTCTTCAGCAGCCGGTCGTTGTCGCGCTGGTGCAAGCCAATCGACGGTTCATCGAGAATGTACATTACCCCCACCAGCCCCGCGCCAATTTGGCTGGCGAGGCGAATGCGCTGCGCCTCACCGCCGGAAAGCGTATCGGCACTGCGCTCCAGGTTGAGATAGTCCAAGCCAACGTTCACCAGAAACTCTAGGCGGGCGTGAATCTCGTGGACAATTTTATCGGCAATTTCGCCTTTGCGACCTGGTAGTTTCAAGTCGGCAAAGTAGCGCCATGCTTCGCCAATGGGAAGACGTACGATCTCCGTGATACTGCGTTCATCAATAAAAACGTGACGCGACTCTTTACGCAGCCGCGAACCGCTACAGGTGGCGCAGGGCTGAACCGCAATGTATTTAGCCAAGTCGTCGCGGACCATGTTGGATTCAGTTTCCCGATAGCGACGCTGCATATTGGGCAGCACGCCCTCGAAGGCATGCTCCCGGGTCACCTTGCGACCTCTATCGCCCACATAAACAAACGGAATCTGCTCGTCACCGCTGCCGTTGAGAATAATCTCCCGCTCGTGGCGGGCAAGCTCATGCCAGGGCGTTTCCAGCTCAAAGCGGTAGTGCTTGGCCAGGGCCTGAAGCTGAGTAAAATAATAGATATTGCGTCGATCCCAACCCTTAATCACGCCTTCCGCAAGCGACAGCTCAGGATGACTAATCAGCTTTTCAGGGTCGAAGTATTGCTGTACGCCAAGCCCATCGCAGGTAGGGCAGGCGCCTGCTGGGTTGTTGAAAGAGAACATGCGTGGCTCAAGCTCGGCCAGCGAATAGCCACACACCGGACAGGCAAAGCGTGCTGAAAAGGCAATATCCTCTCGCTCACCGTCCATAAAATGGATCATGGCGGTGCCGTCGGCGAGATTCAGCGCTGTCTCAAAGGATTCTGCCAAACGTTGAGCGAGGTCATCGCGCACTTTAAAGCGGTCAACCACCACGCTGATATCGTGCTTTTTGCGCTTATCCAGCGGCGCGACATCGTCCAATTCCAGCACCTGGCCGTCGATCAAGGCGCGCACAAAGCCCTGGGCGCGTAGCTCTGCCAATAGCTGTAAGTGCTCACCTTTGCGGCCTTTGACCACTGGCGCCAGCAGCATAAGCTTGGTGCCTTCGGCAAGATTCATGACTTGATCGACCATCTGCGAAACGGTCTGGGCCTCTAAATCTTCACCGTGTTCTGGACAGCGGGGTGTGCCCGCCCGGGCAAACAGCAGGCGCAGGTAATCATAAATTTCGGTAATGGTGCCCACGGTCGAGCGTGGGTTGTGGGAGGTGGACTTCTGCTCAATAGAGATCGCAGGCGAAAGCCCTGCGATGTGGTCTACATCGGGCTTCTCCATCATCGACAAGAACTGGCGCGCATAGGTGGAAAGCGATTCCACGTAGCGGCGCTGCCCCTCGGCGTACAGGGTATCAAAGGCCAGCGATGATTTACCCGAGCCAGACAGGCCGGTAATCACAATCAGCTTATTACGGGGCAGCTCCACATCGATCTGCTTGAGGTTGTGGGTGCGGGCACCCCTGACCAGAATGCTGTCCATCAACACCTCGAATCGCGCGGCAAAAGCGTGATTATACGTTTGCCGAGCCCCTCCCGGCAAAACAGCTTTCATAACCTTGGATAACATGTGACGACTCGCGACGTTTCCAGTGCGAGTGCAAACCGCTAGAATGGCAGATTGCCTTAAGCTATTACGCTTATTTGCCTCATGCTTATCCACCCGATAGTTATTTTTCATTACAGACAAGGGCATTATGCGCAAGGTTACTGCACTATTGCTGGCCTCTGAGCGCCGTGCGATCAGCGGTTTAGCCGGGCTATATGCATCGCGTATGTTGGGCCTCTTTATGGTGTTGCCTGTCATGGCGCTGTATGCCGACACCCTAGAAGGTTCAACACCTTTGCTAGTGGGCGTTGCGTTAGGTGTTTATGGCTTAACCCAGGCGACGCTGCAAATTCCATTTGGACTGCTTTCTGACCGAATTGGCCGCAAGCGGGTGATTGCCATGGGGCTAATCATTTTTGCTTTAGGCAGCGTGGTCGCCGCGCTTTCCGATACCATGGCGGGCGTTATCGTGGGACGAGCGCTACAGGGCGCTGGCGCGGTGGCCGCGGCGATTATGGCGCTGCTTGCCGATCAGACCCGCGAGGAAGTACGCACGGCGGCGATGGCGATCATTGGGCTGTCGATTGGTGTGTCGTTTGCGATTGCCATGGTACTGGGTCCTTGGCTGGCTGCCTGGGCGGGGTTGGCAGCCATTTTTTGGTTCACAGCGCTGCTGACGTTAGTCGGTTTGCTGGTGCTGTGGCGTTGGGTGCCCGCAGCACCGAGGCGGCGGCGGCACCGCGATGTGGGCATGGATCGGCAACAGTTTAAAAGTGTGATTACTCGTCCTGACTTATGGCGCCTGGATGTGTCGATTTTTGCCCTGCATTTAGTGTTAATGGCGATTTTCGTGGCGGTGCCTTTCCGCCTGTTGGATGCTGGCGTGGCGATTGAGTATCACGGTCTGGCGTATCTTGGCATTATGGCGCTCTCGTTTGTGGCCATGGTGCCGCTGATAATGGTAGGCGAAAAGCAGCAGCGCATGCGCTTGATGTGTCTGCTGGCGATTAGCGCTATTGTGGTCAGCCTGGCGGGGCTTGGGCTGCCTCTATCCGCTGGGCATTGGCTATTTATATGGCTATTTGTGTTCTTCACTGGCTTTAACTTGCTGGAAGCGACGCTACCTTCCATGCTCAGTAAGCTAGCTCCAGCAGGGGCCAAAGGCACCGCCATGGGCGTGTACTCCACCAGTCAGTTTCTAGGGGCTTTCCTAGGCGGTACGCTAGGTGGGCTGCTCGCCCATTATGGCGGGCTTAATGCTGTTTTTATGGGTTGTGCTGGCTTGGCACTGTGCTGGTGGGTCGCCATGTGGTGGATGCCTGCACCGCCGCCTTTATCCAGCGAAGTGGTGGCGCTTCACGATACCCATGCAGACGCTTTGGATCTGCTGATGGAGCATTTAGCGGATGTAGTCGGCGTTGAAGACGTGATGGTGGTGCCGGAAGAGCGGTTAGTCTATTTGAAAGTCAATCGTCAACGACTCGATCAGGCAGCGTTGACAAGAGTGATGGCACCCCCAAAATCATGATTTAAGCGGTTCTTAACGTTGTTAGAGATTAACGGTGCTGAATATTATATTAGCCGGGTCGCAATGAGGCGACGGCTGGTAACTTACCTAAATGAAAGCTACGAAAGGAGTGCCTTATGGCTCGCGGTATTAATAAGGTCATCTTGATTGGTAACCTCGGTCAAGACCCAGAGGTGCGTTTTACCCCAAGCGGTGCGGCGGTGGCCAACTTAAATTTGGCCACTACGGACACCTGGATGGATCGCCAAAGCGGCCAGCGTCAAGAGCGCACCGAGTGGCACCGCGTGGTGATGTTCAACAAAACCGCTGAAATTGCTCAGCAGTACCTGAAAAAAGGCTCTAAAGTCTATATTGAAGGCCGCCTCCAAACCCGTAAGTGGCAAGATCAAAACGGCCAGGATCGCTATTCGACGGAAATCGTCGCCAACGATATGCAAATGCTGGATGGCCGTAGCGGTGATTTCCAAGGTGGCAGCGCCCCGCAAAGCAACTACTCCCAAAGCCCTCCCCAGAGTGCGCCAGCGCAAAACAGCCCGGCCCAGAATAATCCTGCGCAGCATGGCCAGGGCGGCGGTTACCCCCAGCAGGGTGGCGCTCCTCAAGGCGGTAATAATTACCCTGGCGGGCAAAACCCACAGCAACCGCCACGCCCTGCGCAGCCGGCCCCGCAGCAAGGCAATCAAGCTCCTCAGCCAAATCAGCAGAACAGCAGTTATGGTGCGCCGGACCCGGGCAACTTCGACGACTTCGACGATGAAATACCGTTCTAACTTTCCCAATATTAAGGATGCTTGCGGCGCTACATCTTAGGCTGGGGTATGACAAGGAGAGGCTGTTTTGAAACTGCTGATACTGGATGCCGGTCACTGCTTAAGCTTGGCATTGGCTCGAGAAGCGAGCCGTCGCACTGACACCGCGTTAGTCATCGAGCAGGAGACGACCATCACTCCGTCACTGCTCAAGACGATAGCGCCGGATGCTGTCATCATTCCGCCGTTGGCGCATCCTTTGAGTATGGCCCCAGCGGATGTGATGGCCCATGCCGATGCGGTAGACCGCTGTCTGGATGCCTGCCTTTCCCAAGAGGTGGCGCTGGTATGGTGTGTCTCAGATCAGCTCTACGAAGATGGTCTCGACGTGCCCATTGATGAGCACGTGGTGCCTGCGCCGAGAGACGACAGCTTGCGTCGTTTGGTGCAGACCGGTGATCGCATTCGAGCAGAGTTTCAGCGTCATTTGATTGTGCGCTTAGGCCCGCTGTTTGCGTTAGAAGGCAGCCATGCGTGGTTAAATGAAATCATCGATAGCCTCGTGGTTGGACACGCCGTTCGCGCCGCGGAAGACGTGATTTTTTGCCCCACATCAGCAGACGCTGTGGCGATGGCATTGATCGGTATGCTGCAGCAGCAATCCTGTGGTGCAAATGCCTGGGGAGCCTACCATCTGGCGGGTACCGAGCCGGTAAGTGCGTTTACGTTCACTTCGATGGTCCGTACCCAGCTGTTAACGCATTTAGAGGGGCGAGGTGAACAGATTGTGCTGGGAGAAGTGCAGCCGCTTAAACATCATCATGATGCCAAGCTGCGGCGTGTTTTAAATTGCCGACGGGTGCTGGATATCTTCGGTGTCCATCAAAAGCCGTGGCGATTAGAGGCCGGACGTATGATTGATGCATGGTGTTCTACCCGTGAGCCTAACCGTGGCAGTGATACAGGAGTATCGGCTTGATAAATGTGGTTCGCAGTTTGGTATTTTATGCCGGTTACTTTTTTGCCATGTTGATGATTGGCATCCTGTTTTTGCCCATCGCGCCGTTTCTGCCTTTGGCAGGCCGCTACCGCTTGTTGAATTTATATAACTACTTTTTGATGGTCTGGTTTCGAATTGCCTGTGGGGTACGCTACGACATACAAGGGCAGGAAAACCTACCCAGCGGCCCCTGTGTGATTCAGGCTAACCACCAGTGCGAATGGGAAACCGTGTTTCTGCAGGTGATGAAACCACCGGTATGCACTGTGCTCAAACGAGAACTGCTGCGCTTACCGATCTTTGGCTGGGGGCTGCGTTTGCTAAAGCCTATTAGTCTTGATCGCTCTAAGCCAGCGCGGGCAATGAAGCAGGTGCTGACTCAGGGCGTTGAGAGACTCGGTACGGGGCTTTCGGTGCTGATTTTTCCTGAGGGTACGCGGGTTGACCCTGGTCAGCGTAAACGCTACAACAAAAGCGGTAGCGTTGTCGCCTGTCGTGCGGGGGTGCCGGTCTTGCCAGTTGCCCATAACGCAGGAGAGCGCTGGCCTGGGCGTCATTGGGTGAAGCAGCCGGGCGTATTGCGGGTACGCATTGGTAAGCCGATTGAAACGGCAGGACGTATGCCCGATGAAGTGCTCGCTGAAGTCGAAGTATGGATTGAGGCACAGCTGCAGGAAATTTCTGAGGTGCCCAGACCCACGTCGCGTTAAGCACGTATTTGTACATCGTGATACCAGCTTATAGCTCACATCAAAAACGGCGCCCACTGGGCGCCGTTTTTGTACTCATCATGCCGTTGGCCTTGGTCGCGTTAATCGTGATAACGCTGGAAGACTAAACAGGCATTGGTACCGCCAAAACCAAAGCTATTAGACAAGGCGCGCTCAATGGTTACATCGTCACGTCGTTCGGTCACGATGTCGAAGCCATCGGCCTGCTCATCTAACTGCTCAATGTTGGCGGAAGCCGCAACAAAGTTATGTTGCATCATCAATAGCGAGTAGATGGCTTCCTGAACGCCAGTGGCGCCCAAGGAGTGCCCAGTCAGTGATTTCGTCGAGCTCATGGCGGGCGTTGTATTGCCGAACACTTCACGAATCGCCTTTAACTCGGCCACGTCGCCTACGGGCGTCGAGGTGCCATGGGTATTAATGTAGTCAATCTTACCCTCTACCGTGGCCATCGCCTGGTGCATACAGCGCATAGCGCCTTCTCCAGAAGGAGCGACCATGTCGTGTCCATCAGAGGTAGCGCCGTAGCCAACTAACTCACCGTAGATTTTAGCGCCGCGGGCTTTAGCGTGCTCCAACTCTTCTAACACCAACATGCCGCCGCCGCCTGCGATAACAAAGCCGTCACGGGCTTGGTCATAGGGGCGAGAGGCTTTTTCAGGCGTATCATTGTAGTGCGTCGAAAGCGCCCCCATCGCATCAAATAAGCATGAAAGCGTCCAGTGCTCCTCTTCGCCACCACCGGCAAAAACCACATCCTGCTTATTAAGCTGAATCTGCTCCATGGCGCTGCCAATACAGTGCGCAGAGGTCGCGCAGGCAGAGGAGATAGAGTAATTCACGCCTTTGATCTTAAATGGCGTTGCTAAACACGCGGAGACAGTACTGCCCATGGTGCGGGTAACACGGTAGGGGCCAACGCGCCGCAAACCCTTATTGCGCAGTACATCGGCAGCTTCGACCTGATTGGCGCTTGAAGCACCGCCAGAGCCCGCAATCAACCCGGTACGCTCGTTGGATACTTGCTCCTCGGAGAGGCCAGAGTCTTCAATGGCTTGTGCCATGGAAACATACGCATAGGCCGCCGCGTCGCCCATAAAACGGCGTAACTTACGGTCAATGAGCGTATCAAGATCAATATCTACGCTACCTGCCACATGGCTACGGAAGCCATGCTCAGCATACTCTTCCTTAAAACGAATACCGCTACGCCCGTTTTTGAGCGCGTCCAGGACCTGTCGTTGGTCATTGCCAAGGCAAGATACAATGCCAAGGCCGGTGACTACCACTCGTCGCATGGGAGCCTCCTGTTTAGAAATTCGCTGTGGAGGTGAATAGGCCAACGCGCAAATCATTAGCCTGATAAATGTCGCGTCCGTCGACGGTAACGGTACCGTCGGCGATACCCAAGATGAGGCGGCGGGTAATAATACGCTTAATATTAATGCTATAGGTCACTTTCTTTGCGTCAGGCAGGATCTGTCCGCTGAATTTAACTTCGCCGCAGCCTAGTGCACGCCCACGGCCAGGGTGGCCTAGCCAACCCAGGTAAAAGCCGACCAGTTGCCACATGGCATCTAAGCCTAAACAGCCAGGCATAACCGGATCGCCGGGAAAGTGGCAATCAAAAAACCATAAATCAGGGGTGATATCCAGCTCGGCGATGAGTTCGCCTTTGCCATGATCACCGCCCTCTTTATGAATATGCTTGATACGATCAAGCATTAGCATATTAGGAGCCGGAAGCTGTGCATTTCCAGGGCCAAAAAGCTCGCCCCGCGAGCAGGCCAGAAGTTCTTCGCGATCAAAGGAGTGTTGCTTGGTCACTGAATCGTTCCGAGTATCAAGGTGGTGGTTGGCTTAGTCTACTTCCCGAAACCGCGGAATGCACGTAACTGGCCATTTATCATCGATATCTACAGTTTTTAGTGGTCAGGTCGATAATGGAATAGTCAGTGACTCAATGCAATAACGCCTGTTTATGCATAATAAATCTTCTGCTGTCGAAAGATTATGTTTTCAAATTTTTTATTAGGCGGCATGATCAGCGGCACCTAACGCTAGTTTTTATCTGGTTTAATTTTGTAAAGGATATAGCGTATCGCCATGTGGCTCACTGTTTCTCTAAATCGCCCGTTAGTTTGGGTAGCGCTGATAGCGCTGCCAGCCTGCGTATGGATACCTGACGCGGCGCTGCGCTTGTTCGCCGCCACGTTAGTTATGTTTGGAGTATGGGACGTCTGGACCCAAGTTCGCCAACTGCGCCTGCGTCTGCGGCTCACCCAAGATGCGCTGGGGCTTACCAGCGATGCCATGGCGATCAGCGACGCGCAAAATCATGTCATCGCGATTAACCCTGCGTTTACCGAAATTACGGGCTACACGAGCCAAGAAATTTTGGGTTTAAAGTTAGAAGCCCTGGCAGCGCCGCGCCACGATAAGTCCTTTTACCAAAGCTTTTGGAGCGCATTAAAAAGTACTGGCCGTTGGGAAGGCGAAATGTGGAATCGCCGTAAACATGGGGATGAGTATCCTGAGTGGCTAAAAGTACGCGCGGTGACCGATAAGCGCGGGAGAATAACCCACTATATTCATTTGTTTACCGATATTTCGGCGCAAAAAGCCCGTGAGCAGGACTTGCGACGCATCGGCTACGAAGACCCCCTGACCGGCTTGCCTAATCGTCGTCGTTTGCATGACTTGCTGGCGTCTCGCCTGCGTCATTTGCGCGCAGGTGAAAGCTTGGATATGGCATTGGTCGATATTGACGGCTTGAAATCGGTCAATGACAGTTTAGGCGTCGAGCAGGGAGACCGCCTGTTAGCGCGATTTGCTCAGCGTTTAACCGGCTATGTCGCTGGCAGTATCGTAGGCCGCTTGGGCGGCGATGAGTTTATGGTAATACGTACCACGACGTTTGATGATCATGATAAATGGGTCGCGACGCTGCGTGAGCATATGAGCCGTCCGTTCGAAATTAACGATCATTCGCTGCGCTTGGGCCTGACAATCGGTAGCTGTCGTGTCCCCGAGGATGGTAACGACTCAGGGATTCTATTTCAGCGCGTAGAGTCGGCCCTATACAGTGCAAAACGGCTAGGGCGTAACCAAAGCCAGCGATTTCGTCCGGCGCTGGATAAACAGGATAATCCTCAGCTGGCGCTGGTCAGTGATTTACGCGCAGCGCTTATTTCCGGTGACCAGTTAGAACTACATTTCCAAACTCAGCACCGCCCCAGCGACGGTGAGTTACTGGGGATGGAGGCACTGCTACGTTGGCGTCACCCCCAAGATGGTTTAATTTCACCTGGCGACTTTATCCCGCTGGCAGAGCGGCATGGGTTGATGGCACAGCTGGGAGCCTGGGTGATTGAAAAGGCCTGTGCCCAGCAGGCGCATTGGCGTAATAGTGCCATGCCGAAGCTCACTATTTGGGTCAATATCTCAGCGCTGCAGTTGTTTCAAGGTGATTTGGAAGGCCAGTTAGCCACGTGCCTAAAGCGCTATCAACTGACCTCTGCACAGATTGGCCTAGAGCTGACCGAATCGGTGCTGCTAGACGAGCGTGCCGGTGATATGGGGCCACGGTTACAGGCACTTCGCGATCAAGGTTTTGCGATTGCCATTGACGATTTTGGTACCGGTTATTCGTCGTTGGGTTACTTAAAGCGTTTGCCTGTTGATAAAATTAAACTCGACCGCGCATTTATCAAAGACCTGCCCCACGATCAGGCAGATGCCTCTATTGTAAAAGCCGTGTTGGCAATGGCCGCTGGTATGGGGCTGGGAGTCATTGCAGAGGGTGTTGAAACCCAAGAGCAGTGTAAATTCCTTGTCAATGCTGGTTGCACGTCTGTTCAAGGCTTTTACTTTGCCAAGCCGATGTCCGCCGCTGAGCTGGAAAAACACCTAATGACACCTTTAGCCGCCGCGCCGGAGCCCTATTGAGTAACGGGTGACACGGAATAACGCCGGTAATAGACGCTGATACCCGCGCACAGTGCTGCCCAAATTAAACTCTGTACGGGGAGTAACCAGGGTGCAATGGTGACACCTGCCAGTAACGCACCGCCATAGTAAGAGAGTGGCCCACTAATGGCACCGCACAAGGCGGCGAAGAGTGGGTAGCGCCAAAGCCAGGCAAGGGAGTGATAAACCAGGGTGGCAAATAGCGGCCAAAGCATCCACAGCCAAAGCGGCAGTAAACCCAATACTAGGCGTTGATCGCCAAAATCAAAGCCACCCAGTAGCTGCAAGCTACCGTCAATAACCAATCCAAGCAGCGCAAACCCCGCGATAAAGCGCCATTCGCCGGATTTGCTGTGACGCCGCAGGTGCCACGCTAACAAACCGCCCCCTGCCAGCGCCGCGACCCAAGAGCCGCCAAGCACACATAACAGCCATCCGGCTTCAAAACGCAGCGCGTTAAACAGCAAAGCATGCCATTTACGTTTGACCATCTAAAGCGCACCGGTGAGTGGTGTCGGTTTGGCAGCGGGCTTGGCAAGCAATAGGTGGCAGGTGCCGATCGAGCGTTCGATAAAACCGCCTTCGCAGTAGCACAAATAGTAACGCCACATACGGATGAAGCGCTCGTCATAGCCCAGCTTTCGCACCTGTTCAAGGCTTGCTTCAAAGCGGTGACGCCACTCGCGTAAAGTACGCGCATAATGCGGGCCAATTTCATCCAATGCCACCACGTTTAAGGACGTTTTACGCATAACGCTGCTTAGCATGGCGTGGTGTGAAGGCAGAAAACCGCCGGGGAAAATGTAGCGTTTGATAAAATCCATATCGCGTTTAGCATCTTCAAAGCGCTGATCGCGAATAGTGATGGCCTGCAGCATGACCTGGCCGTCGTCGGTTAATAGGCTATCCAGCTTGGTGAGGTAGGTATCTAGATATTGATGCCCAACGGCTTCAATCATCTCAACCGAAATGAGTCGGTCATAGCGGCCGGTTAATTCACGGTAATCCTGTTTAAGCAGGGTAATCCGGTCAGCCAGCCCTTCTTCGTGAATGCGTCGCAACGTATGCGCATGTTGCTCGTCAGAAATCGTGGTCGTGGTAACGCGGCAGCCGCGGGTCTTCGCTGCGTGAATGGCAAGCCCCCCCCAGCCAGTGCCGATTTCGAGCAGATGGTGCTCAGGCTGCACATCAAGCTTTTCAAGCATAAGGTCGAGCTTGTAGGTAGAGGCTTCCTCTAAACTGGCTTCCGGATAGGGAAAAACGGCGCTTGAATACATCCAATGATGACGATCTAAAAACGTCGAAAATAGATCGTTGCCAATATCGTAGTGGGCAGAAATATTGCGTTTAGAACCACTGATGCTGTTGCGTTGAAAGCGGTAAATGGCGCCCAGACACCAGCGAGCAACACGCGCGCTACCATTTTCCATTTTCCCATTAACGTGCTCAAGGTTAGCTGCGAATAAGCGCACCAATGCCACCAGGTCGTCAGCATCCCAGTCTCCATCCATGTAGGATTCGGCAGCGCCGACGGTCCCCCCAAAGGCCAGCCGTTTCCAAGCACGAGAGTGGCGAATAACCACGGTGACTTGCAACGGCCCTTCCTGGCCTAAGTGGTGACACTGGTTGCCTTCAATAAGGGTAATGCGACCACCGCGGAAGGTATCTAGCTGAGCCATGAGGCGTGGTTTCAGCCACTTGGTAAAACGGTCTTGTGCAACGGGCTGACTATTAGGGGGCGTAGAACGCAGGGTGGTCACTTTGAAGTCTCCTTGCGCTTAGGGTGGTTATAGATAGGAACGCGCTTAAGCCATAGGCGTAACGCTTCAAAATGAATGCCTGCGATGGTTTTCAAACTCATCCACGGCTGGCGCACTAAGGTTTTTATTAATACGCCTCGCGTGGCGGGCGAGGCCTCCAGGGTCAGCGTGGCATCAAAGTGGCACTGCTGGTTCTGCCAGTTTTCCATATGCAAAAAGAGCTTTTCGCTGGGAGCATTGAATTTCCAGCGGTAAGACATATCCATAGGATTAAACGGCGATACGTGAAGATCTTTATCAAAGTGGGCTTGATGGCTATGGCGTGAAGGGTCCACGGCACTGGCGTAGCATGTCCGTTCACGCCACGGCATGTTGGTCACTTCACTTAAAACGGCGGTTAA
Source organism: Halomonas sp. (assembly GCF_007692655.1). Lineage (GTDB taxonomy): Bacteria > Pseudomonadota > Gammaproteobacteria > Pseudomonadales > Halomonadaceae > Vreelandella. The sequence goes on from NZ_REBQ01000082.1 coordinate 57,710, forward strand.
TCGACCCAGGTGGTCATAGGCGTAATAGACGGAGATCGGATTAAACATGCAGCCCAAGGTGCGTAATTGAGTGAGTACACAAATACGGCCGTCAGGCGCACTGCCAAGCTGACGAATCAGTTCTTCGCGGACCGCGGTTTTGAGCGGGCGATCGACCGGTCCCAGGTAGTCCTCACGGCGAAAGCGCGCCAACGCAGGACGTCGGGCACTAAAGCCCGGTACGTTGTCGAACAGCTCAGGCAGCTCATCAAGGTCAAGCCAAGCCATCCATACCTGGTAGCTAAACGTATGGGCTTTAGGCGTAAAGCGACGGTGGCGCAAGCTGCCGCGATAAATTCGCGAGCGTGGCCCATTGGTGATACCGGTCATCATCCCAGCCCCTCGCTGCCTTGGGGCGTCAGTTCATGGGCGGGCAATAACGTGGGTGTAGCAGGAGGTTGCTCTGCCTCATCACAGCCCAACGCTTGCGCCACACGCAGCGCACTCCAAACGCCATCTTCATGAAAGCCATTGCGCCAATAGGCGCCGCAAAAATGCGTGCGGTGGGCCAGCGAGGATATATCGGCATGACGCGCCTGGGCCGCTTGGCCTGCCAACGTAAACTGCGGGTGCGCATAGGTGTAGCGCCCCAGCACTTTACTTGGGTCGATGCTGGCGCTGTCGTTCAAGGTGACACAAAAGGTAGTGTCACTCTCGATGCGCTGAAGAATGTTCATGTCATAAGTGACGGAGACACGCTCTTCGGCATCACGCTGGTCCAGGCGGTAATTCCAGCTTGCCCAGGCGCGGCGACGGCGGGGTAATAGGCTGGTATCGGTGTGTAGCACCACCTCATTATTCTGATACGGCATGGCGCCGAGGACTTCCTGCTCGGTAGGGCTTGCGTCGCCGAGCATCGTCAGTGCTTGGTCGGCATGGCAGGCCAGCACCACGTGATCAAAACGCTGGGTACCAAGCGGCGTTGTAATATCCACACCCGCATTCTCGCGGACAATACGCGTCACCGGTGTATTGAGATGAATTCGCGATGCGTATGGCGCGGTCAAACTTGGAATATAACTTCTGGACCCACCGATCAGGGTGTACCACTGAGGTCGGTGGTTGACCGAGAGCAGACCATGGTTACGGAAAAAACGTACAAAAAACGCCAGTGGAAAGGCGCGCAGGTCGCTGATGCTGGCTGACCAAATGGCGGCACCCATCGGCAATAAATAGCGTCGCTGAAAGTCGTGGTTGTAATGGTGGCGGTCCAAATACTCACCCAACGTCATGTGCTCAGGCAGCGCTTGGCTTTCTAATGCTTTAGTGGCCTGTTTATTGAAGCGGAGAATATCGCTTAGCAGGCGGTAGAACGAGGGGTTAAGCAGGTTGCGCCGCTGGGCAAACAGTGAACCTAACGTATGGCCGTTGTACTCAAAATCTCGCGCTGTTTCGTGCACAGAGAAGCTCATCTCCGTCGCTTGAGCGGCAACGCCCAGCGTCTCTAGCAAGCGCTGAAAATGTGGGTAGGTCCAGTCGTTAAAGACGATAAAGCCCGTATCAATGGCATACGAGCGTCCCTCGACGTCTACGTCCATGGTGGCGGTATGACCGCCTAGCCGCGAATCAGCTTCGAAAAGCGTGACTTCGTGCTGGGCAGAGAGATACCAACCAGCGGCCATGCCACTAATGCCGCTACCGACGATGGCAATACGCTGTGATGCTCCAAGGCTTTGCGGTGACAGAGGCTGTTGTGGTGCCATGGCGCTCATGAGGGCTCCTTGTGCGAGCGGGTCATTCGTAGGCCAATCTGGCGGCGTAGAGCAGGGGGTAAAATACCCAGCAACTTAACGATGTAAGTAAATCGGCGGGGGAAGTGGATATCGAGTCGCCCCTTCATTAGCCCCGCGATAATGGCATCGGCTGCTTGCTCGGCGGTGACCTGCATGGGCATAGGAAAGTCGTTGCGGTCTGTCAGGGGAGTTTTCACAAAGCCTGGATGAATAAGGCTAACGTCGATGCCTTCTTGATGTAGGTCTAAGCGTAGCGACTCCAAAAAATAACTCACCGCGGCTTTAGAGGCGCCGTAGGCTTCTGCCCGGGGCAGCGGTAAGTAGGCCGAGGCACTGGAAGTAGCCGCTATGCGGGCGGGCCGACCCTCTTGGCGTGCAGCGCGAAGCAGCGGAAGGGCAGCTTCAACGCCATAGAGCGTGCCAAATAGATTGGGCTTAAACACTCGTTCGACCAAATCCATATCGAACTGTTGAGCGTTAAGGTATTCGCAGGTGCCTGCGTTAAATAACGCTAAATCCAACGCCCCTAACCGTTCCCGTATAGTCTCTCCCGCGGCGAGTACCGCTGGGCGGTCACTCACATCAAGCGGGATGGCGTAAGCATTGGGGTGACCCTGGCAAAGTGCCTCTAATGCCTCAGCGTTGCGCGCGCTTAGAACGACATGATGGCCTTGACCAATGAGTTTATGTGCCAGTGCCTCACCAATGCCGGAGGTAGCACCGGTTAACCAAATGCGTTGGGGCGTTGTCCATGTACTCATCAAGTCTCCCGTCACGCCCTCAGGCACAACAAAACGGTATGCGGTTAGTCGAGGCGCTTTTTTAACCAGCGAATGACGTTACCCATCAGTGGCAAGTGCTCATACAGCATGGCGCCAGCATCGAAATAGTCCTGATGGCGCTGAACTCGCCCGTCGTCTGCAAACGTTAGTGCGCTACAACCTTCAACGTTGATCGGCTTGCCGCCAGCCAGCCGGGGATGAACAAACGTCATTGTCCAGGTCACAAACCCTTGCTGGCCCTGGAATTGCTGAGAGTGGTAAGTGAACTGGCACTGCTCAACGTTTTCGTACATCGCTGAAAAATAGCGCTCTAACTGGTCCCGCCCTTCAATATGGTGAAGCGGGTCACTGAAAACAATATTCTCAGTATATACCTCGTATAGTTTTTCTGTACAGGTGTTGTCTAGTTTATTGAAAAAAGCACAAAACGTTTCCAGCGCCGTAGGCTCAGCCATAACGGTCTCCTTCAATAAGTAGCAGTAGACGTATCTATTTAGAGAGTGACTTGAATGCGTCAAGCGCGCGCTGGCGTGCTGCTTTGTGGTCAACGATGGGGGATGGGTAATTCACATCGGTAAGCAGGTCTTGTGCAGGCGCATGGCGTGCTTTGGCAGGCAGTTCCGCAAGCTCGGGCAACCAGTGGGCGATGAATTCACCGTCTGCGTCAAAGCGGGTGGATTGAGTGGTGGGGTTAAAAATGCGGAAATAAGGCGCTGCATCGGTTCCGGTGGAGGCCGCCCACTGCCAGCCGCCGTTATTGGCGCAGAACTCACCGTCGACCAGATGCTGTAAAAAAAAAGCTTCGCCACGCCGCCAGTCAATCAACAGGTGTTTGCTTAAAAACATCGCGGTGATCATGCGCAGCCGGTTGTGCATCCAGCCTGTGGTGACCAGCTGGCGCATGGCAGCATCCACGATTGGGTAGCCCGTTCGCCCTTCACACCAGGCTTGAAAACCTTCGTCATCATCGCGCCAGGCCAACTGCTTGGTGTGGGCTTGAAAAGGCTGGTGGCGGCAAACGTCGGGGAACCCAACCGCGACATGCTGATAAAACTCGCGCCAGATCAGCTCATTTACCCACGTCGTCAGCCCTGCATCGCCATCGCCTAAGTGGCCGCCGTTCTCAGCCATCACCGCTTGCAAGCACTGGCGATGTGAGATCATGCCCAGGGCGAGATAGGGAGATAATTCGCTGGTGCCACGCACCTTAGGCAAGTCACGCTGGGCTTTATAATGGCGGCCCCGAAAGCGTAAAAAACGCGCCAGATGATCCGCAGCGGTACTTTCGCCAGCGGGCCATAGGCGGCCATCGATGGGCGGATGGTCAAACGTAGGCAGGTCCGGTAGCGGGTCGCTTTGAATATCCAGCGGTGTTTGAACGCCAGGGGTATCGCGAAGCGCTAATTGATCGGCGCTAATCTGCTTATGCCACGCCTTGGAAAACGGCGTAAATACACCGTAATAGTCGCCTTTTCCAGTTAGTAGGCTGCCGGGGGCAAAGGCCACCGCGTCATGGTAACCCTGGGCTCCAACCCCTGCTTGCTTAAATGCATCCATCACGGCGTGATCGCGACGCTGCTCGTTTAATGGGTATTCGTAGTTGAAGTGTAACTGGTCAATATCATGCTCATGGGCAATCTCGAGCAGCGCTTCCGGCGCCTGGTCGTAATGATCAATATCGCGATGCAGCAGGGGAATATTCAAACCATTGAGCGCTGCTTTCATTGCGCCAACGCCTCGCGCCCAAAAGTCCAGCTTGTTGGCGCCGTGACCATGCGCCTGCCACTGAGGGATGCTGCGCAGGAACACCGCTACCACAGGGCCTTTGGCTGCCGCGGCGGCCAGAGCACTGTTGTCGTCAATGCGCAGGTCGCTGCGTAGCCAAATCAACTGTCGTTTCATAGGGGGCTCCTGCGCTGTATTAAACAAAAAAATGGCCGGTCGCCACGAGGGCGATCGGCCAGGATATCGGCAGCCTGGTTACAGCACGCCAGACTCGCGCAATAAGGGTCGCAAGCGGGCGATGGCTTGGGGCAGATCATCGCCTAACATATGCACCGGGCCATCGCGCAGGTCGCTTTCGCGCAACCGAGCGACTTCGCCACACACGCCAATGGGTACGTTCAGGGACTCAGCCGCTTTGGGCAGCGCTTGGTGAATATAGCTGTCACTCTCCCGTTGGCCACTGGAAAGCAGCACCATCGATGAGTGCAACCGAGCGACTGCCTGAGGCAGATCCTCTAGCGGCAGTGAGTGGTCAAGCATCTGAACCCGATAACCCTGTTCACTGGCCATCAGTGCTGACATCAGTACCCACAGAGGGCCCGGGTCATCAGGCATGGCGTTGAGCAGAATCAGAGGGCCGCGCGTTGTCTGATTGGCATAGTGCAAACGGATGCCCACTTGGCTGCGTAAAAACGCTTCCAACGTGCGCCGTACCAAATGATTGGCTTGCATTGCCCACTTGGCTTCCAGGCTTAAGATAACCGGTTGCCACAGCTCATTAATCACAATGCTGAGCGGGTAGAGCGCCAAACTCTGGTGATAAAACGCTTCTAGTTTGGGTAAATCCAGCGCTTCAATGGTGGCTTGCAGATGCTGACGCTGACTAGACCAGTCTCCCGCATTGGGAGTGGGCGTCTCAATTGTTTCTGGCTGGTCAAGCAAGTCAACGACCTGACTGACCGGCACACCACGATTGAGCCACTGCAAAATGCGTTCAATGCGCGTGATATC
>NZ_REBQ01000241.1 GCF_007692655.1 Halomonas sp.
CGGAAACTTTGCCATTCGGTAACGATAATAAGAGCATCGGCTTCTTTAAGGGTTGACTCTTTAGTACCACACAACGCTAAATCATCACGCGTACCGTAAATGCGCTGTGTCTCTTCCATGGCTTCGGGATCATAGGCCTTTACACTTGCGCCAGCAGCCCATAGGGCTTCCATCAATACGCGGCTGGGTGCTTCGCGCATGTCATCGGTATTAGGTTTAAACGACAGCCCCCATAGAGCAAACGTCTTGCCGGCTAAATCGTTGTTATAGTGACCTGCAACCTTCTCGAACAGCGTCGTTTTCTGCTCAAAATTACGCGCTTCAACGGCTTTCAGCACCTTGGCATCGAAACCAATCGCGTCCGAGGTACGAATAAGCGCCTGCACATCTTTGGGAAAGCATGAGCCGCCGTAACCGACGCCAGGATAAATAAAGTGATAGCCAATACGGGGGTCAGAACCGATACCCTGGCGCACCATTTCAATATCTGCACCAAGACGCTCAGCCAAGTTGGCTATTTCGTTCATAAAACTAATCTTGGTTGCCAACATGCAGTTTGCCGCGTATTTGGTTAGCTCGGCACTTCGCACATCCATGACAATGACTTTGTCATGGTTGCGGTTAAAGGGTGCATAAAGCTCACGCATCAGTTCAACGGTAGCCGCCGATTCGGTACCAATAATAATACGATCGGGCTTTTGGCAATCCGCAACGGCACTGCCTTCCTTAAGGAATTCAGGGTTTGAAACCACATCGAATTGCAGATCGCTTCGGCCACGTTCGGCTAGTTTTTCGGCTACACAAGCACGAACTTTATCAGCCGTGCCCACTGGCACTGTCGATTTATTGATGATGATTTTATCGCTTTCCATATGCTCAGCAATGGTCGAAGCAACGGCCAGCACATAGCGTAAGTCAGCAGAACCATCTTCATCTGGTGGAGTTCCCACCGCGATAAAGTGCATGTCTCCATGCTTTATCGCCTCAGCAGCGTCCGTTGTGAAACTCAGGCGCCCGGCGGCATACTTCTCTTTCACCAGTGTATCCAGGCCTGGCTCGAAGATGGGTATGTGGCCCTGCTTTAGACGTTCAATTTTTTCAGCATCAACATCTACACAGATCACTTGGTGACCTACGTCTGCCAGAATGGCCCCCTGCACCAAACCTACGTAGCCCGTGCCAAATACGGTAACCTTCATGCCAGCCCCTAACTTTTAAATGCTAAACGGTGGATGCGAAGTGCATCCACCGCTGACGTCAGTAATAAATAACTTCTAATATCAAACTTGATAGTAATCACGATACCAAGAAACAAAGTTAGCAACACCTTCTTTCACCGGCGTTGCGGGCTGGTAATCCACTGCTTTCTTCAGCTCGCTGCTGTCGGCATAGGTATCGGGGACGTCGCCTGGCTGTAGCGGCAATAAATCCTGTTTGGCCGTTTTACCCAAGGCTTTTTCAAGCGCTTCAATATAAGCACTTAGCTTGACTGGGTTATTGTTGCCAATATTGAACAGACGGTAAGGTGCATTGCTGGTCGCGGGGTCAGGATCGTCGCTGCTCCACTCCGCATTGGGTTCTGCGATTTGATCGCTGGCCCGGATCACACCCTCAACGATATCACCGACATAGGTGAAATCACGGGTATGGTTGCCGTGATTGAATACTGGAATCGCTTCATCCGCCAAAATGCTTTTGGTGAACTTAAACAGTGCCATATCCGGACGGCCCCACGGACCATAGACGGTAAAGAAGCGCAGGCCGGTAGTCGGTAATTTAAATAAATGGCTGTAGCTATGGGCCATCATTTCATTGGCTTTTTTAGTCGCTGCATAAAACTGCAGCGGATGATTTGCACCATCGTGTTCAGAGAAAGGCATCCGCGTATTAGCACCATACACAGAGCTGGTACTGGCGTAAGTGAGGTGTGGTGTTTTGGCGTAGCGACAGGCTTCAAGCACATTAGTAAACGCAATAATATTGCTTTCAACATAGCTATGCGGGTTCTCGATAGAGTATCGAACGCCTGCCTGGGCCGCCAAGTGAATAACGCGATCAAACTTATGCGTCTTGAAACACTCGGTAACCGCCGCTTGATCGGCTAAATTGTCACGAATAAAGTGAAAGGGGGTGCCTGTCTTTTGTGAGAGGCTATGTAGCTGCTCTAAGCGGCGCTCTTTAATCTCAACGTCGTAATAGTCATTAACGCTATCAAAACCGACGACTTCGTCGCCTCTTTCCAATAAGCGCGAGGCCGTATGAAAGCCAATAAAGCCTGCTGCACCGGTTACAAGAATTTTCATGCTTTACTTCCTTTAAATATCTGGCTTTAACTACTGGTATTTGTAGGTGCCGTATCCGTAATAACCCGATGCGCCTCGTGAGGAAATTTTAACTCCGTTTAGAATCGCCCCCTGTATTTCAAGACCGTTGCCTTCCAGGCGCTTTTTAGCCATTTTGACTTCGCGCACAGTATTTTTGTCAAAGCGTGCAACTAACAGGGTGGTGCCGCAGTGCTTACCCGCGACACAAGCATCGGTAACGGCAAGCACCGGCGGTGTATCGACAATCACCATATCGTACATTTCACTTAAGTCTTCCAGCGCTTGCTCGAAACCTGGCCGCATCAGCAGCTCTGAAGGGTTACTAGCCACTACGCCACGGGTAATTACGTCGTAGTGAGGTATGCCCGTTGGTTTAATAATGTCTTCTAGCGTTAGCTCACCGCTGAGGAACTCAACCAGCCCTCCAGCACTGCCCTGACCAAAGGCGTGGTGCAAATTACCTTTACGAAGGTCGGCATCAATAATCAACACTTTCTTACCCGCCATTGCCGAAATGGCGCCCAAGTTAATACTGATGAAACTCTTACCTACGCCAGGACTCGGGCCCGTTAACATGACGCGGTTATTACGCCCATCCATCATGGTAAAGTGCAGGCTGGTGCGTAAGCCCCGCAGTGACTCTAGGGAGAGATCCATAGGATCGCGTTGGGCCAACACGCCGCCCACAACACTTTTCGAGGTTTTTTTACCGCGCCGTTTTAGCTCGCGGTTAAGCTTACGCTGCGCTGAAGACTGCGGCACGGTGGCATACGTATTTAGGCCCACACTTTCTAACTGTTCCGAAGACTCGATACCGCGCTTTAACAGCTCTTTTAATAATATGTAACCAAGAATAAGCAGTAAGCCTAGGAAGGTATATAGTATTAAAATACGCGCAGAGTTAGGGGCAACTTGGCCACTGAGCACGGCACTATCAATGATCCGGATATTGCCGATAGTACCAGCGCGTGCCACTTCTAGCTCTTGTACCTTGTTTAAGATATTCACGTAGATCGCCTGGGTGACCTCTACATCCCGTGTGCGCCTCAACACCTCTTGCTGGGCAGCGGGTAATTCGTTAACCCTGGCATTTAATTCTTGAAGGTCACGCTCAATCTGTCTGCGTTGACGAAGCAGCGCCTGATAATTTGGGTGACTAGGGGTGAAGCGCTGAGCAAGTTCAGCTTCTTGAAACTCTAACTCGTCTAGACGGGTATCAAGTTCAATATAGCGCTGGATAGCCGCCTGGGCTTCACTGCTCAGGTCTACACTGTCTAAACTAGAGCGGTACTCGTTTAAATTTTGCTCGGCTAAATCTAACTGTTCACGAAGCTCAGGCGCTTGCCTCTGGAGAAACTCCAAACTTTGCTGCGCCTGTTCAGATTGCCGTTCAATGTTTTGTGTTAAAAAAGTCTGCGCAACGGCATCCAGGCTGCGAGTAATCTCATTGGTATCTTCTCCTGTCATCATCAAGCGAATCATACCCGTAGCAGCCGACCCCCCAACTTCAGCTACCTGGAGCCGATTACCAATACCTCGAATAGCAGACACTTTATGTTGACGAGTAAGTACATACTGCGCGCCTTCGGCAGCGTCAAAACTCTCAACGGTAAGCTCAAGCTCGCCGTCTAGAAACACTTCAGGCTGACCCAGCGTACCGCTAGCTACTCGATTTTCACCCTGCATGATGTGGTACGTGTCACCCGCTCCCCGCTCTACCACAAAACGACGGCCCCGAGCACTCTCTTGGGTATTAAAACGTGCCACATTAATGCTTTCATTACCCCAGATATGCGGATACCCCTCCATGAAATCAGGCCGCGGTATGCCTCGACGCAATACAAAACCGCCGATATAAGGTAATTCAACGGGTGAGATAATAAAGTCACTGCCGACCCGATCAACCACCTGACCCAGGACCATGCGTGACTGCAGAATTTGCAACTCTGCAGAGGTACTAAACTCACCTCCCCCCATCCCGATAACATTATCCACGTTACCTAACGGGCTAACCGTATTGCGTCTTTCCACTTGTACCAGTGCATCGGCACGATAAATAGGCGTTGCCAGCATGCCTTGCACAATACCAATAAAAGCAAACAGAGAAGTTACGCCAATGATTAGCCACTTTTTACGAAAAAGCGCGCCAAATAATCGGCTCAGGTCTATCGTGTCTTCTGAAATACTCTTCTGTGATGAGTCTGACATTGGTTCTATCGCTACACTCTCAGTCACGCACCATTAGGGCGCATGAAAATGAATAATTAAAAAGCTTTTAACCGTTTACCAAAAGCTGTTGCTGCCGGTGTCTTTAAGCTTTTCCCGCCAGGATAAACTTGCTGTTTTGATCGTGTCATAAACAAGCTGACAAACTTCGTCGCTACGCTGATAGGGGTCAGGAATATCTCGCTCACTTACTGGCTTTTCCGTTTGCCACATACCAAACAGTAACGTTTTCCCTAACATCTCAGGCCATTTTCGGGCGATCAGTTGCCTCTGCTTGGTGCTCATTACAAGCACTAGATCCGCTTGCGCAAGCAGCTTGCGGTCCACCTGTTGTGCTTCGTGTTGGCTAAGATCGTACCCATCTGCTTTTGCTAGCGCCGCTAATCGCTGTTCTGCTCCGCCTTGCCCGGCGGCGAGGCCTGCTGACGTCACCTCGACGTCAGCAGGCCCCTGCCGCAACATGGCTGCGGCCAACGGGCTTCTGCAGATATTGCCGGTGCACACAACAAGTATACGTTTCGTCATATTAGAGAAGTTCGTTGAGTCCGTCGCTGCCGGATCGTACATCGCCCGGCAGATTCAGCGAGGGAAGAAGCAGGCTGATCACGCGATTCCAGCGAGCTAGCGGTGCGGTGGTCACATACACAATATCTTGTGGCTCTAGCTGAAAATTGCTTGCCAGTGCAAAGGCGATCGCATTGCTGATATCAAGCTGGTAAACCGTCGCCATCTTTTCTGCGCCGGGTTCGTTACGACGCAGGACAAAGATGCCAGAAGGCTCAGCCGTCTGCTCATTCACCCCTCCCGCACGTGAAAGGGCGTCAGTAAGCGATAGGCGCTCGCGATTCATAGGCAGGTTACCGGGTGAACGTACTTGGCCTAGCATCGCAATGCCTTGATTTTCAGCGCTAGGCACATGCAACAGGTCGCCATCCCGTAGCAAACGGTTTTGACGCTGATCACCTTCACTCAACAGTGAATAGAGCGACAGCCGCTCTTCTGTGCCATTACGAAACAACAACATTTCATGCCAAAACGCGTTTTCTGTTGGTCCACCCACTTCATTAACTGCATCAAGTATGGTTAACGGGACATTGGTAACCGGTACAGACCCAGGCGAAGACACAGCACCTGTAATATGGAAACGCTTGGAGTTAAAGGCGGCAATATACACATCAATTTGCGGCTCGGTTAAGAAGCTTGAGAGGCCGCGTGTAAGCTGAACGCGAATCTCCTCAGTGGTTTTTCCCACGACGTTTACACGACCTAGAAAGGGGTAAAAAATAGTGCCATCAGCGCGTACAATATTTCCTGCCTCAACGGCGCTGCGCTCCCCGCCGGTGGGAATGGTTAATTCTGGGTGATCATAAACCACAATACTCAGCACATCGCCTGGCCCTACTGTGTACTCATAATTCGCTATTTCATCGCGCAGCTCTTGTGTGACTGGGTGCACACGTCGTTCTTGAGGTGTCTGAGCCCAGACAAACTCAGGGGTCAAAGGTACAATATCGACTATTTGCGTTAAATCAGGTGGCTCTGGGGCATCATAGTTAATGTGGCCGCCCGGTGCTATAGAGCAACCTGCTATTATCAGAGCAATCGTGGCCACAGCCAGCAAGCGGAAAGTTGTTTGTTTTCTCATAACGACATCTACCTGAGCGAGAATGGTGCGAAAGGCGTTGACTGTTCTTGCGACTAGAGCCAGTGCTTAGCCTACGGATGAAATTTGTGTGCCCTGGTCATTCATTTTAGACACGCTACCGCCCCGAGGTGTAATTGGCGCATCCTCGAGGCCGGTAAAAATAACCACATAATATTCAGACTGGATTTAACCCATAGAGGGTTAAAAGTTACTGCTACTATTAAACGTCACATCCAGTTAAAAAAGCGTAAATCTTTTAAAAGCTGCTG
>NZ_REBQ01000117.1 GCF_007692655.1 Halomonas sp.
CGGGCGCTGCCTTTATCTAGCTGAGCTTCTTTGATAATTCTACGCAGCGTCAACTCTCCAATGGGGACGTCATGCTGATCGACGACGGTTAGCCGATCGCTATGGTCGCGTAGCATCATAGAGAGCGCCTGACGTAGTGAGAAATCCGCGGGAATACGTGAATGCGCGGGCAAGGTGGGACCCATCGATGTCATATGGTCTTTAACACGGGTCATTGCCGCTTGTTTAAGCCCCCGTTCAAGGCCACCCAACATGGAGTCTACAAAAGGATCTGCGGGCTGCTGTAACAGCGCCAGCGGCGTCCCCTGCTGGACAATGCGCCCCTCACGCATGACTACGAGGTGATCGGCTAACTTGAGGGCTTCATCCATATCATGGGTGACGAATACCACTGTCTTGTGTAATCGCGCCTGGAGTTTGGCCAATTCATCCTGAAGCTTTTCGCGGGTAATAGGATCAAGCGCCCCAAAGGGCTCATCCATCAACAAAATATCCGGATCGGCCGCCAGCGCTCGCGCGACACCTACTCGCTGTGCCTGCCCACCGGAAAGTTGATGGGGATACTTATGTGCGAACTCGGCCACTGGCAAGCCTAATACGTTCATCAGCTCTTCTACTCGTGCTTGAACGTCCTGCGCTGACCATTTCAATAAACGCGGTACTAAGCCAATATTGCGCGTTACCGTCCAGTGAGGAAATAGCCCCGTATGTTGAATGACATAGCCGATCCTGCGGCGAAGTTTCACCGGGTCATAAACGTCAATGGCTTGCCCATCCAGAATGATGTCGCCTTTAGTGTGTTCTATTAAGCGATTGATCATTCTCAGCGTGGTGGATTTTCCGCAGCCAGATGTTCCGACTAGCGCACAAAATTTGCCCTTGGGTACGAACAGTGAAATATCATCCACTGCCAGCTCTTCACCAAACTGCTTCGAAACACGGGAAAGCTCAATCATTGATTCCCTCCGGGGCGTAGCGCTTCTGCCAGGGCACCTAAGCCCGCATCCACCACCAGAGCCATTATTAAGATCGGCAACGCGCCGAGTAACACCATATCCATCGCCGCTTGACCTAGACCTTGAAAAATAAACGTGCCGAGCCCCCCTGCACCAATCAGCGCAGCGACAGCAGTCAGCCCTATGGCTTGCACTGTGGTTATACGTACGCCCTCAAGCAGCACCGGCAACGCCAGCGGCAGTCGTACCTGCCAAAATCGTTGGCCTGAACGCATGCCCATGCCTTTGGCAGCCTCTAAGGTCGAAGGACTAACTTCCTCCAACGCAATATAGGTATTTCGCACAATTGGCAAAAGACTGTAAGTAATCAGTGCGATCAAGGCCGGTGTAGTGCCGATGCCGCTAACGCCCCATTGGGCCAAAAAAGGCAGGTTTGTCGCCAACCAGGCGAGAGGCGCAAGCAATAAACCAAATAGCGCCAAACTAGGAATCGTTTGTAGGAAGTTTAAGACTGCAAAGGTTCCTCTCTGAAAACGGGCATAGCGGCGCATTAGCATTGCCAGCGAGAACCCCATCACCAGGCTGACGCCAACGGCAATACTGACCAGTTTAATATGCTGCCCAATCGCACTGAGAAATTGACGGTCACGTGCTCTAAATTCTTGAACCAGGGCGAGGTTATCCAGCCACAGCGCTGCACATAGCCACCACACTAGTGCCACGCTAGTTAATAATAGCGCTGGCCAGAAACGGTTAAGTGTCAGGCGTAAACGTATCTCCACTAAGCACAGCAGCAACACAAAGAGCACTATCCAATAAGCTGGCCCAATGGTGATACGCGCCTGGGGAAGTGCTGGATCAATGAGTAAATACCGGCTAGTGATTAAGCCAAGTGGCATAAGCGCCATTAATACAATGACCGCCGCCAACTGGGCTCGATAGTGTTGCAGACTGGGCTGCCAGGAAAATATCACCAGTGATAAAAGCAGCAGTGTGGCTAACAGGGTACCCGGCCAGCCCAACGCCTCTAAGGCGCCGTAGCCAGTACCCGCGACGATACGGTTGGGAGCGATGCTCACCGCGTCTAACGTCCACAACACGATCAGCATGATGAGACTGAGGCTTAGCAGAACAACATTAGGGCGCTGCCCCTCCCATCGTAACCGTGGAGTGGGCAGTGCATCCAATAGCGACATTAATTAGTTATCCAAATGTTCAAGGTAGTCGCTGGCCACTTGTGTAGGCGATAGACCGTTGACGGCGACATCTGCATTGAGCCTTTGCAGGGTGACCAAATCAAGCGTTGCGAAAACCTCATTAAGCAATGTTTCGATATCAGGATAGGCTTCCAGCACGCTTTCGCGCACCACAGGAGCAGGCTGATAAACAGGCTGTACGCCTCTAGAGTCTTCCAGCACGACAAGACCCAGCGCGCTTAAACCACCGTCAGTGCCGTAGGTCATCGCAGCGTTAACGCCGCTGGTCTGCTGAGCGGCTGCCCGCATCGTAGCAGCGGTATTACCACCGGAGAGTACTAACAGCTGATCATCACTCAATGTAAAACCATAGGCATCCTGAAACGCAGGTAACGCCTGCGCCGACTCGACAAACTCGGCACTCGCTGCGAATTTGAATTCCCCCCCCTCGGCTAAATACACCGCGAGATCATCCAAACTTACCAGCTCATGTTCAGTGGCGACATCTTCACGAATACTCATTGCCCAGGTGTTATTAGCACTAGCGGGCTGCAGCCAAATTAGGCCTTGCTCTGCATCTCTTTCCCGCACGGTTTCATAAGCTTCGTTAGCATTGTTCCATACTGGGCTGTCGGTCATATCGAAGAAGAACGCCCCATTGCCCGTGTATTCCGGGTATAGATCAATTTCACCAGCCTGCAACGCAGAGCGAACTACGCTAGTGCCCCCCAGCTGCAAGCGGTTTTCAGTCGCAATATTATGGCGCTCTAACGTTTGAATGATCAGCTCGCCTAACACCGACCCTTCCGTGTCAATCTTGGATGACACCACCACGGGGTCGTTGGCACTAGCCTGAGAAAATGCAACCACAGAAACGGCACAAACCCCTATTAAGGGCTTAAGAAGGAGGCGCATCTTGAAGTTCCTTTTGCGTTGGCAATATAGAATAAGGCTCTTATCCAGTATAAGAGCCTTCAGCGTTTAAGCGACCAACGAGTGGTATGATGATTAAGGTGCTTCAAACACCCAGGATGTGCCTTCCCGCGAGTCTTTTAGAATAATCCCCAGCGCAGCAAGCTCATCGCGAATCGCATCTGCCTGCGCAAAGTCTTTATTTGCTTTCGCCTCTATACGCTGGGCAATTTTCGCTTGGATCTCACTTTCATTAAGCGGCATGCCCTGCTGCTGGGTGCCTTGTAAGAACGTTTGCGGTGCTTGCTGGAGCAGTCCCAAAATAGCCCCTAGCCGCTTCAGTTCCGCTGCAAGCTGCGGCGCTTGATCTGGGGCCTCCTGTTTAGCGCGATTAACTTCACGGGCCAATTCAAACATCACCGCTAACGCCTCTGGGGTATTGAAATCATCGTCCATTACCTGAATAAAGCGTTCGCGGTAAGCCGACGTCTGACTAATGGCATTGTCGGCCTCCACCCCTTCCAACGCTGTATATAAACGCGTTAGCGATTTTCTTGCCTCGGTCAGTGAGTCTACCGAGTAGTTAATTGCGCTGCGGTAGTGACTAGCCACCAACAGAAACCGCACCACTTCAGGATCGTGTTCGGCGAGCACATCGCGAATGGTAAAGAAATTGCCCAGCGATTTGGACATCTTCTCCTGATCCACTCGCACGGCACCTGCGTGCATCCAGGTATTAACATAGGTTTTGCCCGTCGCCGCTTCACTCTGGGCAATCTCATTTTCATGGTGTGGGAAGGTTAAATCCGGCCCACCGCCGTGAATATCAAACGTATCGCCCAGGCAGCAGGTGGACATCGCTGAACACTCGATATGCCAACCAGGACGACCGTTGCCCCAGGGTGACGCCCAGTGCGCCTCTCCCGGCTTGGCGGCTTTCCAAAGTACAAAATCGAGGGGGTCCTCTTTATGAGCATCCACGTCAACCCGGCTACCTGCGCGCATATCGTCAAGCTGACGGTTGTTGAGCTTGCCGTAATCCGCAAACTTGCGCACCCGGTAATACACGTCGCCATTGTCTGCTGGGTAGGCAAAGCCTTTTTCAATCAGCGTCTCAATCATGGCTAAGATATCGGCAATATGACCCGTAGCGCGGGGCTCGTGACTCGGCGGCAAAACAAACAAACGCTGCTCATCTTCATGCATGGCGTCGATCATGCGCTCGGTCAACGCAGTGATACTTTCACCATTTTCGTCAGCACGCTTGAGAATCTTGTCATCGATGTCAGTGATGTTGCGAACGTAGTTAACCTCATAGCCACGTTCACGCAGATAGCGGGTAATCACGTCAAAGGCAACCATCACGCGGGCATGCCCCAGGTGACAATAGTCATACACCGTCATGCCGCAGACATACATGCTCACTTTTCCCGCCACTAATGGGGTGAAAGGCTCTTTGCGACGCGTCAGCGTATTATAAATATGCATATGGCTATCCATGTTGTTCTAGGCCCTTAGCCCTTCTGCTTGATTTTAGCCCAGCTATCTTTCAGACCTACGGTACGGTTGAACACCAAATGCTCTGGCGTAGAATCATGGCGATCAGCGCAGAAGTAGCCAACCCGCTCGAACTGAAAGCGTGATTCAGGAATCGCCTCTGCAAGGCTTGGCTCACCAATGGCTTGGCATACGAGTAGCGACTCAGGGTTTAAGTGCTCAAGGAAGTCTGCTTCTTTATCCCGGTCTGGCTGCTCAACGGTGAACAGGTTGTCATACAGCCGTACCTCCATGGGCACGCCATGTACAGCACTAACCCAATGAATAACCCCCTTCACCTTACGTCCTTCTGGGTTTTTGCCCAGGGTATCGAAATCCACCGAACAGTGCAGTTCGCTAATCTCTCCTGCGGCGTCTTTAACTACCTCATCACAGCGAATCACATAGCTATTGCGCAGACGAACCTCTTTGCCTGGCGCTAGGCGGAAGAACTTTTTAGGCGCATCTTCCATGAAGTCTTCTTGATCGATGTACAGCTCACGGGTGAACGGCACCTTACGCATCGTCATGTCTTCACGGGCTGGGTGACCCGGCACTTCATAAACTTCTTCGTGATCCTCTGGCACGTTGGTCAGAACGACTTTCAGCGGTTTCAAGACGCACATGGCACGGGGTGCGTTATCTTCAAGGTCCGAGCGAATCGCATGGGTCAACATGGCGATATCGACCAAGCCTCCATCAGCGCGAGTCACACCTATCATTTCGCAGAATTTACGAATTGAGGCTGGCGTGTAACCCCGACGGCGCATACCAGAAATAGTCGGCATACGTGGATCGTCCCACCCATCGACAATGTTTTCGTCGACCAACAGCTTCAGTTTGCGCTTAGAGGTCAGCGTGTAATCGAGATTCAGCCGCGCAAACTCAATCTGGCGAGGCTTCGCAGGCACTGGCAGGTTGTTTAAGAACCACTCGTAGAGCGGACGGTGATCTTCAAACTCAAGGGTGCAGATTGAGTGGGTAATGCCTTCAATGGCATCTGACTGACCATGGGTAAAATCGTAAGAGGGATAAATTTTCCACTTATCACCGGTTTGGTGATGGCTGGCGTGGCGAATGCGATAGAGAATCGGATCGCGCAGATTGATATTGGGTGAGGCCATATCAATTTTCGCCCGCACTACTTTCTCGCCCTCGGCAAATTCGCCGTTGCGCATACGCTCGAGCAGATCGAGGTTTTCATCGGCGCTACGCTCGCGATAAGGACTGGGTTTCCCCGGTGCCGTTAAAGTACCGCGATACTCACGAATTTCATCCGGAGAAAGATCATCGACATAGGCTTTGTCTTCACGAATCAAATGCTGTGCCCAGGCGTAAAGCTGGTCAAAATAATCCGAGGCAAAACGCACCGGACCGGCCCATTCAAAGCCTAGCCAACTGACATCTTCTTTAATCGCATCAATATAGGCCTGCTCTTCTTTCGCAGGGTTAGTGTCATCAAAACGCAGATGACAGTCGCCACCCAGTTGCTCCGCCAACCCGAAATTTAGACAGATCGACTTTGCATGGCCGATATGCAGAAAGCCATTAGGCTCAGGGGGAAAGCGCGTCACGATTTTAGTGACCTGGCCGCCCTCGAGTTCGTCGCGTACTTGGTTACGAATGAAGTTCGGCGCTGGGGTGGTCTCGTTGGTCATGGTGGTGTTGATAACCTCGTGGTGGATGGCGTGCTGAGCCGTGAAAGCATAGGATACTCCTATGGCCCTTCGCGGTGCAGGGCAAAACCGCTATTATAACGTGACGCCGATGCACAGCGCCAAGGCGAACGCTTTTATTGAACAGGAATTTATCAATGATCGTATTACAGACGAACCATGGTGACATCACCATCGCCCTTAACCACGAAAAAGCGCCGATTAGCGCGGCGAATTTTGAACAGTATGTCCGCGACGGTTTTTACGACGGCACGCTGTTTCACCGCGTCATTGATGGCTTTATGGTCCAGGGTGGCGGTTTCGATCAAGACTTTAATCAAAAAACGACCCGTGACCCCATTGATAACGAAGCCGACAATGGCTTGAAAAACACCATTGGCACCCTGGCGATGGCGCGCACTCAAGACCCACACTCTGCCACCGCGCAGTTTTTTATCAATGTGGGCGACAATAGTTTTCTTGATCACAGCGGTAAAAGCCTTCAAGGCTGGGGCTATGCAGTATTTGGCGAAGTCGTTGAAGGCATGGACGTTGTCAATGCGATTAAGAGTGTAGCGACCACGCGCCGTGGTATGCACGCTGATGTTCCAACTGAAGATGTGATCATTGAGCGCGCCTATGTCAAGGACGCCGAATAACGCTGGGAAGCCTTATGCGCACACTGCTTGTTGCCGACTTGCATTTAAGTAGCGACACCCCTGAGGTTAACCAGGGGTTTTATCGCTATTTAATGCAAACTGCCCCCGGAGCCGACGCGCTTTATATCCTTGGGGATCTTTTCGACGCATGGATAGGCGACGACCTGCTGGATACTAATACTCATCCGCTTAGTGTCGTTGCACATGAAGTTATTCATCATTTGCGCAAGCTTAGCAGTGATGGAACGCCTGTGTACTTAATGCATGGTAATCGTGACTTCCTGCTGGGAGAGCGCTTTATCAGTGCCTGTCAGGCGTTTCTGCTGCCTGACATCGAGGAAGTTGAAATCCAGGGCGTGCCTGTTGTGCTACTGCACGGCGATAGCATGTGCACTCAAGATGAGGCCTACATGGCGTTTCGCCAACAGTCGCGCAATCCTGAGTGGCAGGCGCAAATGCTGGCCTTACCCCTGGAGCAACGCGTCGCCCTCGCGCAAAGCTTACGCACCCAGTCAGGCGAAGCCAATGCGAATAAAGCAGAAGCGATCATGGATGTCACCCAACAGGAGGTGATCAAGGTTATGGAGCGCTACGGAGTAACTACCATGATCCACGGGCATACCCACCGCCCTAAAGTACATGACATTACGGTTGAGGAAGTGCCTGCCAAACGTTATGTGCTTGGTGATTGGGATGCAACACACGGCTGGGATATTGTCATCGAGCGCTCAGACCATACCGCCCCACGATTACGACAATTTAGCTTAGCAGACCCTCCTACCGCTTAAGCTTTTCGCGAAATAAAGGGTAAAAAAAAGCCGATCTTGCGATCGGCTTTTTAATGCTTAAGCCCTTTTTTAAGGGCCAACCTCTACTTTTCTATCGTTCAATGTCTGCGTTACTTCTCAGGTCATCAATCAGCCCCTGAAGCACCGACTGGGCACGCAGCTGCTCGGCCATTTGAGACACAAACGTTTCCAGTTGCTCGTCTACTTCACCGTCACTAACGCTATCCAGCGCCACCACGGCAACACCTTGCGGAAGTTCAACCGCACGATACACGCTTTCGCCCTCTTCTGGGCGCGGCATGCGGAAGGTTTCCTGCACAATTAACTGAGGTACCGTCGTGTCAGACTGACGACTGACATTGTTAGCTTCCAGCCAATCAATATCGCTCGCGCCATTATTACGCAGCTCAGCAATCAGCGCCTGGGCCTCTTCACGCAGCAACTCCTGTTGCTGTAAAGCGGCAACAGACATTTCGACTTCCTCACGCACTTCATCAAGCGGCAGCAGTGTTGCTTCACGACGCTCAGCAACACGTAGTACCAGTCGTCGATCCTGGTCTAGCTCAATAACTTCACTATTGTAGCCCTCTACCAACACGTCATCGCTGAACGCTTCGGTCATGACACCAGGCTCTGATAGCACGCCTTCACCTTCATCATTGCGAGCCAACCAATCGCTCTCATGCAGGGTCAAGCCGATATCATCAGCGACACTTTGCAAATCGTCGGCGGCAAAACTTTCATCGATTAGATGCTGTACCTGCCGATTGAACTCACCGTCAATATCACGCAGGGCAACGTCGCGCTGTAGCTGTTCACGCTGCTCTTCGAAAGTGGGGCCCCGAATGTCAGTGACTTGGATGATATGAAAAGCGCCATCCAGCTCTACCACTTGAGAAATATCACCCTCCTCAAGACCAAAGGCAGCATCATCAAATGCATCGCCAAAGAAACCGCGGCTGATAACGCCTAAATCACCACCTTCTTCGGCACTCGCCGTGTCATCGGAGTAACGCAGGGCGGTATCTGCAAACGAATCACCCTCTTCGATTGCTTCGCGAGCGGATTCCGCCAGGGCCTGGGCCTCTTCACGAGAACGGTCGCCACCAAAAGTGACCATTATGTGTGAAACGCGACGGTCAGCATCACGGTTTTGCTCTCGCCACATGTCACGCAAGACATCTTCATCAACGTCTTGCTCTTCCGCCATGGTTTGACGATCGATCAGGACATACTCAAGACGCACCTGCTCTGGGCGCTCAAAGCGTTCCTGATTAGCATCGTAATACGCCTGCAAGTCCTCTTCACTGACGTTAACGTCTACATCGGCATCCGTACTGTCCAGAATGACATAGCGAAAGCTGCGCTGCTGGCGCTGCAGCGCAGCTAAGCGTTCTTGCTCACTAGGCAAGCTAAAATCACTAAAGGCTAACCCTTGCTGCAAATGCTGACGCTGAATATCAACGCGCAACTCTTCTCGGAATGACACCGGCGTATAGCCTGCACCCGCTAGTCGATTACGAAAAACCTCAGACGAGAAACGACCGTCTTGATCATGGAATTCAGGCAGGCCCACGATCATCTGGTCCAACTGATCATCAGATACGGTAAAACCGCCATCTTCAGCATATTGAGAAAGCAGTTGCGTTGTAATCAACTGATCAAGCATATCGCTGCGCAAAGCACGCTCTTGCTCTGGTGGTACTTGACCTGAGCGCAGGGCGCGCTGAACCTCAAGCTCAACCTGTTGGCGCATAATCGGCTGGCCATTAACGCTTGCCACTTCGTCCGGGTCGCTGCCAAAGAGCCCAAACAGTGACTCAACCCCGAAAAGTGCCATGGCAGCAACCATAACACCAATAATAATCTTGGCACCCCAGCTCCTGGAGCCATCTCGAATACTTTGCAGCATGCTAGCCTCAGATAGTCACAGCCAAATACATAGACCCGCTATATCCTAACCGATAGGGGGCCAGAAAATAACATGGGCGCATCGCTAATGCGATGCGCCCATTAGGTTACAGCAAACGCGGACAAATTAGTTGACGGCGTCTTTCAGCGCTTTACCTGCCTTGAAACTGGGTACTTTTGCAGCACTGATCTGGATTGGCTCACCAGTTTGCGGGTTACGGCCAGTGCGAGCGGCTCGCTCTTTAATCGCGAAGGTACCAAAGCCCACCAGCGATACACTTTCGCCCTTCTTGAGGCTATCGGTGACAGACTCCACCATGGCATCCAATGCGCGTGTTGCCGCTGCTTTAGGAATATCAGCAGATGCGGCAATGGCTTCAATCAGCTCGGACTTATTCACTCTTCACCCCTTAACTGTTTCAAAAAAAATGGCTCTGGACGACATGGTCACCGAATGACACGGCGATCAAAACTTAGCTGAGTTTTATAGCAATGCCTTGAAACACCTGTCAAGCAACCATACCGCAAGAAACCCGCCACGCAAGGCAGCGGGCAAAAATATTAAGTTAAATTAAATACCATAAAGGGATTTAATAGCTTAATGGGTACTGGCAATTACCGTATTGCTAAACGATGCTCCGGTGCTTTTCAACTGCGCACCTTCTTCTACCCTGCTTGCCAGCGCTACGGCTAAAACATCATCTATCCAACGTACTGGACGTATATCAAGTGCACCTTTGATATTGTCCGGTACTTCCTTGAGATCACGACGGTTTTCTTCAGGAATTAGAACAGTCTTTATACCACCGCGACGGGCTGCCAGCAATTTCTCCTTCAACCCGCCGATGGGAAGCACCTCACCACGCAGGTTGACTTCACCGGTCATTGCCACATCACAGCGCACCGGCCGTTGGGTATAAGCAGAAACGATGGCAGTTACCATAGCAATACCGGCACTAGGTCCATCCTTCGGCGTTGCCCCTTCAGGAACGTGTATATGTAGGTCTTCTTTTTCAAACCGCTCAGGGTCAATCCCATACTCCTCTGCCCTGGCACGGACAACGGTTTGAGCGGCACTCACAGACTCTTTCATGACATCACCCAGGGAGCCGGTTTTATTAATCCGTCCTTTCCCAGGGGTCACTACCGACTCAATGTTCAGCAGTTCTCCACCTACCGATGTCCAGGCTAACCCTGTCACGCGACCAATCTGGTCGTCCTGCTCAGCCAAGCCGTAGCTATAGCGGCGCACGCCAGCGTAGTGTTCAATCTGCTCGGCCGTTAAACTCTGCCCGGCTTGCGTAGCCTTGGGGTCCCGCTCTTTCTCAATAAGCTCACGCAGTACCTTGCGCGACACCTTGGCAATCTGACGCTCTAATTCACGCACACCCGCTTCACGTGTGTAGTAGCGAATAAGCTCCAATAATGCGCTGTCTTCCAAGGTTAACTCATCACCCTTCAAGCCATTGGCTTTCAACTGCTTGGGCAACAGGTAGCGTTTTGCGATGGCCAATTTCTCATCTTCGGTATATCCCGGTAAGCGAATGATTTCCATTCGATCAAGCAAGGCACTGGGAATATTCATCGAGTTGGCCGTGCAAATAAACAGCGTCTCAGATAGATCGTAATCGAGTTCCAGATAGTGATCACTAAAGCTGTTGTTCTGCTCAGGGTCAAGCACTTCTAGCAGCGCAGAAGCAGGATCGCCGCGATGATCCATGCCCAGCTTATCAACTTCATCTAACAGGAACAGCGGATTTTTAACACCGGCACGACTCATACGCTGGATCATTTTACCCGGCAGGGAGCCGATATAAGTACGCCGATGTCCGCGAATTTCTGACTCATCTCGCACGCCACCAAGCGCCAAGCGTACGTATTTACGATTAGTGGCGCGGGCAATGGATTGACCTAGCGAGGTCTTACCCACCCCTGGCGGGCCGACCAAGCACAATACAGGCCCTTTCAACTTGCGCACCCGGGTTTGCACCGCAAGATATTCGAGAATGCGTGCTTTTACCTCTTCCAGGCCATAATGGTCTTCATCAAGCACCTGCTGGGCTTTGATCAAGTCATGCTTAACTCGAGTACGCTTTTTCCACGGCACCGAAACCAGCCAGTCCAAATAAGAGCGTACTACCGTCGCCTCTGCAGAGTTAGAGGCCATCATTTTAAGCTTATTCAGTTCCTGAGTGGCTTTTTCAGACGCCTCTTTCGGCATGCCAGACTCTTTAATGGCCTGCTCATATTTCTCAGCTTCATTAGGAACGTTATCCAGATCTCCCATCTCTTTCTGGATAGCTTTCATCTGCTCATTCAGATAGTACTCGCGCTGAGTCTTCTCCATCTGCTCTTTGACACGCGAGCGGATACGCTTTTCTACTTGAAGCAGATCAATTTCAGATTCGATCAGCGCCATCAGGTGCTCGATGCGATCCCGCACCCGGTCCATTTCCAACAACTCTTGCTTATCGCCAATTTTGAGCGATAAATGAGCGCAAATGGTATCTACCAGACGACTGGGGTCTTCAATCCCTGATAGCGAATTCAGCACTTCGTTGGGGACTTTTTTAGAAAGCTTGACGTACTGCTCAAACTGGTTGAGTAACACGCGAACTAGTGCTTCTTGCTCTCGGCTGGTCAAAGGCTCACTCTCTCGCGGCGTAAAATGCGCTTGAGTATAACCAGTAGAGCTTTCTTCTACATTCAGGACATCTGCTCGGAAATTGCCCTCAATCAGAACTTTGACCGTACCATCGGGCAGTTTAAGCAGCTGCATGATGTCAGCCACGGTACCCATGGAATATAGATCCGCATTATCTGGCTCATCTTGCGAAGCTTCCCGCTGAGCCACCAGCAGCACTCGCTTATCAGCTTCCATCGCCGCTTCGAGCGCCTGGATAGACTTTTCACGACCTACAAAAAGAGGGATTACCATCTGCGGGTAAACTACGACATCCCGCAACGGTAAAAGGGGTAGACATTGTGTCTGTTCGGCGTTCTGCTGCATCGCAGACGTTCCTCGACAAATCGGATGAGTACAGGAGTACTTGGAAAAGTGCTGCTCAGACGTTAATACGCTGGCAAAAGCACATCAGCCTACAGGAGTCCATGAGTAGCACTTCACGAACAACTCTTCATGAATAACTCTTCATGAATAACTTCCCACGAAAAACTCTCCAGGCCAACGCTTCACAACAAAGCTTCACAATAATAACAAGGGGCCGCCTAAGCGACCCCTTGGTTTAGCGCAAGCGGTTGAAGCTGGGCCGCGAGACTCGACTATGCACTAGCCATCGGTGCCGTCGACAAGTGCTTCTTCCTGCTTAGAGTAAATCAGCAGAGGCTCGCTCTCACCGGCAATGACTGAAGCATCAATAACAACTTTACTGACGCCTTCAAGCGAAGGAATTTCATACATGGTGTCCAACAGCACTGACTCTAGAATAGAGCGCAGTCCACGAGCACCTGTTTTGCGCTCCATTGCCTTTTCAGCGACAGCACGTAATGCCTCATCTCTGAATTCGAGGGCCACACCCTCCATTTCAAACAGCTTCGCGTACTGCTTAACGAGCGAGTTTTTCGGCTCCGTCAGGATCTGCACCAAGGCATCCTCGGTGAGCTCCATCAGTGTCGCAATAATAGGCAGGCGGCCAACGAACTCTGGAATCAGGCCAAATTTGACCAAATCATCAGGCTCGACGTCAGCCAACAGCGCGCCGATGCCACGAGAAGACTCTTTGCTCTTCACCGCTGCATTGAAGCCTATGCCGCCTTTCTCAGCGCGGTCACGAATCACCTTATCAAGGCCCGCAAATGCGCCGCCGACGATGAATAGGATATTGCCCGTATTTACCTGGACAAACTCCTGCTGGGGATGCTTCCGACCACCCTGGGGCGGGACTGAAGCGGTGGTGCCTTCAATCAGCTTCAGCAGTGCCTGTTGAACGCCTTCGCCTGAAACATCACGGGTAATTGATGGATTGTCAGATTTACGTGAAATCTTATCAATTTCATCAATGTAGACAATACCACGCTCGGCTTTCTCAACGTCGTAATCGCACTTTTGCAACAGCTTTTGAATGATATTTTCTACATCTTCACCGACATAACCCGCTTCTGTCAGCGTCGTTGCATCTGCAATCGTAAAAGGAACATTCAACAACCGCGCCATGGTTTCCGCCAATAGTGTCTTACCACTACCGGTAGGGCCAATGAGCAGGATATTGGACTTACCCAGTTCAACATCGCCGTCGCGTACATCTGTTTTCAGGCGTTTGTAGTGATTATAAACCGCTACAGAAAGTACCATTTTGGCACGATCTTGCCCGATGACGTAATCATCAAGAGTATGACGTATTTCGCGAGGCGTAGGTAAACGCTCCTCGTCGCTCTCGGCATCGGCTTCGAGAACTTCCTCGCGAATGATGTCATTACACAAGTCGACACACTCATCGCAGATATAAACGGACGGGCCCGCAATCAGTTTACGAACTTCGTTTTGGTTCTTACCACAAAACGAGCAGTAAAGCAGTTTGCCACCTTCGTCCTTGCCTTTGCCGTCGGCCATTCGCATACCTCTATCACTGCGGCGGCTTACGCCGCCGGAAAAGCTCGTTAGAAAAGCAGAATCCTACCACGCTATCAGGATGTAGGCCGCTTATCCAGCACTGCATCAATCAAACCATACTCTGTGGCTTTACTGGCGCTCATGAAGTTATCACGGTCTGTATCACGGGAGACAGTTTCAATATCCTGCCCCGTGTGATGAGCCAAAATTTGATTTAGCTTCTCACGGATACCCAGAATTTCACGAGTATGTATTTCAATATCCGACGCCTGGCCCTGATAACCACCCAGAGGCTGGTGAATCATGACACGCGAATTAGGCAGACAGTAACGCTTACCTGCAGCACCTGCCGTCAAAAGCAGTGCGCCCATGCTCGCGGCTTGACCAATACAAACAGTTGAAACATCGGGTTTGATAAACTGCATGGTATCGTAAATCGACATACCAGCAGTCACCGAGCCACCTGGAGAGTTGATATACAGGTGGATATCTTTATCTGGATTTTCCGACTCCAAAAACAGAAGCTGAGCAACAACCAGGTTAGCCATGTAATCTTCAACTGGCCCTACCAAAAAAATCACACGCTCTTTCAAAAGGCGTGAGTAAATGTCGTAGGCTCTTTCCCCTTTGGCGCTTTGTTCAACCACCATGGGCACTAAACCGCCGGCGTTTTGAATATCAAACTCACTCATTCAGGTGATTCCTTGCGTCCGGGAGGAGAAAGGCGCACCGCAAAGGGGCGCGCCACGTTCCAGGGGTGTTAGGCGTTAGTTTGCTCGCCTTGCTCTTCAGCACCCTCATCTTGCTCTGCTTGCTTTTGCGCTGCGGCAAGAGCTTGCTGATAAGACATTTCAACATCTTTAATGTTCGTTTGTTCAAGCAGCTTAGCAACCGCTTTCTCTTCGAGGATGGCAGACTTGACCTGAGTTTTCATCTGCTCATTACCCATGTAGTAGCTGACTACTTCTTCCGGGTCTTGGTACTGCTCAGCAAGCTCAGTTACTTTCGCTTTGATGGCGTCATCATCAGCATCAATCTCATTAGCCTTGATGACCTCAGCAAGCAGTAAGCCTACTTGAACGCGACCTTTGGCCTGCTCTTCAAATAGCTCATTGGGTAGCTGACTTACATCGAAATCCTCTCCCAAACCAAACTGCTGAGCAGCCTGACGCTTCATTCCATCTGTTTCTTGCTGAACCAGTGAGCTGGGGACCGGAATCTCATTAACCTTTTTAAGCGCATCTATCACTTGCTGCTTAACGCGATTATCAACGGCTTGAGAGGCTTCACGGGTCATGTTCTTCTTGATTTCGGCGCGGAATTTCTCCTGATCACCGTCTTCAACGCCAAAGCGCTCAATAAACTCAGCATCAACTTCTGGTAACTTCTGACTGCTGACTTTATGAACGGTCACTTTGAACGTTGCTTCTTTACCTGCCAAGTGTTCAGCTTGGTAATCAGCAGGGAACGTGACTTGGATACTCTTTTCATCGCCCGCTTTAGCGCCAATTAACTGCGCCTCGAAGCCGGGAATAAAGCTGTTAGACCCGATGACCAATGAGTGCCCTTCAGCACTACCGCCTTCAAATGGCTCATCATCGATATAGCCCTGGAAGTCGATAGTGACCTGGTCACCGTCAGCGGCAGCTGCATCAACTTCTTCCCAGCCGGCGTTTTGCTTGCGCAACGTATCGATCATTTCCTCGACGTCTGCATCAGTAACGCTAACCACTGGGCGCTCTATCTCGGTTCCTTCGATCGATGCCAATTCTACCTCTGGGTAGACCTCCATCACTGCTACGAATTCCAGGTCTTTGCCGGATTCGTTAACAGAGGGCTCGATTTTAGGAAAGCCAGCAGGATTCAGACCTTCGTCAGTAATGGCACGCACATAGCGCTCACGCATTACTTCGCTCACCACTTCGTTACGCGCATCTTGACCATAGCGCTGACGAACGACTGCCATTGGCACCCGGCCTTGGCGAAAACCGTTTAGACGAACGTTCTTCGCGGTGTCTTTCAAGCGAGCACTAACAGCCTCGTCAATTTCGGCAGCCGGCACTTGGATCGTGATACGGCGTTCGATCTGGGAGGTCGTCTCGACAGAAACTTGCATGAATTGTCCTCTAACGGCTGGGCGTTGTGTTGATTGCATGTAATAAGATTAAGGGGCAATTTTAAGAACCCTGGCGCATGCTGGCAAGCACCATGCTCGCAACATTGGGGCATGTAATATTAAAAACAAGGGAATATGCGAGTAATTAAGTGTTTCAGGGCGTGTTTAGCATCATTGTTAGCCCTGTTAGGCCATACTCCCTATTCTACTGCGTTGTGCATCAAGCAGCCAATTTTTCAATTTTACTATTAAAAACTACCCTGCCTGACGCTCGCCTAGCCACCATAAGCTCAGGGCGTGGATCAATATACCGAGAGTGGCACCATGAGAAATAAACACCTGCCAACTGATCCAGTCAGTGAATAATGCATGCCATACCCCCATGCCTACCATACCTAGCAGCATCATGACGGCCAGACGCTTCAGTAACCCTGGCAGCCTTTGTCGTGCATCTACCGACAGCATACGCCATTGGACAATAGCCGCAGAGGCCACCAGGACCACAGCGATAACGATTAATGTCTGGCGGGTCTCGTGACCACCCGCCATATAGCGGGGCACCGCTGCTAGCATCACCAAGCATAAACCAACTGCCACACTAATACGCTCGGGTGAATAAGGAACACGCTGCATCGTTCAGGCCACCTTCAACTGTTGAGCAACGAGCCACTCTTCAACCCATGGAATAGCAGCATCATCGGCCATAAAGGTTTCCATCGCATCCACTTCTAAACGCTCACCTAACCGCGTAGCACCATGATCTTCAAGTAGCGCATCTAGCGCCCTTCCAGCACCACAGAAGGTATCGCCATAAGAACTATCGCCTAAGGCAATCAGACCATAGCGCAGCGAAGTGAGCGATGGGCTTTGGTCACGTAAATTACGCACAAACGGTACAAAATTACCGGGAAAATCGCCGCTCCCTGTTGTCGACACACAAAACAGCGTCAAATCCGCTTCGCCTGCGGTCATATCAGACACCGCGGGCTGATCGAGAATAGCTACTGCATAGCCTGCCTCCTCGAACAAGGGCTTTACCTGTTCTGCCACGTCTAATGCACCGCCATACATGGTACCCACTAATATATTCAGTTTTGGCATCGTCACTCCCCTGTCAAAGTGTCACAGTGCCAACTGTTAAGTCGACAAATACCCGATGAATTTGCTCAAATATTAACACGACTGGTTAAAATGAAACACGCCACCTTTCTTGAACAATAGGTGGATGGCTGATGAAGTTACAATCAATGGGAATGACTATGCAGCAAACCTTCGAGGCTTGGATCACCCCGCTAATGATTGGCGGCTTAATCGTGTTTATGTGCTTCATTATCTGGGATCTCGCTAAAAAATCGAACGCAGGCAAATTTGGCACCATCATGCTGTTTGTGGTGCTGGGCGCGGGGATGATGGGCTACTTAATTAAAGTAGTGATTACCTGGTTAATTGAAGGCGGCGGCATTTAACCAACCTGAAAAATCCTGCACCACCATATTGCAACCACTTCCAAAATAAAAAAGGAGCGCCCGGAAAGGCCCTCCTTTTACTTAGTGCTGTAAAAAGTTAGTGTTCTAATAAAGTGGCAGTGAGCTTATGGCGAGCAGCAACCGGTAACGTTGGTGTTACCCGCCCGTGTACTGCTCCACTTGCTGTTTGAGCTTTTGCCCCGGGCGGAAGGTCACCACACGTCGGGCAGATATGGGGATTTCTTCGCCCGTCTTAGGGTTGCGCCCGGGACGCTCACGCTTATCACGCAAGTCAAAGTTACCAAACCCCGACAACTTAACCTGCTCGTTCTCACGCAGGCACGCTCGAATCTCTTCAAAGAAAGCTTCGACCATGGCCTTGGCTTCTCTCTTGGATAGTGCCAGCTCAGCATGTAAATGCTCAGCCAACTCTGCTTTGGTCAATGCACCCATAGGACCCCTCCTTATAGCAAACCATTGCCAAGAGCGTGATAAGCGTTGCGTCGCAGCCTGATTGCTTCTTTAAGTATTATTTAGCTGCGCAGCTCAGCATCCAGCTTGACACGCACTTGTGTCACAATTGAATCGACCAACTGATTGATTTCTTCATCGTTTAGGGTGCGCGATGGATGCTGCCAGGTCAAGCCCAATGCAATACTCTTACACCCTTCAGCAACTCCTTTCCCAGCATAAACATCAAATAGCTTGATGTCTTGAAGGTAATCACCCGCCTGCTGCTTGGCACAATCAAGCAGTGCCTGCACCGGTGTTGCATCGTTAAGTATAAAGGCTAAATCACGGCGCACCTCAGGGAAGCGTGACAGCGGTTCAAAAGCCGGTATTTGACCCTGGCTAAGGGCATCAAGGCGAACCTCAAATAGCACAGCGTCTACTTTTAAACCCAGCGTTGCTCGCACCTGTGGGTGCAACGTACCAATCCAGCCAGCGGGCTCACCGTTATGCAGCAGTTGCGCACTCTGCCCTGGGTGTAGAGCGGGGTGCTCACCGGGCTCAAAGCGCCAAGCATCGACGTCTCCCCCCATTGCCAGGACACTTTCCAAGTCGCCTTTTAGGTCGTAAAAATCAACGCGCTCTTTAGCACCACCCCAGCCTTCCCCTTCACGCGCACCACACACCAAGGCGCCCAGCATCGGCACTTGTGATAAAGCATCAAGCTCGCCGTTAAACACTAACCCCGTTTCAAATAAACGTACGCGGGGTTG
This sequence comes from Halomonas sp., assembly GCF_007692655.1. GTDB lineage: Bacteria > Pseudomonadota > Gammaproteobacteria > Pseudomonadales > Halomonadaceae > Vreelandella. The sequence continues at coordinate 18,989 of NZ_REBQ01000117.1, forward strand.
CTGACGGTTAAGGTTGTACTCCATGGCACGCACCAGACCTGGAAACAGACTCGCGCGCATCACCGACAAATCAGCAGAGATAGGGTTCGCCAGCACTGGGCTAACGGCTTCAGGCAAAATAGCCGCTTGTAGCTCAGGGGCAACGAAACTGTAGGTAATTGCCTCCTGAAACCCCCGCGCAACCATCTGCCGACGAAGCTGTGATTGCGTTAACGTCGCCTCATCTGCCGAGCGCAGCGCCAAGCGCGCCGCCGGACGACGAACCGGCAAATTATTGTAGCCATGCACACGCGCAACTTCTTCAATCAAGTCTTCTTCAATCGACAGATCGAAACGCCAACTTGGCGCAACCACCTTCCAGCCACTCTCCTGGACACTGACTTCAAGGCCTAAACGCTGCAGAATATCAGTAACATCATCCACTTCAAGCGCTTTAGATAGCGCTTTTTCCAAGCGCGCACGGCGCAGCAAAATTGCCCGCTCCTGGGGCATATCTGCTTCACTTTGCACCTCAACCACGGGCCCCGCTTGTCCACCGCATATATCGATTAGCAATTGAGTCGCACGCTCGACAGCAATCGGCGTTAGCTCGGGATCAACGCCCCGCTCAAAGCGATGTGACGCATCAGTATGCAAACCGTAGGAGCGAGCCTGTCCGGAAATCGCAAGCGGTGTGAAGAATGCTGACTCAAGGAAAATAGTCTGAGTATTTTCACTGACACCTGAGTTTTCACCCCCCATAATCCCGGCCATCGCAAGCGGGCCATTGTGATCCGCAATCACGAGTGTTTCTGGGCGTAATGCAATGTCGCTACCATCTAACAGCGTTAAACGCTCGTCAGGCTTGGCCAGACGAATGACGATACCACCCTTAAGGTTTTCACGATCAAATGCATGCAGCGGCTGACCTAACTCAAGCATTACATAGTTGGTCACGTCCACAACGGGGTCGATGGAGCGTACATCACTACGGCGTAGGCGCTCGACCATCCACAAGGGGGTCTCAGCCTTAACATTAACACCCTTGATAATACGGCCTATATAGCGCGGACACTGCTCAGTTGCTTCGATACTGACCGCAAAGCGGTCCTCGATTTCAGCACTGACTGGCGATATATCAGGCCCACTAACGGGCAAGCGGTTCAACACACCGACTTCACGCGCTAAGCCTTTAATACTTAGGCAGTCGCCTCGATTCGGTGTCAAATCGACTTCAATCGTCATGTCATTGAGTTGCATAAACTCGCGGAAGTCGATACCAACCGGTGCTGAATCAGGCAGCACAAGAATGCCTGGGGAGGTATCTTCCTCAAGCCCAAGCTCTGATGCAGAACAAATCATGCCTCGTGATTCAACACCACGTAGCTTGGCTTTCTTGATTTTAAAGTCGCCGGGCAGGACACCTCCTACCTGGGCGAAAGGTATCTTTTGACCCGTTTCTACATTAGCCGCCCCGCAGACCACTTGCACAGGGTCACCACTGCCATCATCTACGGTGCATACATTTAGCTTATCTGCATCAGGGTGCTTATCTTTGCTAAGCACCTCTGCCACCACCACTCCACTGAACGAGGCGGCAACCGATTCAACGGCATCCACTTCCAAGCCAGCCATGGTGATTTGATCGGCAATCGCCTGTGTATCAAGCTGCGGTGACACCCACTCACGCAGCCACTGTTCTGAAAATTTCATGGTTGTTCCTGTATTCGGCGACGGTCTTAGGCGAATTGGCGTAGAAAACGCAGATCGTTTTCAAAGAACAGGCGCAGATCATTAACGCCATAGCGAAGCATCGCCAAACGTTCAGCCCCCATCCCAAAGGCAAACCCTGTATAGCGTTCAGAATCAATGCCGGAGTGACGAAATACTTCAGGGTGCACCATGCCGCAACCCATGACTTCCAACCAACCGCTATGAGAACACACACGGCAGCCTGCCCCACTACACATCACACACTGAATATCCACTTCGGCAGAGGGTTCAGTGAATGGAAAGTAAGAAGGGCGAAAACGCACTGACAAATCGTCGCGCTCAAAAAACGCCTGTAAAAAATCTTCGATAGTGCCTTTTAAATCAGCAAAACTCACATCTTCGTCGACCAGCAACCCTTCTACCTGATGGAACATAGGCGTGTGAGTAAGATCCGAGTCGCTACGATATACCCGCCCAGGACAGACAATACGAATAGGCGGTTCACTGCTCTTCATGGTGCGTACTTGCACAGGAGAAGTATGAGTGCGTAGCAGGCGCGTCGCGTCAAAATAGAAAGTATCCGCCATGCCCCGAGCGGGGTGATGCGCGGGAATATTCAGTGCTTCAAAATTGTGGTAATCATCTTCAATTTCTGGCCCTATGGCCACGTCATAGCCGATACGCGTGAATAAACCTTCAATACGCTCAAGCGTTCGCGTCACGGGGTGCAACCCGCCGCTTGATTGGCCGCGTCCCGGCAGCGTGACATCAATACTTTCAGCGGCCAAACGAGCGTTTAACGCTGCACCTTCAAGCTGGTGGCGCTTAGCGTCAATCTCATCCGCGAGTACCTGCTTTGCCTGATTGATACGCTCACCAGCCGCAGGCCGCTCTTCAGCAGACAGTTTCCCCAGGCTTTTCAGCAAAAGCGTTATCTCGCCTTTTTTACCTAAATAGCGTACTCGTAACTCGTCTAGTGCGGCGACACTTGGCGCAGCCTGAATGGCGTCGCGCGCCTCAGATACCAGAGTAGGAAGGTGATCCATCCGATTCACTCCGAATTAAGCGGTGCCCACCTCTGAAGATGGCGTGGCAGGTTGAAGGTGACAAAAAAACAGGGGAAGAGCGGCTGCTCTTCCCCTGGATGGGTCACTCAGAAATGACCTCAGGCACATTACACGGGCAAAAACCCAGTGCAAATTACCTTATTGGGCAGCCTTGGCTTTTTCCACGATGGCAGCAAATGCAGCCTTCTCGTGTACTGCCAAATCGGCCAATACTTTACGGTCGATTTCAATACCGGCTTTCTTAAGACCACCGACAAAGCGGCTGTAAGACATACCGTTAATGCGCGCACCGGCGTTAATACGCTGGATCCATAGCGCACGGAACTGACGCTTACGGTTACGACGGTCACGGTAAGCATACTGTCCAGCTTTAATGACGGCTTGTTTGGCCACGCGGAACACACGTGAACGGGCACCGTAGTAACCCTTGGCAAGCTTCAATACTTTTTTATGGCGACGACGCGCTACTACGCCACGTTTAACTCGAGTCATAACACACTCCTGACTTTAAGGCTGAGGCAACCATTGTGCGCTCAGAAAAACGAAAACCCGATTTATAGATTCGGCAGCATACGCTGGACAAGCGCTTTATCAGCGGCGTGAACCTGCTTCATTCCACGCAGTTGACGCTTACGCTTGGTCGATTTCTTGGTCAGGATGTGGCTACGAAAAGACTGCTTGTGCTTAAAGCCATTGGCCGTCTTTTTAAAGCGCTTAGCAGCGCCACTGTTGCTTTTGATTTTCGGCATGAGGAATACTCCGCTCGATATTTTTTAGAAAATCCAGGGCCGACCACCGTTTTCACGATGGCCCGTTGACAGCGCCGTTGGATCACTTCTTTTTCGGGGCAATAATCATGATCATTTGGCGGCCTTCCATTTTCGGGAAAGACTCTACCAGTCCGATCTCTTCCAGGTCTGCCGCGATCCTTTCCATCAGTTTACGACCGATGTCTTGGTGCGCCATTTCACGACCACGGAAGCGCAATGTGACTTTGCCCTTGTCACCACCTTCCAAAAAGCGTGTCAGGTTTTTCAGCTTGACCTGATAATCGCCTTCGTCGGTGCCAGGGCGGAATTTAACTTCCTTAACCTGGATCTGCTTCTGCTTCTTCTTTTGAGCCGCTTTCTGCTTCTTGGTCTCAAAAACGAATTTGCCGTAATCCATAATCTTACAGACGATGGGGTCGGCATTCGAAATTTGCACGAGATCTAAGCTTTCAGATTCTGCACGCTCAAGCGCTTCGGTGGTGGGTACAACACCCAACTGCTCACCATCGCTACCGATCAGGCGTACTTCTTCTTCAACAATTCGCTCGTTCATTGGTGGACGTTTGTCTGCTGGACGTCCGCGCTGGTTGCTTCTCTTGATCGTTCCGTCTCCTTAGGCAATTGACGATGTCGCCAGGGCTGCTCTTTCGGCAGTATGGCGCTCAATAAATTCATCGACCGTCATTGTACCGAGATTTTCGCCGCTGCGAGTTCGCACGGCCACTGAGTCAGCTTCGACTTCCTTATCTCCTACCACCAGGAGATAGGGAACTTTCTGTAACGTATGCTCACGGATTTTAAAGCCGATCTTCTCGTTCCTCAAGTCCGCTTTAACGCGTAAGCCACTTTTTTGCAGCCGTTTCTCTAATTCAAGCGCATATTCTCGCTGTGAATCAGTGATAGTCATGACAACTGCCTGCTGCGGTGCAAGCCATAATGGCATAGCCCCTGCATAGTGCTCAATGAGAATCCCCAAGAAACGCTCGAAGGACCCCAGAATCGCACGGTGAAGCATCACTGGCGTCTTGCGCACGCCATCTTCATCAACATACTGAGCGCCTAGGCGCCCTGGCAAGTTAAAATCAAGCTGTAGGGTACCACATTGCCAGACACGATTCAGACAATCGCGCAGTGCAAATTCAATTTTAGGCCCGTAAAAGGCTCCCTCGCCAGGCTGCAAGTCCCATGTAAGGCCGGTCGCATTTAATGCCGCCTCGAGACCTTGCTCTGCCTGATCCCACATTTCCGCCTCGCCCAGGAAGTCATCCGGGCGCGTTGAAAGCTTAAGCTCTACGTCTTCAAATCCAAGCGTTTTATACACTTGCAATGTCAACGCTATAAAGTCTTCTGCCTCAGCTTGAATCTGCCCTTCTGTACAGAATATGTGTGCGTCATCCTGAGTAAAGCCACGCACACGCATAAGTCCATGCAGCGAACCAGAAGGTTCATTACGGTGACAGCTACCAAACTCAGCTAGACGTAAAGGCAAATCGCGATAGCTCTTCAACCCCTGATTGAATACCTGCACATGGCAGGGGCAATTCATCGGTTTTACCGCATATTCGCGCTTTTCAGATTCAGTGGTAAACATCAGCTCACTGTAATGCCCCCAGTGCCCCGATTTTTTCCATAGCGACAAATCAACAACCTGAGGCGTTTTAATCTCTTGGTAGCCGTGCTCACGCTGGATAGTGCGCATGTAATCTTCCAGCGCCTGATACATGGTCCAGCCATTGGGATGCCAGAACACCATGCCAGGTGCTTCTTCCTGGATATGGAACAAGTCCATTTTCCGAGCAAGCTTACGGTGATCGCGCTTCTCAGCTTCTTCGAGACGCTTTAGGTAGGCTTTAAGCTGCTTCTTATCTCCCCAGGCGGTCCCATAAATACGGGTCAGCATGGTGTTAGCTGCATCGCCACGCCAATAAGCGCCCGCTAACTTGGTAAGCTTAAAAGCTTTCAAATGCCGCGTATTCGGCACGTGTGGACCGCGACACATGTCAGTATATTCTTCGTGATGGTACAGCCGCACAGCTGCATCGTCCGGTATTTGGCGAACGATTTCCTGCTTATAAGGCTCATCACGGTGTAAAAAAGTCAGCATGGCCTGGTCGCGATCAACGTACTCACGAACCACATCGTATTCACGCTCAATCAAAGACTGCATGCGTGCTTCGATAGCCTCAAGGTCTTCCGGTGAAACAGACTGACCAAACTCGATATCGTAATAGAAGCCATCTTCGATAACCGGCCCGATTGCCATTTTGGCTTCGGGATACATCTGCTTAACCGCATGACCTATCAAGTGTGCACAGGAGTGGCGAATAATTTCCAACCCCTCAGCATCGCGCCCAGTAATAATGGCCACCTGGGCGTCACGATCGATCAAGTCAGCGGCATCCACCAACACACCGTCAATCTTTCCAGCGATACATGCCTTAGCCAAACCAGGGCCAATGGATTCTGCAAGCTGCATGATAGTTAGCGGATCTTCAAACGTTCTTTGACTACCGTCCGGCAGTGTCACAATAGGCATTCAGATTCCTTGAGCGCAGTGGTGATCCATACCAAGGATCACATTTCGCTATCAATGGTCTT